>JAACUH010000056.1 GCA_009993005.1 Rhodobacterales bacterium
ACAGGCCAACACCCGCAAGCCGGATGAGGCGCCGGCCACGGATGTGGCGGACAACGGCGGCGAGGACTAGGCATGGACAGTATCATCGTCACCGGCGGGCAGCCGCTCAGCGGGCAGATCAGCATTGCCGGGGCCAAGAATGCGGCGCTGGCGTTGATGCCGGTCACGCTGCTCACCGATGAGCCGCTCACGCTGACCAATGCGCCGCGGCTGTCGGATATCAAGACCATGACCCTGCTGCTCGAGTCGCTGGGCACCGAGGTGACGGCGATGCAGGGTGGCAAGGTGATCGCGCTGTCCTCGCACGGGCTGACCTCGACGCGGGCCGATTATGACATCGTGCGCAAGATGCGCGCGTCGAACCTGGTGCTGGGGCCGCTGCTCGCGCGTGCGCATCAGGCGGTGGTCTCGCTGCCCGGCGGTTGCGCGATCGGGGCGCGGCCGATGGACATCCACATCACCGCGCTCGAAGCGCTGGGGGCCGAGATCGACCTGCGCGACGGCTACCTGCATGCGGTGGCGCGCGGCGGCCTGCGCGGCGCGCGGGTGCCGCTGCGCTTTGCCTCGGTGGGCGCCACCGAGAATGTGCTCATGGCCGCGACGCTGGCGCGTGGCACCACGGTGATCGAGAATGCCGCGCGCGAGCCCGAGATCGTGGACCTCGCGCAGTGCCTGCGCCGGATGGGCGCGCAGATTGAGGGCGAGGGGACATCGACGATCACGATCGAGGGCGTGGACCGCCTGCATGGCGCGACACATTCCGTTGTCACCGACCGGATCGAGCTGGGCACCTACATGCTGGCCCCCGTGATCGCGGGCGGCGAGATCGAGCTACTCGGCGGGCGGATGGACCTGGTGGCGGCCTTTGCCGAAAAGCTCGATGCCGCGGGGGTGAGCGTGACCGAGACCGCCAAGGGCCTGTTGGTGCGGCTGCGGGGCGACCGGCCGCGGGCGGTCGATGTGGTGACAGAGCCCTTTCCCGGCTTTCCCACCGACCTGCAGGCGCAGATGATGGCGATGCTGTGCTGCGCCGAGGGGGTGAGCGTGCTGGAAGAGCGGATCTTCGAGAACCGGTTCATGCATGCGCCGGAACTGATGCGGATGGGGGCGCAGATCGAGGTGCATGGCGGCACGGCGACCGTGACGGGGGTCGAGCGGCTGCGCGGCGCCCCGGTGATGGCGACCGACCTGCGCGCCTCGGTGTCGCTGATCCTCGCGGGGCTCGCGGCCGAGGGCGAGACGCAGGTGAACCGGGTCTATCACCTCGACCGGGGCTATGAGCATGTCGAGGACAAGCTGGGCGCGGTGGGCGCACGGATCGCTCGGGTGCCGGGGTCATGAGCCGCGACGCGCGGTTCGAGGATGGCGGCGAGCGGCCGCTGCGGCTGCGCGCCTTTGACGCGGAGGATCTGGCGGTGATCTCGGCACTGGTGCAGGACGCGGTGTTTCCGGTGTCCGAGATGGTCTGGACGCGCCGTGACCGCCGCTTTGCGCTGCTCATCAACCGGTTTCGCTGGGAAGATGTGCCGCAGGCGGAGCGGCGCGGACGCGACTTTGAGCGGGTGCAATCGGTGCTGGCCATCGAGGATGTCGTAAAAGTGCAAACGCAAGGCGTCGACAGGGCCGATGGCGATCTCGTCTTGTCGCTTTTGTCCATGTCGTTCGTCCCGGGCGAGGATGGCACCGGGCGGGTGGAGCTGGTTCTGGCGGGCGATGGGGCGATTTCGGTCGAGGTCGAGGCGGTCGAGGTGGTGTTGCGCGATGTGACCCGGCCTTATGTGGCGCCCTCGCGCAAACGGCCCGAGCACGGCGCCTGAGGACGACGCCTGAGGACGACGCCTGAGGACGGCGCCTGAGGCCGGCGTCGGAGCCTTCGGCGAGGATATTTTTGGCAAGATGAAGCCGGGGCGGCGGGATTGATGGTCGCGGCGGCGCCCGCTATGTCGGGAGCGAGCAGGGAGACCCGGAATGCCGCAGTTCTTGACGACGACCGATGCCGATTTCGAAGCGCGCTTTGTGGCGCTGCTGGGGATGAAGCGCGAGGACAGCCCGGATGTGGATGCGGTGGTGGCGCAGATCATCGCCGATGTGCGTGCGCGTGGCGATGCGGCGGTGCTGGAGCTGACGGCACGGTTCGACCGGCTGGACCTGACGGCGGCGCAGATGCGGTTCTCGGCTGACGAGATCGCGGCGGAATGCGCGAAAGTGTCGCCCGAGGACCGCGCCGCGCTGGAACTGGCCGCGCAGCGCATCCGCGCCTATCACGCGCGTCAGATGCCGGTGGGAGAAAGCTGGACCGACGCCACTGGCGCCACGCTGGGCTGGCGCTGGGGGCCGGTCGCGGCGGCGGGGCTTTATGTGCCCGGCGGGCTCGCCTCCTATCCCTCTTCGGTGCTGATGAATGCGATCCCGGCCAAGGTGGCGGGGGTCGGGCGGCTCGCCATCTGCGTGCCGACGCCTGACGGGGTCTGCAACCCCCTCGTCCTGCTTGCCGCGCGGATCGCCGGTGTGGACGAGATCTACCGGATCGGCGGTGCGCAGGCGATTGCCGCGCTGGCCTATGGGACACAGACCATCGCGCCGGTGGACAAGATCACCGGGCCGGGCAATGCCTATGTCGCGGCGGCCAAGCGGCGCGTCTTTGGCCGCGTGGGCATCGACATGATCGCCGGGCCGTCCGAGATCCTCGTGATTGCGGATGGTGACAATGAGCCGGACTGGATCGCGCTCGACCTGCTCAGCCAGGCAGAACATGACGAAAGCGCGCAGGCGCTGCTGATCACCGACGATGCCGCGTTCGGCCGCGCGGTGATGGCGGCGGTTGACAGGCGGCTCGAGACGCTCGAGCGGCGGGCGATTGCAGGGGCGAGCTGGCGTGATTTCGGGGCCGTGATCGTGGTGGAAGACCTCGCCCAGGCGGCCGCGCTGTCGGACCGGATCGCGCCCGAGCATCTGGAGCTTTGCGTGGCCGAGCCCGAGGCGCTGGCCAGCCGGATCAGCCATGCGGGGGCGATATTCCTCGGGCACTGGACGCCGGAGGCGATCGGCGATTACATCGGCGGGCCGAACCATGTGCTGCCTACGGCCCGTTCGGCGCGGTTTTCGTCGGGGCTCTCTGTGATGGATTTTCTCAAGCGCACGACCCTTTCCCGGATGACGCCCGGTGCGCTGCGGGCCATCGGCCCTGCGGCGGTCCGGCTTGCGACATCCGAGAGCCTGCAGGCACACGGGCTTTCGGTGCAGGCGCGGCTCGACAGGCTCAACGAGGACCTGCCATGAGCCGGATCATCCATGTCACGCTCGACGACAGCGGCCTGCCGCCGCCCACGCCCGAGATCGAGCAGGAACGCAAGGTCGCGATCTATGACCTGATGGAGGACAACAGCTTTGTGCTGCCCGCCCGCGACGGGCGCCTCCTGCCTCCCGGGCCCTACCGGCTTGCCCTGTCGATCCGCGAGCGGCGGCTGGTGTTCGAGATCGCGACCGAGGCCGGCGACCCGGCCAGCGCCTTTCACCTCAGCCTGGGGCCGTTCCGGCAGGTGGTGAAGGACTATTTCCAGATCTGCGAGAGCTATTTCGACGCGGTCAAGACGCTGCCGCCCAGCCAGATCGAAACCATCGACATGGCCCGGCGCGGGATCCACAACGAAGGGGCGCGGGTGCTGCAGGAGCGGCTCGAGGGCAAGGCCGAGGTCGATACCGACACCGCGCGGCGCCTCTTTACCCTGATCTGCGTGTTGCACTTCGGGGGCTGACGGATTTGGGCGATACCCAGACTTTCGACCCCAAGGCCCTGGTGCCGCTGCCGCAATCGGTGCTATTCTGCTGTGATCACAACGCCGTCCGCTCGCCCATGGCCGAGGGGATCATGAAAAAGTTCTACGGCACCGAATGCTATATCCAGTCGGTCGGCGTGAAGGACGACATGGAGATCGACGGTTTCGCCGTCACCGTCTGCGCCGAGATCGGGGTCGAGCTGTCGCGCCACCGCACGCGGTCCTTTGACGAGATGCAGCAATGGGGCGATGACCTGTCGTCCTTTGATCTCGTGCTGGCCCTGTCGCCCGCGAGCCAGCGCCGGGCGCTCGACCTCACGCAATTCTACCATCTGACGGTGGAATACTGGCCGATCCTCGATCCAACCGGGCTGGGCGAGGGCCGGGCGGCGCGGCTCGATGCCTACCGGCAGGCGCGCGACATGATCATCGCGCGCCTCGTCGAGCGCTGGGGGCCGCCCTTGCCCCAGCCCGACGCCGCGCGCGTCCTCTGACGCTGCGCGACAAAAGCGGCCATGGCGTCTGTCCGGCGCGATTAACGCTTGAAAACCGCCCGGTTCGGACGCATATCGGGCCGCGTCCCGCTCCATGCGGGGCGGACAAGCAAGGAGAGACCATGGCCAAGGAAGAACTGCTCGAATTCCCCGGCGTCGTGAAGGAACTCCTGCCCAATGCGACGTTCAGGGTCGAGCTGGAAAACGGCCATGAGATCATCGCACATACGGCAGGCAAGATGCGCAAGAACCGCATCCGCGTTCTGGCAGGCGACAAGGTGCAGGTCGAAATGACCCCCTATGATCTGACCAAGGGTCGGATCAACTACCGGTTCAAGTAACCCCCCATGACCGCGATGCGGCCCGACCCGGGTCTCAGGCTGATCCTGGGCTCGGCCTCGCCCCGGCGGCTGGAATTGCTGGCGCAACTGGGGCTCACGCCCGCAGCGGTGCGCCCGCCCGACATCGACGAGGACCCGCGCCCGCGCGAGGTGCCGCGCGACTATGTCCGCCGGATCGCGCGCGAAAAGGCACAGGCGCTGGCCTGCGGCCCGGACGAGGTCCTGCTCTGCGCCGACACGACCGTGGCGCTGGGCCGGCGCATCCTGGGCAAGCCGCGGGACGCGGGCGAGGCGGCGGCATTCCTGCATCTGCTCTCGGGGCGGCGCCACCGGGTCATCACCGCGCTCGCCGTGCGGCGCGCCGACCGGCTGTGGGAGCGTGATGTGGTGACGACCGTGATGGTAAAGCAATTGGGCAACCCCGAGATCAACGCCTACCTCGCCAGCGGCGACTGGCAGGGCAAGGCCGGCGGCTATGCCATCCAGGGGCCGGCGGGCGCCTTCATCCCCTGGATCAACGGGTCGTTCACCGGCGTGGTGGGCCTGCCACTGGCCGAGACGGCGGGGCTGCTCATGGCGGCGGGCTATCCTGTCTATGGAGCCGCGGCATGAAGGGGCGGATGATCGTGCTCGACCATCACGCGGGCCGCGAGGCGGCGGCGCTGATGGTGGACGGGCGGCTCGACGATCTGCTGATCGACGACGAGACCGCCCCGCGCCCCGGCGCGATCTTTCGCGCGATCTGCGACCGGCCGATGAAGGGGCAGGGCGGGATGATGCTGCGCCTGCCCGAGGGCACGGGGTTTCTGCGCACGGCCAAGGGCTTGCGCCCGGGCCAGCCGCTGCTGGTGCAGGTGACGGGCGTGGCCGAGGCGGGCAAGGCGGTGCCGGTGACCGACCGCGTGCTCTTCAAGAGCCGCTATGCGATCGTGACGCCGGGCGCGCCCGGCCACAACATCTCGCGCCAGATCACCGACGAGGCAGAGCGCGACCGGCTGGCCGAAATTGCGCATGTCGAGATGGAGGGGCCTTTCGGCCTGATCCTGCGATCCTCCTGCGAGGGTGCGGCCGAGGCCGAGATCGCCGAGGATATCGCCGCGATGCTCGCGCTGGCCACGGCGGTTATGGCGGATGCCGAAGGGGCCGAGCCCGAGGCGCTGACCGAAGGCGACGGGCCGCATCTGCTCGCCTGGCGCGACTGGACGGCCGAGGCGGTGGTGACCCAAGCGGGTGGTTTCGCGCGCGAAGGCGTGCTCGACCAGATCGCCGGGCTGGCCGAGGCCGAGGTCGCATTGGGCGAGGGTACGATGTTTGTCGAGCCCACCCGCGCGCTGGTCGCGGTCGATGTGAATACCGGCGGCGACACCTCGCCCGCCGCCGCGCTGAAATGCAACCTCGCCGCCTGCCGCGCCCTGCCGCGCGCGCTGCGGCTGCGCGGCCTGGGTGGCCAGATCACGGTCGATTTCGCCCCGATGTCCAAAGCGCATCGCAAACAGGTCGAACAATCGCTGCGCGGCTCCTTCCGCAACGACCCGATCGAGACCTCGCTGGTGGGGTGGACGCCAATGGGCCTGTTCGAATTGCAACGCAAACGCGAACGCGCGCCGCTGGCCCGGCTGCTCGAGACACGCTGATGGCCGATTGCCCGATCTGCAAACGCCCCGCGCTGCCAGCTTACCGCCCCTTCTGCTCGCGCCGCTGCGCGGACATCGACCTCGCCAAATGGCTCACCGGCAGCTATGCGATCCCGGCAGAGGATTTTCCCGAGGACGAAGGGTCTGAAATCGCGCCACCCCGCGACCTGCACTGAGCGGCCGGCCGGGGCGCCTCCGGCGGGAGTATTTGGGGCGCAAAGAAGCATGGCGCTGCGCCCCATTCATCTTTTGGCGAAAAATATCCCGGGGGGAGGTCGAAGACCGGGGGGCAGAGCCCCCCTTCTTCAATCCATCGGGCGCCGCTTGCGGATCAACTGGCTGATCGACACCGCCACCACCAGCCCACCGCCATAAAAGAGGTTCTGCACAAAGCTCGGCACGCCGAGAAAGTTCAACCCCATGATCCCGGTGGACAGAAAGAACACCGCGACAAAAGCGCCCGGCGCGTTGAAGCGGCCGGGGTAGAGGGTGGTCGATCCGAGGAAGGCCGCAGCAAAGGCCGGCAGCAGGAATGACAGCGCCGAGGACGGGTCCGCCGCGCCGCGCATGCCGGTGTAGAGGACACCCGCCAGGGCCGCGATGGCCCCGCTCGCGATCAGTGATCCGGCGCGCACGCGGGCAACATTGACGCCCGACAGCCGCGCCACCTCGCGCCCTCGCCCCACAAAGAGGAGTCTTCTGCCCAAAGCGGTGTGCTGGAACGCGTACCAGATGACCACGGTCAGGGCCGTCGCGAACCAGAAGGCCAGCGGGATGCCGAGGAACCTTGTGAGGATCACGACATTGACGAGGTCCATCGACACGCCCGAAATCACGTTCGACCCCGAGATCCACAGCACGATCCCGTTGATGAAATAGCCCGTGCCCAGTGTCACGATCAGCGAATGGATACCGAACCACAGCACAAAGACCGCGTTCACCGCCCCCACCGCCATGCCCGCCAGCAGTGCCATCACGATCGCGCCTTCGATGCTCCACCCCATGCGCACGTTCAGCACCGCGATCAGCATCGAGGCGAGCGCCATGGTCGATGCGACCGAGAGGTCGAAGTCTCCGGTTGTCAGCGGGATCAGCAGCCCCAGCGTCAGCACCACGATCATCGCTGTCGAGCCGAACATGACCGCGTAGGAATTCCAGGCGAACATCTGGTCGGGCTTGAACCAGCCCAACACCAGGATCAGCAGCACCCAGGCCACCAGCAGGCCGAAGCGTTCCGCCATCTCGGCGGTGCGGGGGCGCTGGGCGGGGGGGGGCAGGCGGCCTTCAAAGGCGCGCAGGCGGGCCTCGAGGTCGGCGATGCGGCGGTCGTAGTCTGCGGTGGATTGGGTCATGCCGGGCTCCGCTCGGGCAGGGATGTGGACCGGAAGCAGGCCTCGGCGATGCGGTCCTTGGTCAGGTCGGCGCCGGTCAGTTCCGTCAGGATCTGCCCGCGCGAGAACACCAGCACCCGGTGGCACAGCTGCGCGAGCTGTTCGTAATCGGTCGAGCCGATCAGCACACAGGCGCCGCCTGATGCTGCACGGTCGAGCGCGTCCCAGATGTCCTGCCGCGCACCGACATCGACGCCCTGCGTCGGCTCATCGAGCAGCAGGAGCTGCGGCTCTATCTGCAACCACTTGGCCAACAACGCCTTTTGCGCATTGCCACCGGACAGGGCCGAGAGCGGAAGCGCCGGCAGGTTGGGCTTCACCCCCGCCTGCGCGCCGAGCTGCGCTGCATGGCTGTTGATGTCGCGCGACAGGAGCGCGAGCCCGCGCTTGAGCCGCCCCAGCACCGGCAGGCCGACATTGTCGCCCACCGGCAAAGAGCCGACACCGGCCGCGCCCAGCCGGTCGGCGGGCAGATAGACGATCCCGCGCGCCAGCGCCGCCTGCGGCTCCATCCCCGACAGCGGCAGCGCCCGGCCCGCGATGCGCAGCCGCCCCGCCCTGGCCCGCCGCGCACCGTAAAGCAGCGCCGGCACCGCGTCATAGCCGGCGCCGATCAGCCCGGTCAGGCCCAGGATCTCACCCGGCGCGATGTCCAGCGTCACCGGCCCGACGCCCGGCCCGGCCAGCCCTTCGACCTGAACGGCGGGGGCGGCGGCGGGGCGCGCCTTGGCCGCGCCGCCATAGGCGGACATGCTGCGGCCGATGATGCGCTCTACAAAGGCGTCATGCGAGGTCCGGGTCGTCACCACCGTGTCGATCAGCTTTCCGTCGCGCAGGATCGTGGCGCGGTCCGTGATCTCGCGCACCTCGTCCACGTCATGGCTCACGAAGATCACGCTCGCGCCCTCGGCCACGGTGGCGCGCACGAGGCGGAACAGTTGTTCGACGCCCGCGCGCGGCAGAAAGGGGGTGGGCTCATCCAGCACCAGCACGCCGGGTTCGCGCGAGGCGCCGCGCAGGTCCTCGACCGCGCGCACGATGGCGAGCAGCGCCTGCTGCACCGGCGAGAGGCGCGCCACCTCGGCGCGCGGGTCGAGCGCGAGGTCATAGCGGGCAAAGACCGCCGCCGCGCTGTCATGCTCGGCCTGCCAGTCGATGCGCCAGCGGCTCGCCGTGGCGAGCGTGCCCAGCCGCAGGTTTTCCGTCACCGAGAGGGACGGAATCAGCCCCAGGTGCTGATGGACAAAGGCGAGGCCCAGCGCGCGCACTCTGGGCCCCGGAATGGGCAAGGGCGCGAGGCGGCCGTAAAGGCGCACCTCTGCCCCGGGTTCCGGCGTGTGGAACCCCGCCAGCACCTTGATCAGCGTGGATTTGCCCGACCCGTTCGAGCCGAGCAAGCCATGCACCTCGCCCCGCGCGACGCTGAGCGCCACGCCGTCGAGCGCCAGCGCGCCGCCGAACCTCTTGGACAGGTTCGAAATCTGGAGCGCTGGCGCGGTGGTCACTCGATACCCCAGAGCGCGGTAAAGCCCGAGATGAAGGTATCGCCATAGCCGTCGTTGTAGTTTGCGGGCATGCCGGCGGTCGCCACATTCTCGTCGGTAAAGATATAGGCGGGCGTGTTGAGCACCGTCACCGGCGGCAGGCCGCACAGGACGCGCATATTGGCGTCAACGCCCGCCATGCCGACCCAGCCGAGGCTTTCGCCCACGACCATCTCGATGATGTCGCCGTCGCGCATCATGTCGAGCACGAAGGGCGTGCCGTTGTAGGACACCATCTTGGCCGAGGATCCCGAGATCTGGATCGCGGGGGCGATGAACTGCGCCATCGAGTCGTAGACCGGCAGGACGTAGTTGATCGACGGATCGGCGAGCAGCGCGTTTTGCACCGCTGACTGGCCCAGCGTCGCCCAGTCGTTGACGGGCACGTTGATGTAGGTCGTCTTGCAGTCGGGGCAGTTTTCGGCGAGGTAGCCGATGATCGCGTCGCGCAGCGGGGCCGTGGGCGGGATCTCGTCGGGGCCGAGCACCAGCGCATTGACCTTGCCCTCGGTCTGCACCATCGCCCAGGCGGCAATGATATGGCCGAATGTCACGTAGTCGGTATTGGCCGCGCCATCCATGAAAGCGGCGGTTTCCTGCGTGGTGGCATCCCACAGGTGGGTCGCCGTGACCTTGATCCCCGCCGCCTGCGCCTCGCCGATCTGGGGGGCGAGCATTTCGGCGGGGATGCCGCCTTGCAGGTCGATCAGGTCATACCCTTCGGCCATGGCGGTGTTGATGCCCTGGATCCACTGGGTCGGGTCCATCTGCGTGTCCCAGTTGCGCAGGTTGAAGCCGACGATCTCGGCCGCCTGCGACATCCCCGCCGAGATTGCGGCGTTGAACGGGTTGGCGTTGGTCAGCGGCACCACGAACATGGATTTGTCGGCCATGCAGGCGCGTGCGTCAAAGGGGTCGCCGGGCGCCTCGAAGGCGGGCAGGGCGCTGTATTGCGCGACCAGCGCGCGGGCGGCGTCCATATCGGCGAGGGCAGGGCTGGCGAACAGCGCCAGCGTGGCCGCAGAGGCAAGGTATTTCATTGTCTTACTCCCGTTTGGTTGTTGTCAGGTAGGCCGCCGCCTCGCTTGTGCTCAGGAGGTCGGCGTATTTGGCACTCATGTCGAACAGGTTCGCCTGATGCGGGGCCTCGGCGCGGTCGCCGCAGGCGTCGGCGACCACGAGGGTGACAAAGCCATGGCTCATCGCATCCACACAGGTCGCGCGCACGCAACCGCTCGTGGTGAGCCCGGTCAGCAGCACGCAATCGACGCGCATCGCGGTGAGCGTGGCGGCAAGCGATGTGCCGAAAAAGGCGCTGGGATATTGCTTGGTGATCACGATCTCGTTGTCGCGGGGCGCGAGGGCGGGGGTGATGTCGCCCAGCGGGTTTCCTTTTTCGAACACTTTCAGCGGTGGTGCCTTGCGAAAGAAGACGCCTCCATCTGCACCGCCTTGCACATATCGAACCTCGCTATAGATCACGGGCGTGCCGGTCGCGCGCGCCGTGGCAAGCAGGCGCGCAGCGTTGTCGCGCGCTGCGGCACAGCCCTCGGCCCCGAAAAGGGGCGAGGCCGGGTCGAAATAGGCCTGTGCGAAATCCACCAGCAGCAGGGCGGGGCGTGTGCCCCGCACCTGCGGCGTGTGATAGCCCGCGCGGGCATAATTCTGGCCCAGATCCTCGGTCATTCGGCGGCGACCCTGGCGCCAAAGAACACCGGATCGACCGGCGGCTCGAAGCCGGTTTCCTTTTTCGCCCGCGCCTTGAGTTCGCGCAGGTTCTCAAAGCCGCGATCAAACAGTTTCGTCTCACCCCGCGCGCGGGCCATCTCGGCGCGCAGTTTCTCGGTCGCGCGGGCATCGACCGCGCCGGACGCGATCACCACGCCGTAGCGGCGCGCGCCATTGCTGCTGACCAGCCCGCGTTCGACATCGGCAAGCACCTTGTCCGCCGGGCGCTGCAACGGGTCGCCCCAGCCGCCACCGCCCCAGGTGTTGAAATGCAGCATGTCGCCGGGGCCGACCTTGATGCGGTCGCATTTGCTCGGGATATTCTCGCGGGTGCCATCCGCGCGCACCAGCGTCTTGGTCGAGCGCATGCCCGGCTCGCCGCCGTTGACGCCCCAGGGGTAGGTGAGCCAGCGGTCGTCGTGGATGGAAATCTCGCCCGCCTCGAGCATTTCATAGGCGATGGTGATCCCGTTGCCGCCGCGGTGCAGGCCCGCGCCGCCGCTGTCGGGGATGGTCGCGTAGGTGCGGATGCGCAGCGGGAAATAGGCCTCGAGAAACTCGTTGGGCACATTGGTAAAGGCCGGCCACATCGAATGCCCGTCCGGCCCGTCGCCCACCGGCCGCCCCGGCACCCCGCCAAAGCCGATCTGGAACAGCTGGAACCATTTCCCGTCGCGGTCAAAGCCCGAATACATGAAATGCGGACTGTCCGAGAAGCCGGCCGCGTTGAGCGCATCGGGCGCGCCCTGGCCCAGAAGGCCCCCCATCAGGTCAAAGATGCGGCCCAGCATATGGGTGCGGCAGGACAGGGCCGCGGGTTTCTTGGGCTTGAGGATGCAGCCTGCGGGGATGCGCACGTCAACAAGGTCGTAAAAGCCGTCGTTGAACAGGATCTGCGGGTCGAAGAGGTTGATCGTGAAGGCCCCGAAGAACATCTTGAACATCTCTTCGTTCAGCAGGAAATTGATCGAGGAGAGCGACTGCGGGTCGGACCCGGCAAAGTCGAAGATCGCCAGATCGCCCTCGCGCCACATGGTGCAGGCGATCTTGAACGGGCCGTTGCCCTGCCCGTCGTCGTCGATCCAGTCCTCGAAATGGCTGGCCTTGTCGCGGCCTTCGGGGATGAACATCTTGATGATGGCGCCCATCGCGAGCTTGTTGCGGTCGAGCATGTCCTGCATCGCGGAGATATAGCTATCCACCCCGAAACGCTGGATATTCTCGCGCACACGGCGCTCTGCCAGCCGCAGCGAGGCGATGATGGCGAGGAAGTCGGACTTGTTCCATTCGGGCATCCGCGTGTTGGCGAGCAGGATGTTGAACAGTTCGGCGTTGAGCTCGCCCTTGCGGTAGATCTTGGTGGGGGGGATGATCAGCCCTTCCTCATAGATCATCTTGGCATCCGTGGGCAGCGAGCCCGGCACCTTGCCGCCGACATCGGTCATATGGCCGAACATGGCCGACCAGGACACCAGGCGCCCTTCGTGAAAGATCGGCATCATCAGCAGCCAGTCGTTGAGGTGGCTCACCGCGCCGCCGCAGGAATAGGGATCGTTGGTCAGGAAGATGTCGCCATCCTCGATCGTGCCCTCGTAACCCTGCATGAAGCCGTAGAGGAAAGAGCCGAACTGACCCACGACCATCTTGCCCTGCTCGTTGGCGATCATCGGGAAGGCGTCGTGCTGTTCGCGGATGCCGGGCGACATGGCGGTGCGAAAGAGGACTGCGTCCATCTCGGCGCGCGCGTTGCGCAGGGCGTTTTCCACGATGTCGAGCGTGATCGGATCGACGGTCACGCGGGTGAACGGGGTGGTGTTGGTCTGGATGATCTTGGCGGGCATCAGGGGCGACCTTTTGCTGTGGGGCGGGAGGGCAGGCGGCGAGGGGGGCGTTGCCCCCCGCCTGCGGCTCCCCCCAGGATATTTGGGGCAAGATGAAGCGGGGCGGGGCGCGCCATGGTCTAGCGGGCCTGCGCGTGGCCGGCGGGCCAGATCAGGATATTGCCGACCTTGTCCACCACGCCGGTATGGCCGGGCAGGATGAGCGAGGTGCTGTCCATCTCGGTGACGATGGCGGGGCCGGCAATGCGGTTGCCGGATCTGAGCCGCGCGCGGTCATAGATCGTGGCCTCGTGCCAGCCGCCATCGGCATAGACGCGTGTCTTTTGCACCGCGGCGGCGCTGGCATCGGCGCCGCCTGTGCCGTAGTCGCGGCCGATGAACGGTTTTTCGGCGCCCTGCACCACGGCGCGCAGGCCGACGAGTTCGTGCGGGGCGTCGAGCGCGAAGGTGAAGAGCTGTTCGTGTTCGCGGTCGAAGCGGGCGGCGATGCCGGCGATGCCTTCGCGGGCAAAGGTATCGGGGGCCATGTCGATGGTGAGCTTCATCCCCTGGCCCTGGTAGCGGATATCGACCTGGTAGAGGGTGTCCTGTTCGCTGCGCGGCACGCCTTCGCCTTCGAGATCCTCGGCGGCGCGGGTGGCCAGCGCGCGCAGCATGTCGCCCAGTTCGCGGTCGCTGGTGGCGGCGGTGGTGGTCACGAAGGTCTGGCTCGCCTCGTTGCGCAGGCGCGTGGTGGCGTCGCCATAGGCGCAGAGCACGCCGGGGCCCGGCGGGATGATCGCAGGCCAGGCGTTGATGAGGCGCGAGAGCGCGTTGGCATGCAGCGGGCCCGCGCCGCCAAAGCCGATCAGTGCAAAGTCGCGCGGGTCGTAGCCCTGTTCGACCGACACCAGCCGCAGCGCACCGCACATGTTCTCGTTGACGATGCGCACGATGCCTTCGGCCGCGGTCTCGAGGTCCACGCCGAGGCCATCGGCGATCTTTTGCACGGCCGTCACGGCGAGGTCGCGGCGGATCTCCATGTCGCCGCCCAGTTTCGCGTCGGACGGCAGGTAGCCCAGCACGACATTGGCGTCGGTGACGGTGGGCGCCTCGCCGCCCTTGTCATAGGCGGCGGGGCCGGGCACGGCGCCGGCCGATTGCGGGCCGACGCGCAGCGCCTTGGTCAGGTCGGGCACATAGGCGATGGAGCCGCCGCCCGCGCCCACGGTGCGCACGTCGATCGAGGGCGCGCGCACGATGACGTCAGCCACGCGCGTCTCGCGCCGGGTGCGCGCGATGCCCGCCTCGATCAGCGCCACATCGGTGGAGGTGCCGCCCATGTCGAAGGTCAGGAGGTTGCCGAAGCCCGCGTTCTTGGCGATCCAGAGCGCGCCGGACACGCCGCCGGCGGGGCCCGACATCAGCAGGTTGACCGGCTGGTCCATCGCCGCCTGTGCCGAGGACAGCCCGCCGTCAGAGCGCAGGATCTGCAGCATCACATCGCCCATCTTGGCCTTGAGCTCGCGTTGCAGATTGGCCACGTATTTGGCCACCACGGGGCGGACGTAGGAATTGACCACCGTCGTCTCGGTGCGCTCGTATTCATACATCTCGGGCATGACCTGCGACGAGGTCGAGACCGGGATGCCCGGCATCACCTCGGCCGCGATCGCCGCCACGCGGGCTTCGTGCACGCCCGAGACGTAGCCATTGAAGAGCGAGATGGTCAGCGCCTCGATCCCGCGGTCGCGCAGTTTCGCCAGATCGCGGCGCAGCGCGGCCTCGTCGAGGGGGACCAGCACATGGCCTTTGGCGTCGAGCCGCTCATCGGCCTCGATGGTGTCCTCGAGGCGCGCCAGTGGCAGCGACTTGTTCCAGATCACCCAGCCGCCAAGGCCGCCGGGGACATAGGAGCGCGCGATCTGCAGCGTGTCGCGGTAGCCCTTGGTCGTGACCAGACCCACACGCGCGCCCGACCCGGTGAGCACGGTATTGGTGGCGACCGTGGTGCCATGCATCACCTCGGATATCTCCGAGGGCTTGATCCCCGCCTCGCGGCAGATCTTTTCGATGCCGTTGAGCACGCCGACAGAGCTGTCGGCGGGGGTCGAGGGGACCTTGGCGGTAAAGATGCGCCCGCCCGCCTCATCGAGCAGCAGCAGGTCGGTAAAGGTGCCGCCGACATCGACGCCCAGCCGCAGCCCGCCCGCAGGCCGCGCGCGCCGCGCCATCGGGGCGGGGACTGCGGCGGTTTCCACGCGGGCGAGGCGCGCCTCGATCTCGGCCAACCGCGCCTCGTAGGTGCGGATCAGGTCTTCGGTCTTGCTCATCTTCTTCTTTCCCATCCCCGTTTCAATTCCCCCGCCGGCCCGTGCCCAGCACCCTGGCGATCAGCCCCGGTGCGCGGCGGGTCTCGGCGGCCTTTTGCAATGCCTGTTCGGACAGGCTGAAGAGCCGGTCGAGTTGCGCGGCCTGCCCGTCAAGGGCGGCTTGTTTCGCCGCCGCGTCGGCCTTGAGCCGGGCGAGGTCGTCCTGCATCGCGCCGATGGTGCCGGTCGCGCGGTCGAGCAGGCCGATGGCGCGGTCGGCGGTGGCCTGCAGCGCGCTGGCGCGGGCCTCGGCCTCGTCGGCGGCAGCCAGCGCGCGGCCGGCGAGGTCGCCCAGCCGGTCGCGTTCGGCCACCGTCGCCTCGAGCGCCGCCGTGACGCGATCCAGCGCGTCGCCCTGCGCACCGGCCAGCGCCGTGAGGCGCGCGGTGAGCGCGGTGGCGTCCTCGAGGTCGGCCGACAGCTCTTCGATCTCGTCGAACAATGCGCCCATCAGCGCCTCGGGCGTGGCGGTGCCCGGCGTCGGGTCCTCGGCCGGCAGTGTCGCAAGGTCCACCCGCCAGCGCCCCTCGTTGTCGCGCCGCGCGGGCACGGCGCCCTTGGCGATGGCCTCGCGCAGTTTCAGTCGGCTGATGCCAAGTCGGGCGGCCGCCTCGGCCAGAGGCAGAAAGCTGTCGTTGCCGTCATGCCCGCCTGTTGCCATGGCTCTAGATGATCCCGCGTGCGCGCCAGTCGGCGCGGGTGTCGGGGGCGATGCCGAGCAGGTCCATCACCTCTTCGGTATGCTCGCCCAGGTCAGGCCCGGCATGGCGCACGGCGCCCGGCGTGTCGGACAGGCGCGGCGCCACGTTCTGCATCTTGAGCATGCCGAAATCGCGGTGCGGCACATCGACGATGGCGTTTCGCGCCTTGAAATGCGGGTCGGCCAGCATGTCGGGCGCAGTGTAGATCAGCCCGCAGGGGACGCCGTTTTCATTGAGCAGCGCCTCGAGCGGAGCGAGGTCGATGGTGCGCGTCCAGTCGTTGATCAGCGCGTCAAGCTCGGGCTGCACCTCGCCCCGCGCGGCGTGGGTCGCATAGCGCGGGTCGGTGGCGAGTTCGGGCTGGCCCATGGCGGCGGCGAGCCGCTTGAACACCGTATCCTGATTGGCCGCGATCAGCAGCAATTTGCCATCCTTCGTGTCGAACACGTTGGACGGGCTCACATTGGGCAGGATCGGGCCGGTGCGTTCGCGCACATAGCCGGCCGCGGCATATTCGGTGATCGTGCTTTCCATCATCGCCAGCACCGCCTCGTAGATCGCGCTGTCCACGATCTGCCCCTTGCCGGTGCGTTCGCGCGCATGCAGCGCCATCATCGCGCCCAGACAGGCATAGGTGGCGGCAAGCTCGTCACCGATGGAAATCCCCATGCGCGAGGGCTGGGTCGAGGGGTCGCCCACCACATAGCGCAGCCCGCCCATCGCCTCGCCGATAGAGCCATAGCCGGCGCGGCTGGAATAGGGGCCGGTCTGCCCGAAGCCCGTCACCCGCACCATGATGAGGCGCGGGTTGATCGCCTTGAGGTCGTCATAGCCGAGGTTCCAGCGCTCCATCGTGCCGGGGCGGAAGTTCTCGATCAGGATGTCGGCATCGCGCACCAGATCGCGGATCACCTGCTGCCCTTCGGAGGTGCGCAGGTTGAGCGTCAGCGACTTCTTGTTGCGCGCTACCACCGGCCACCACAGCGATTTGCCATAAGGCTTTTCCCGGCCCCAGACGCGCATCGGGTCGCCTTCGCCGGGCTGTTCGCATTTGATCACCTCGGCGCCGAAATCGGCGAGAAGCTGGCCGCAGAACGGCCCTGCCAGAAGCTGGCCCATCTCGATCACGCGGATGTCGGTGAGTGGCCCCTGACGGGGTGGCGGTGTGGTCATGGTCTCTCCCCGGTGGGGGCGCTGCGCAATTATCTGTCGCGCTTTGGCCCCGAGTCTTCATCTTGTTGCTTTGCAGGATACATTGATGTATGCAAAAGAAAAGCCCCGGGAGTCGAAATCATGATGAAAACCCCTGAAAGCGTGGAAATCGTAGAGGTTTCGGCGCGTGACGGTATACAGAATGAACAGACGATCCTGTCAGTGGATACAAAACTGGCACTGATCGAACGGGCCATCGCGGCAGGGGTGCGGCGGCTCGAAGTCACCAGTTTCGTCAATCCGGCGCGGGTGCCGCAGATGGCTGATGCGGATGTGCTCGCGTCCCGCCTGCCGCGCGGGGCGGCGCGCTACATCGGCCTCGCGCTCAACCAGCGCGGGTTCGACCGGGCGGTGGCGGCGCGGCTCGACGAGGTGAATTTCGTGATCGTGGCGTCCGATACCTTCAGCCAGCGCAATCAGGGGATGAGCACGCAGAGCGGCATCGCCGCCTGGGCCGAGGTCGCGCAGGCGGCGCGCGGGCGGATCGGGACCGGCGTCACCATCGGCGCGGCCTTTGGCTGCCCGTTCGAGGGCGAGGTGCCGCTGGCCCGCCTCATGCGCGTGGTCGAGGGGGTGATGGCCCAGGCGCCGGACGAAATCGCGCTGGCCGATACCATCGGTGTCGCCACACCCCGCGATGTGACCGAACGGGTGGGCGCGCTGCGCGCGGCCTTTCCGCAGGTGCGGCTGCGGCTGCATTTCCACAACACGCGCAACACCGGCATCGCCAATGCCTGGGCCGGGCTGATGGCCGGTGCGCAGGTGCTCGACGCCTCGCTCGGCGGCGTGGGCGGCTGCCCCTTTGCGCCGCGCGCGACCGGCAATATCGCGACCGAGGATCTGGTCTATCTGCTCGACCGCTCGGGCGTGCGCACGGGGCTCGACCTTGCCGGCTGCATCGCGGCGGCGGACTGGCTCGAGGCGCAACTGGGGCACGCCGTGCCGGGGCAGGTGATGAAGGCGGGCGGCTTTCCCGCGCCGAGGGCCGCGTGATGCGCGGCGAGGAGGACCGGCCCGCCAATGCCGCCGACAGCGCCTATCGCGCGATCCGAACCGATATCCTCGACGGCCGGCTCGCCGCCGATGTGCGGCTGACCGAGGTCACGCTCGCCGACCGGCTGGGCCTGTCGCGCACGCCGGTGCGCGAGGCGGTGAAACGGCTGCTGATCGAGGGGTTTCTGACCCGCGCGCCGGGCGAAGGGCTGCGCGTGACGGGGCTGAATGCGGGTGAGGTGCAGCAGATCTTTCACATCCGCATGATGCTGGAAAGCTATGGCGCGCGCCGCGCGGCCGAGCTTGCCACGCCCGCCGATTGTGCCGAGTTGCACCGGCTCGCGGCAGTGATGAGCGCCCGCACCCCGCCGCGTGAGCGGGCGGATTTCGACATCATTTCAGAGGCCAACAGCGCCTTTCACCGCACCATCATGCAGGCCGCGCAGTCGCCCCGGCTCGCTGCGATGCTGTCGCTGGCGGTCAACCTCGGGCTCGTGCTGCGCACCTATCAGATGTATTCGGAACACGACATGATCCGCCAGTCACGCCACCACCATGACATCGCCGAGGCGATTTCAGCCCATGACCCCGACTGGGCCGAGGCCGCGATGCGCAACCATGTGCTGGCCGCCGCCGCCGTGGCGCAACGGCAGGGCCAGGGCCAGGGGCAGGAATAGGGGGCGGGCGCCGGAGCCCGGGCGCAGGCGTGGGTGGCCAACCGCTGGAGCGGGCTCTTCGAGAGCATTTCCTGCCGCATGGACCTGATCGAGAACGTTCAGGACCTCAATATCATGATCAAGGCTGCCGCCTGAAAGGGGGCCCGTGACGGGGCTGGCGCAGCCGGTGGCTGCGCCAGGTTTCTGGCGTCGCAGCCCCGTCCCGGCTCAGCCGTCGATCCAGATCGGGTTCGTCCAGGCCCGCTTGCCCGCGGCGTCGATCACCGAAACCCGGATCCATGGCGATCCGTCGAGCCTGTCGCGCGGGATCTCGATGCGGGTCATGGAATGGCCATGGCGCGCCACGGCGGCGTTGCCCCGGCCCATCGCCACGCCCGCGACGACAGCGCTGCATTCGACCACCACATGCCGTTTGTCGAGCGTCACGCCCCGCAATTCGGGCCCCTGGCTGGCATAGAACTGCCCCGCCTTGAGCGCGGCGAGCAGCGCCTCAGGCGTGTTCTCCGCCGCCTTGACCATCACCCAGCCGCCGAAATGGTCAGGCTCGCTGAAATGCGCGTCATCGGTCGCGATCAGGTGCACACGGCGTCCGGCCGTCAGCATCAGTTCGGCGATGTGAAAGCCCTCGGGACGGTCCGCGCCCATCGCGCATCCGTGGTTATAGACCTCGACCGCATGCGCCGCCTCGATCGACATCGCATCGGCCATCGACAGGGCCGACCATTGCGGATGCGCGATGGCGACATAGGCGCCGGCGGCACGGGCGCGGGCGGCGATTTCGGGCCCGGATTCCTGCCCGGTGACGGGGCGGAAATGCGGCGCGTTGGGTGGGCTGAAATCGGCCGGCAGGCCCACGGCGAGGATATGCCACAAATCGCCGTTCTCGAGCGCGCCTGAATGCAGCTCTGCCCCGAGCAGCGTGGTGAAATCCGCGTCGCGGAAGGGAACGGTGTCGGCCAGCGGATAGCCGTAGAGGCCGATGAAATGGTCGGTCAGCGCGATGAAGTCATAGCCCTCGGCCTTGTAGCGGCGGCAGACCTCGGCGGGGGCGAGAACGCCGTCCGACAGGGTGGAATGGGTATGCAGGTTGCCGCGCCAGAAGCGGCCGGGCGCAGTGAAAACATCGGTCATGGCTCTGTCCCTCGGGGTGATTTGCCCCCTCATGCCAGAGCGGCGCAGATTCGGACAGGGGGGCCTGAGCCTCGAGTCAAAAGGCCCGGTTGCGCGGGGCAACCGGGCCTTTGGCCAGTTCTTCCGAAAGAAGGCTCAGGCGCGGGCGAGTTTCGCCAGCTCTTTCTTGACCTTCAGCGCTTCGGGCGACAGCTCGTCTTCCTTGGCCTTGGCAAGGTAGGCATCGAGCCCGCCGCGGTGATCCACGCTGCGGATCGCAGCCGACGACACGCGGAACTTGAACGTCCGGCCCAGCGCCTCTGACTGCATCGACACGTCCTGCAGGTTCGGCAGAAAGCGGCGGCGGGTCTTGTTGTTGGCATGGCTGACATTGTTGCCAGACATGGGGCCTTTTCCGGTCAGTTCGCAGCGGCGCGACATTGTTCTTGTCCTTCGTGTCCCGGATCGGGGCAGGCTGCCCGCCGATCCTTTCAAACCTGTGCGGCCCTGTGCAGACAGAACCGATAAATCAGTTCCGGGGCATTACGGGGATTCCCGCGGGCCGTCAACCGCATTTTGCCCTGTCCTGCGGGTCACGCGGGGGGATCGGACACCCGCGCACCCGGCGCACCCAGCGCCTGTGCACGCTCCAGCGCCAGCGCGGCAAGCGCCGGGCGGCGGTTCGCGCAGAACCGGGCGAGGCGCAGCCAGTAGCCCGGTGCCTGACGCCGCCCGTCGCGGTGGGTGCGCAGGATCAGGCCGGGCTGCGGGCGCGGCTGGACGGTGGCACGGTCGATGACCCAGCGCTTGCCCGCGCCGCGGATCACCTGGCTTGCCGGATGGCCGCCAAAACCGAGCGGGACCATCCGCAGCCCCGCAAAGAGCGCGCAGATCCGGCGGCCATGAGCGCGGTCTTGCCGGATGAACGGATCCAGCAGCACCAGCCCGCGCAGACCCGGCGCGGGATGCGCCGCCAGATCGCCCAGCACGGGGTCAAAGCCCGGCGCCTCGGCATTGTAGCGCCGCTCCCACGGGGCCTGCGCCGGATGGATCGACACCTGCGGCGAGACCGCGACCAGCGAAGTGGCGCCAAGTGCGTCGGCAAAGCGCAGCGCGCCGTAGCCGCCCATCGAATAGCCCAGCATGTGCACGCGCGCATAGCCGTCGGAAAAACCGCGCAGCGCGGCGTCGAGGACATCGGTCTCGGGGTTGATGAACCAGTCGTTGCGGCGGGTCTTGATGCTCAGTTGCGCATGGCCCTGACGGGCAAAGGTGGTGGAATGCTCGGCCGGGGTAAAGCTGTCCTTGCCGTCCATCCGGTAGTCAAAGGTGACGACCAGCAGCCCGCTGTCGCCGGGTTGTAGCGTCGCGCGCAGATGCGTGCCGTCAAAGATCATCTCAAAGGGGCGCGCGGCACTCATGGCTTGCGGCTGTCGTCCAGCGCGAGGGCGGCGGCCGCGGCGGGCGACAGGCGGCGGGCCGCGACATCGTCCTCGAGCCGGGAAAGCCGCGCCTGCAGCGCCCCGTCGCCGGCCAGCCGGGCGAGCAGCGCCTGCCGCAGCTCGTCGTGAAACCACCGCCGGGCCTGCGCCGCGCGGGTCGCCTCCCAATGGCCCTGCGCGCGCCGCCAATCGGCAAGCGCCGTGACCGCCTGCCAGGCCTCGGCAATCCCCGCGCCGGTCAGCGCCGAGACGCAGGAGGCCAGCGGGACGCCCTCGGGGTCCTGCGGGCGGCGGCGCAACAGCCGCAGCGCGCCGGCATAATCGGCGCGGGTGCGCGCGGCGGCAGCCGCCAGATCGCCGTCGGCCTTGTTGACCAGGATGATGTCGGCCATCTCCATGATGCCGCGTTTCACGCCCTGCAATTCGTCGCCGCCCGCCGGGGCGAGCAGCAGGACAAAGACATCGGCCATCTCGGCGACCATCACCTCGGACTGGCCGACGCCCACCGTCTCGATCAGCACCACGTCGAACCCCGCCGCTTCGCAGAGCGCTACCGCCTCGCGGGTGCGGCGGGCCACGCCGCCGAGCTGCGCGCGCGCGGGCGAGGGGCGGATAAAGGCGCGTGGATCGCGCGACAACTGCTCCATCCGGGTCTTGTCGCCCAGGATCGACCCGCCCGTGCGCGCCGAGGACGGATCGACCGCAAGCACCGCCACGCGCAGGCCCTGCGCCGTCAGATGCAGGCCCAGCGCCTCGATGAAGGTGGATTTGCCGACGCCCGGCGTGCCCGAGAGGCCTAGCCGCAGCGCCTCGCGGCCCGCGGCCGGCGGGGAGGCGGCAAGGTGGGACAGCAGTGCTTCGGCAGCGGCGCGGTGGTCGGGGCGGGTGCTTTCGACAAGCGTGATGGCGCGGGCCAGCGCCCGGCGGTCGCCTGCGGCGATGGCATCGGCCAGTTCTGCGGTGTCGGTCGCTGTGCCCATGACACCTTTCTTACCGGGCGACAGGAGGCTGTCCAGAGGCTGTTCGGGCTCTGTGGTCTCAGCCATCCTTGCCATAGAGGATCTGTTGCAGCGCGCCTGCCGCCAGCAGGTAGATCGAACAGATCACCAGCCCCCAATGCGCCCAGCTTTGCGGGTGGAAATCAACCCAGGCGGCCCAGCCGGCAAAGCCTATCCAGCCCAGCGCCATCGGCAATGTGACCGCGCGCCAGCGTTGCGTGCGGGTCGGATGCACGAACTTGACCGGCACGAACATCATGATGGCGAGCGCCGTCACCAGCACCACGATCACCACAAAGCTGGGTTTGAGCGCGAACAGCACCAGCACCACCATATTCCAGCAGGAGGGAAAGCCGGAAAAGGATTTGTCCTTTGTTTTCATCCGTGTGTCGGCAAAATACATGGCCGAGGCAAAGGTGATCACAAAGATCCCGAACCAGCCCGTCCAGCCCGGCATCAGGCCGGATTTGAACAGCGCATAGGCCGGCACGAAGACATAGGTCAGATAGTCGATGATCAGGTCAAGCAGCACGCCGTCAAAGGTCGCGGCGTTGCTCTTGGTGTCGTAGCGGCGTGCGAGCGGGCCGTCGATCCCGTCCACGGCAAAGGCCACCACGAGCCACAGGAACATCAGCGCCCAGTTGCCTTCGACCGCCGCCAGCATCGCGAGCATGGCAAAGATCGCGCCGGTTGCGGTGAGCAGGTGAACGAGGAGGGCCTTGCTTTGCAGTGTCATGAAAGCGTCATGCCGCAGTCTCGCCGCTTTGCCAACCGGGGCCATGCGATTTTCGACGCAGGGCAGGCGGGAAGGGCGGGATATTTTTCGAGTATTTGGGGCACAGAGAAGCTGGCAGGGTCAGATACGGGGTCAGGCGCGGGGATGGGCGCGGGGATGGGCGCGGGGATGGGCGCGGTCATAGACCTCCATCAGGCGGGCGCTGTCCACGGCGGTATAGGCCTGGGTGGTGGAGAGCGAGGCATGGCCCAGGAGTTCCTGGATCGCGCGCAGGTCGCCGCCGGCGGTGAGAAGATGTGTGGCAAAGGAATGGCGCAGCGCATGCGGCGTGGCGGTGGCGGGCAGGCCAAGGGCGGCGCGGGCGCGCTCCATCGCCTTCTGGATCAGGCGCGGCGACAGCGGGCCGCCGCGCGCGCCGCGAAACACCGGCGCGGCCGGGTCGATCGGGAAGGGGCAGAGGCGCAGGTAGCCGGTGAGCGCGTCGCGTGCGGCGTCGATCACCGGCACGAGCCGTTCCTTGCCGCCCTTGCCGGTGATGCGGATCACATCGGCCAGCGGCATGTCGGCGCCGCGCAGGCTCAAGGCTTCGGAGATGCGCAGCCCACAGCCGTAGAGCAGTGTGACCACCGCGGCGTCGCGCGCGGCGATCCAGGGTTCGGCTGTCTGGCTGTCGAGCGTGTCGAGCATCGCCACCGCCGCATCCTCGCTGAGCGGGCGGGGGAGTTTGCGCTGGTAGCGGGGGGCGCGGGCGGCGAGCACGGCGGTGGGGTCGAAGCCTTCGCGGTCGGACAGCCAGCGGTAGAAGGATTTGACCGCCGAGAGCGCGCGCGCCAGTGACCGGGCGCCGATGCCGCGGCCGCGCTCTTGCGCCATCCAGGCGCGCATGTCGCTGACCGTGATCCTGCCGATGGGGGTCAGGCCCTGCGCCCCGCCATGGTGCTGCGCCATGAAGGCGAGAAAGCCCAGCACATCGCCCTGATAGGCCTTGACCGTATTCGCGGCCGCGCCGTTCAGGGCGCGTTCATGTTCGAGCCAATCCGCCAGGGCCGCACTGAGGGCGGGCGAGATCACCGGGTCACGACAGCCAGCGCCGCATCGCCCGCTCGAACACGCCGCCGAAGAAGGCGAGCAGATCGGTGCCATGCTGCGGCGTGAACTGATGCGGATCCTCGGCGCCCATCACCAGCATGCCCGGCAGGCGGCCCTGGCCGAAATCGAGCCGGATGCAGGCCTCGGACTGGATATAGGCGGCCTTGTCGCCATAGATCCGGCCGGCCTCGGGACGGTGCTGGCGCAGCGTCACCTGCCGGGTGGCGAGGGTGCGTCCCCGGTTGATGTACTCCTCGACAAAGCCCGGTTCTGCCACGCAGAGCACGTCACCCAGACGCTTGATCGCCGGGTCATCCTCGGGCGCCAGCGATTCGAGCACCAGGCGCATCGCATCGACCCGCAGGATATCGGCCACATCGCCGCCCAGGTCGCGCAGGAACACCTCGAACCGGGTCGCATCCATCAGCCGCAGGATCGCGCGGTGGACCTGGTTGGTGCCGGCGAGGTTCTCGTAGGCGGCGGCGATCACCGAGCGGTGGGTATCCTCGAGACGGTCGAGCCGCGCCTCGAGCCGCTGCATGGCGATGCCGCGCAGGTCCACGATGTTGTGGCCCATGGATTTTTCATTGGCCGCGACCAGCGCGCGCATGATGTCCTTGTCGTCCAGCAGGACGGCGGGTTGCGCAATGATCTTGTCGCGGACGGTATCATCCATCATCGTCTTGCTCTGCATCTGGTCACTCTGGTTCTTGTTTCGCACAGGCTAGCAGGGTTGTGCGGCATTTTCTGCAACTTTTTCCTTAACGCGATTTCTGGCCGAGAATGTGGCCATGCGGTCAGAGGATCCGGATGCCCGCCTTGGCGATGTCGGCCATGAAACCCGCGAGGCCCTTGTCGGTCAGCACATGGCTGGCCATCGCCTTGATCACGCTGGCGGGGGCGGTGGCGACATCGGCGCCGATCTTGGCGCATTCCGACATGTGGTTGGCAGTGCGGATCGAGGCGGCGAGGATCTGCGTCTCGTAGCCGTAGTTGTCATAGATCTGGCGGATGTCGGCGATCAGTTGCAACCCGTCGATGTTGATGTCGTCGAGCCGCCCGATGAAGGGCGAGATGAAGGTGGCGCCGGCCTTGGCCGCCAGAATCGCCTGATTGGCGCTGAAACAAAGCGTCACATTGACCATGCGCCCTTCGTCCGACAGCACCTTGCAGGCGCGCAGGCCGTCCCAGGTCAGCGGCACCTTGACCGCGATATTGGGGGCGATGGCGGCGAGTTTGCGGCCTTCGGCGATCATGTCATCGGCGCCGAGCGACACGACTTCGGCGCTGACCGGGCCCTGGACGAGCGCGCAGATCTCGGCCGTCACCTCAAAGATGTCGCGGCCCGATTTGGCGATCAGCGAGGGGTTGGTCGTGACGCCATCCACCATGCCGAGGTCATTGAGTTCCCGGATCTGGTCGATCTCGGCGGTATCCACGAAAAACTTCATCGGCCTTTTCCCTCTGATGGCTTGGCACCTGTCGGGGTGTCGTTTACCCCAAGGGGCGGGGCGCGGAAAGCCCATGATTGGGATGCGATGGCCGAGACGGGCGCGGAGGTCTTTGAAGAGGGGGCTTTGGTCGGCGTGCTGACCACGCAGCCGCTCGACCGGCTGCTCGATTACCGCGCGCCCGAAGGCGGCTGCGTGCTGGGCGCGCTTGTCGAGGTGCCGCTGGGGCCGCGGCTGGTGCCGGGCGTGGTCTGGGGGCCGGGCAAGGGCGATTTCGACATCAGGAAGGTGCGCTCGGTGCAGCGCGTGCTCGACGCCGCGCCGATGCGCGAGGAGATGCGGCAGTTTCTGACCCGGGTCGCCGATTACACGCTCACGCCGATGCCCGCGATGCTGCGGCTGGCGACGCGGGCGCCGGGGCTGGGCGATGCGCCCGCCATGCGCAGGGTTTACCGGCTGGGGGCTGCGGCGCCGCAGCGGCTGACCGAGGCGCGCGCGCGGGTGATCGAGGTGCTGGGCGAGTATGGCGGGCTGGCGCTCACGCTGGGCGAGTTGGCCGAGGCGGCGGGCGTGGGCGCGAGCGTCGTCAAGGGGCTGGTCGCGCAGGGCGCGGTGCTGGAGGAGGACAGCCCCCGCGACATGCCCTATCCGCGGCTCGACCCCGGCCTGCACGGCAAACCGCTGACCGCGGATCAGGCGGCGGCGGCGCAGGTGCTGCGGACGGGCGTCGAGGGGGGGGCTTACGGCACGACGCTGCTCAAGGGCATCACCGGGTCGGGCAAGACCGAGGTCTACCTCGAGGCGGTGGCCGCGTGCCTGGCGCGGGGGCGGCAGGCGCTGGTGCTCTTGCCCGAGATCGCGCTGACGGGTGCGTTCCTGACCCGCGTCGAGGCGCGGTTTGGCGCGCGGCCGGCGGAATGGCATTCGGGCGTGACGATGACCGAACGCCGGCGGTGCTGGCGGATGGTGGGGCAGGGCGGCGCGCAACTGGTCGTCGGCGCCCGCTCGGCACTGTTCCTGCCGTTCCGCGACCTTGGCCTGATCGTGGTCGATGAGGAACACGACACCTCCTACAAGCAGGAGGACGGTGTGCTCTACAATGCGCGCGACATGGCGGTGCTGCGCGCCTCGCTCGACAGCGCGCAGGTGGTGCTGGCCTCGGCCACGCCCAGCCTGGAAAGCTGGGCCAATGTCGAGGCGGGGAAATATGCGCGCATCGAACTCACCTCGCGCTTTGGCCCTGCGGTGCTGCCCGCGATGCGCGCGGTGGACATGCGCGGCGAGGCGCTGACGGCGGGGCATTGGGTCTCGCCGACGCTGCAGCGCGGCATCGCCGAGAGGCTCGCGCGTGGCGAACAGGCGCTGTTGTTTCTCAACCGGCGCGGCTATGCGCCGGTGACGCTCTGCCGCGCCTGCGGGCATCAGATCGGCTGCGACGATTGCGATGCGCGAATGGTCGAGCACCGGTTTCTCAAACGCCTCGTCTGCCATCAATGCGGTGCGACGCGGCCGATGCCGACCCTCTGCCCGTCCTGCGGGGCCGAGGGGCGGCTCGCGCCGGTGGGGCCGGGGGTCGAGCGGCTGGCGGAAGAGGCGCAGGCGCTGTTTCCGGATGCCCGCGTGGCGGTGCTGTCGTCGGATCTTTACGGCACGGCGCGCGCGCTCAAGGACCATATCGCGGCGATTGCCGATGGTGGCGCGGACATCATCATCGGCACGCAACTCGTGGCCAAGGGGCACAACTTTCCGCTATTGACGCTGGTGGGGGTGATCGACGCCGACCTCGGGCTGCAAGGGTCCGACCTGCGCGCGGCCGAACGCACGTTCCAGCTCATGCGGCAGGTGACGGGGCGTGCGGGGCGCGGGGCGGTGGCGGGTGAGGCGATGCTGCAAACCTACCAGCCCGAGCATCCGGTGATCCGCGCGATCCTTGCGGGCGACGAAGAGGCGTTCTGGCGGGCCGAGGCGGCCGAGCGGCGTGCGGCGGGCGTGCCGCCCTATGGCCGCATGGCGGGCATCATCCTGAGCAGCCCCGACGTGCAGGCGGTGTTCGATCTCGGCAATGCGATGGCGCGCGCCGATGCGCCCCTGCGCCAGATCGGCGCGCAGGTGTTCGGGCCGGCGCCCGCGCCCATTGCGCGCGTGCGCGGGCGGCACCGCGTGCGCCTTCTGGTCAAGGCCGACCGGGGCGTGGCGCTGCAACCCGCGCTGGCCGCCTGGGTCGCGCAGTTCCGTATCCCGGCCAATCTGCGCCTGTCGATCGACATCGACCCGCAGAGCTTTCTCTAGGCCCGGCGTCAGGTCTGTGCGTCCTGATCGCCCGCCTCGACGCTGGCGCGGAAGTTGTCAAAGAACTGGTCGGCCATCTTGCGCGCAAAGCCGCCGATGATGCGGTTGCCCAGCTGCGCGAGCTTGCCGCCCACCAGCGCCTCGACCTTGTAGGACAGCTCGGTGCCGCCCTCGACATCGCGCAGCACCACATCCGCGCCGCCCTTGGCAAAGCCCGCGACGCCGCCCTTGCCCTCGCCTTTGATGGTATAGCTTTCCCCCGGCACCACGTTGGACAGCGCCACCGCCCCCTTGAACGTTGCCTTGACCGGGCCGACCTTCTGCACGACCGTCGCCTCGAACCCGTCGGCGGGCGTGCCGTCCAGGTCCGTGCAGCCCGGAATGGCGGCCTTGAGCGTGGCCGCATCGTTGAGTTTTGCCCAGACGGTCGCCCTGTCCGCCGCGATGACCGTGCTGCCTTCGAGTTCCATTCCCGCCCTCCCTGCGATGCCTTGGGCGCCATCTTCGGGCGCGGCCTGCGCGATTGCAAGCGGCGGTCAGTCCACCTGATAGGGCAACAGGCCGCGATGGTCGGGATCGACGCGCAACCGGCGTTCCAGCGGCGGCACCGCGCGCTGGTGGCAATCGCGGCGTTCGCAGATGCGGCAGGAGATGCCGATCGGCTCAAAGGCCGCCGGGCTGCCGGTATCGAGGTGGTCGGCATAGACGATGTCGGGCGCATGGCGCACCTCGCAGCCCAGCCCGATGGCAAAGCGGCGCACAGGGGCATCGTAAGCGCCGCCCGACCGGCTGATGTCGCGCGCGAGACAGAAATAGCGCGCGCCGTCAGGGGTCTGCGCCAGTTGCCGCAGCCAGCGGCCTGGCGCCTCGAAGGCCTGATGCACGTTCCACAGCGGGCAGGCGCCGCCGTAGCGGGCGAATTGCAACGTGGTGGCCGAATGCCGCTTGGTGATCGTGCCGGCCGGATCGACGCGCACGAAAAAGAACGGGATGCCCTTGGCGCCGGGCCGCTGCAGCGTCGAGAGCCGGTGCGCGACCTGTTCGAGCGAGGCGCCAAAGCGGTCGGCCAGCCGTTCGAGGTCGTGACGCAGCGTGCGCGCGGCGTCCAGAAACCGGGCGTAGGGCATCAGCGCCGCCCCGGCAAAGTAGTTGGCCAGCCCCACCTTGGCGATGGCGCGCGCCTCGGGCGTCTGGAACCGGGCGAGGTCGAGCGTCGCCTCGAGCAGCCGGTCCTGCGTGAGCAGCGCCAGTTGCAGCAGCGTCTGGAAGGTCTGCGTGGCCGGTGCGGCGCGGCGCGACAGGGTCAGGTGGCGGCGCGTCGGGTCGTAATGGCGGATCGCGGCGCTGTCCTCGTGGCTGATCGTGACACCCTGGGCTGCGAGCGTGGCCGCCGCCGCCTGCGCGATGTCGCCGCCGGCACGGTCGGCGACATGCTCTGCCGCGCGGTCCACCGCGTCGAGGTAGTTGTCGCAATAGTGGAAAAAGTCGCGCACCTCTTCCCAGGGGCTGGGTTGCAGCCGCGCATCCTCGCGCCCCAGCGCCTCGTCGAGCGAGGCGAGGCGTTCGTGGGTCTGCCGGTAGGCGCGGTGCAGCGCGAGAAAGGCATGGGTCAGCGCAGGCGCGTTCGACGCCGCGAGCCGCAGGTCCGACAGCGGCGGGGTAGGGCCGGTAAACAGCGGATCGGCCAGCGCCTCGCGCATGTCGCTGACCAGCCGCGCCTCGTCGCCGGCCTGCAACTCGGTCACGTCAAAGCCGAATTCCTGCGCCAGCGCCAGCACCACGGCGGTGCTCACGGGGCGGTTGTTGTTCTCCATCTGGTTGAGATAGGGCAGCGACACGCCCAGCTTGTCGGCAAAGAGTTTCTGCGTGAGGCCGATGCGGCCGCGCATCTCGCGCAGCTTGACCCCGGCATAGAGCTTCTGGACGGCCATGGCGGCACCTTTGCGGATTAGCTGATGGCTTGGTCTAGCGCCTGCAAAGCCTGCTAATCAAGCCTCAGCCGTTCAGGAACCGCTCGCGCCGGATCACCCAGAGGATCGAGGCGCCGGCGCAGAGCGCGGTCAGGAACATGATCACCTGCAAGGGCAGCGCCCCCGACCCCGGCACCAGCAGCGCACCCGCCACAGCCGACAATGCCGCGCCGCCCCCGATCAGGATCGCCCCGCCCAGCCCCGAGGCCGTGCCCGCCAGATGTGGGCGCACCGACAGCATCCCGGCCGTGGCATTGGGCATCACCAGCCCGTTGCCCAGCCCCACCGTGGTGCAAAAGCTGAAGAAGATCAGCGCGCTATGCACCCCTGCCAGCGACAGAAGCAGCGACAGCCCCATCCCCGCCGCGGTGATCAGCGTGCCCGCGAGGATCATCCTGTTGATCCCGAACCGCACCGAATAGCGGCCCGAGACAAAATTGCCCACCGCATAGCCGATCGCGGGTGCGCCCAGCGCCGCCCCGGTCCAGACCGCCGAGAGCCCATAGACATCGCCTGCGACAAAGGACGCCCCGCCGAGGAAGGCAAAGAACGCACCCGAGGCAAAGGCGGCGCACAGCACATAGCCCCAGAACCGCTGCGAGCGCAGCAATTCGGGGTAGGACCGGAACTGGTCGGCAAAGCTGATCCCGCGCCCCGCCACCGTCTCGCCCTGGTCGAAATAGCACAGAAGGCCCACGCCGATGCCGCAGGCCGCGAGAAACCAGAATGTCGCCTGCCAGCCGAACGCCTCGTCCAGCACGCCGCCCACAACCGGCCCCACCATCGGCACCAGCGCCATCCCCATCGTCACATAGCCGATCACCGAGGCCGCCTGCTCCTGCGGGAACATGTCGCGCACGATGGCGCGGCTGAGCACCATCGCCGAGGCGACCGCGCCCTGCATCATGCGAAAGGCCAGGAATACCTCGACCGAAGGCGCATAGACCGCGCCGATGGTCGCGACCACAAAGATCGCCATCGACCACAGGATCACCGGGCGGCGGCCAAAGCGGTCCGAGATCGGCCCGATGACCACCTGCAACAGCGCCGTCACCGCCAGATAGGCCGACACCGAGAGCTGCATCAGCGCGTAGTCGGTGTCGAACCAGACGGCCATCGCTGCGAGCGAGGGCAGGAAGATCGACATGTTCAGCGCCGAAATCCCCGCGATCAGCATGAGCGTGGAGACATGCGGCGGCGTATTGCGGTCGAGAAACCGGACGGCGGGAGCGGATGTCATGCGCCAGACCTAGACCTGTGACGGGGCGGTGTCCATTCCCCCGCCACGTCAGCCGCGCGCAGGGAACTGCGCAAAAATGAACCATGCCCCCAGCGCGATGAAGGCAAAGCCGACGAGGTGATTCCACTTGACCGGCTCTTGCAGGTAGAACACCGAAAAGAGGACAAAGACCGTCAGGGTGATGACCTCCTGAATGGTCTTGAGCTGCGCTGCGCTGAAATGCCCGTGCCCGATCCGGTTGGCGGGCACCTGCAGGACATATTCAAAGAATGCGATGCCCCAGCTGATCAGGATCACCGCGAACAGCGGCGCGGCCTTGTATTTCAGATGCCCGTACCAGGCGAAGGTCATGAACACATTCGAGACCAGCAGGAGGCCGATGGTAATCACGGGAACGGGAAGCTGCATGGCGGGGCTCCGGGTGTGCGTCGCGGCTGTCATATGCGGGGCTATGGCATCTGCAAAGGGCCAGGAAATTAGCGGATTTGCAAAAAATGGATTCAGGTAATTAGCTGGATTGCAAATTAGCGCTTTCCGGCTTCTCTCGCCCCGGTTGGGCGCCTATGGTCGCGCAGGTTCGGGGAGGGGACGACGATGAACGGTATCCTGCAGGAGCTTGAGGCGCGGCGCGGCGCGGCGCGGGCAGGGGGCGGCGCGGCGCGGGTCGCGGCGCAGCACGCCAAGGGCAAGCTCACCGCGCGCGAACGGGTCGAATTGCTGCTCGACGAAGGCTCGTTCGAGGAATTCGACATGTTCGTGGCCCACCGCTGCACCGATTTCGGCATGGGCGACAGCCGCCCGGCAGGCGACGGGGTCGTGACCGGCTGGGGCACGGTCAATGGCCGCATGGTCTATGTGTTCAGCCAGGATTTCACCGTCTTTGGCGGCTCCCTCTCTGAAACCCATGCGCAAAAGATCTGCAAGATCATGGACATGGCGATGCAGAACGGCGCGCCTGTCGTGGGGATCAACGACAGCGGCGGCGCGCGTATCCAGGAAGGCGTGGCGAGCCTCGCCGGCTATGCCGAGGTGTTCCAGCGCAATGTGTTGGCCTCGGGCGTGGTGCCGCAGATCAGCCTCATCATGGGGCCCTGCGCGGGCGGCGCGGTCTATAGCCCGGCGATGACCGACTTCATCTTCATGGTCAAGGACAGCTCTTACATGTTCGTGACCGGGCCCGATGTGGTGAAAACCGTCACCAACGAGGTCGTTTCCGCCGAGGATCTGGGCGGCGCCAGCACCCATACCCGCAAATCCTCGGTCGCGGACGGCGCCTTTGAAAACGATGTCGAGGCGCTGGCCGAGGCGCGCCGCCTGATCGACTTCCTGCCGTCCTCCAACCGCGAAAAGCCCCCGGTGCGGCCGTTCTTCGATGACATCACCCGGATCGAGCCGAGCCTCGACACGCTGATCCCGGCCAATGCCAATACCCCCTATGACATGCGCGAACTGATCGCCAAGATCGCCGATGAGGGCGATTTTTTCGAGATCCAGTCCGAATTCGCCCGCAATATCCTCACCGGCTTCATCCGGCTCGAAGGGTCCACGGTCGGCGTGGTGGCCAACCAGCCGCTGGTGCTCGCCGGCGTGCTCGACATCGACAGCTCGCGCAAGGCCGCGCGCTTCGTGCGCTTCTGCGATGCCTTCGAGATCCCGATCCTGACGCTGGTCGATGTGCCGGGCTTCATGCCGGGGACCGCGCAGGAACATGGCGGTGTGATCAAACATGGCGCGAAACTGCTCTTTGCCTATGGCGAGGCGACGGTGCCCAAGGTCACGGTCATCACCCGCAAGGCCTATGGCGGGGCCTATGACGTGATGTCCTCCAAGCATCTGCGCGGCGATTTCAACTATGCCTGGCCCACCGCCGAGATCGCGGTGATGGGGTCCAAGGGCGCGGTCGAGATCCTCTATCGCGGCGAGGCGGGCGATGCGGAAAAGGTCGCCGCGCGCACCCGCGACTATGAGGCGCGCTTTGCCAATCCCTTTGTCGCGGCCGAGCGTGGCTTTATCGACGAGGTCATCATGCCGCGCAGCACCCGTGCGCGGGTCTGCCGGGCCTTTGCGTCGCTGCGTGGCAAGCGGCTGAGCAATCCTTGGAAAAAGCATGACAATATCCCGCTTTAGCCTGGCGTTTTCGGTCCTGGCCGGCGCCGCCTGCGCGCAGGGTGTCACCACGCCCTCGGGGCAGGAGGTGACGCTGTTCGACGTGCGGGTCGAGGATGCGGGCGTGGTGCGTTTCCGCTTTCTCGCGCCCGCCATCGACCCGGCCGGGCAGGGGCTGGTGTTTGACGATGTGGCGGGCGATTTCGGCTGGCTGTGCGAGGCCGTGGCCCTGCCCGCGCTGGCCCAAAGCGGACGGCCCGCGCAGCAGGTGGTCATCTCGCTCTCGGACCGGGAGGTCGCGTTCGGGCAGGCCGCACCCGAGGCCACGCAGTTCTTCGAGGCCTATGCGCTCGATGGGTCCACATGTATCTGGCAGGCGTTCTGATGCGCCGCCCACTCACAGGCGCAGGGGCGCGGTAATGGAAAAACATCGCGGCTTTCCGGGGCGTCTGCCCGGCACGGATTTTCAGTTCGTCATCCGCCGGGCCTCGGCCGGCGGGGCCACGAAACTCGTCGCGCGCGAACGTTTCGCCGACCGCCGCCCGGCGGACCGGCGCGCGGACGAAGGTTTCATGGCCGCGCTCTGGGCGCATTTCGGTGAAGACCCCTTTGTGCGCGGCAATCTCGATGCCGGGCGTCTGTCATGGCTGTTCGGCCGCGAGGTGATTCCCGCCGAAGATCCGTTCGATCCGGCCAGTTATGACGCGCTGCTGCGCATCGACGTGGCGCGCGCGCAGGTCAGTTTTCCGGATGTGATCGGATGAGCGCCCGGATTATCAGCGAGAGTTTGCCAGCCGCAATACAATTTAAGCGGGAATCTGCCGATCTGGCCGGACCCGGCAAATTGGGCTGTGACGCAGCGGAAAACCTGTGCCACGCTCTGGATGTGGCCAGAGGGTCCAGCAAGCCTCTGACCACACATTGTCAAGACCGTTACCCTTCCCCAATCGGGTGGCCTGATCGTACCCGGATCAGGCCACCCACCCCTTTTGCAGGGGCGGTTTCCCGCCGAAACCGGGCAAATCCCGTCAAAAAACCGCCATATGAAGCCCTGAGCGTCTGGGGAGGGGAAACCTTCCCTTGCGGCTGTGGCCGCGAGATGGCACTGATTGTCGCGTCTGGGGCAACGACATCAGGAGATACATCATGCGGACTTTCTTCAAGATTGCCGGCGTTTTCGCCGTGGCAGGGACTCTGGCGGCCTGTGAAGGCACCGACATCGAGCGCGGCGCGCTTGGTGCTGTCGGTGGCGCGCTCACGGCCGAAGTGCTGGGCACCAACGTCGCCGGTGGCGCGCTCATCGGCGGTGCGGCCGGCGTGCTGTGCGACGACCTCACCACGGTCTGCCGCTAACACCTCCACGCTGCCGCAAGGCGCGTTCCATCAGGGCCGTCCGGTGCACTTGCGCCGGGCGGCTTTTTGTTTTGCAGGGGCCGCATGATGTTCAAGAAGATCCTGATCGCCAACCGTGGCGAGATCGCCTGCCGCGTGATCACGACCGCGCGGCGCATGGGCATCGCCACGGTCGCCATCTATTCCGACGCCGACCGCGAGGCGCTGCATGTGCGCATGGCCGATGAGTCGGTGCATATCGGCCCGGCCCCCGCCAACCAGTCCTATATCGTGATCGACAAGGTCATGCAGGCGGTGCGCGCCACCGGCGCCGATGCGGTGCATCCGGGCTATGGTTTCCTGTCCGAGAACAGTCGCTTTGCCGAGGCGCTCAAGGCCGAAGGCGTGGCCTTTATCGGGCCGCCGGTGGGCGCGATCGAGGCGATGGGCGACAAGATCACCTCGAAAAAGCTCGCGCAGGCGGCGGGTGTGTCCACGGTGCCGGGCTACATGGGTCTGATCGGCGACGCGGAGGAGGCGGTCACCATCAGCCGCGGGATCGGCTATCCGGTGATGATCAAGGCGAGCGCCGGTGGCGGCGGCAAGGGGATGCGCATCGCCTGGAACGATACCGAGGCGCGCGAGGGCTTTCAGAGTTCAAAGAACGAGGCGGCGAGCAGCTTTGGCGACGACCGCATCTTTATCGAAAAGTTCGTCACCCAGCCCCGCCATATCGAGATCCAGGTGCTGGCCGACAGCCATGGCAACACGCTCTACCTGCACGAGCGGGAATGTTCGATCCAGCGGCGCAACCAGAAGGTGGTGGAAGAAGCGCCCTCGCCCTTTCTCGACCCCGCCACGCGGCGCGCGATGGGCGAGCAGGCCTGCGCGCTGGCCGCGGCGGTGGGCTATACCAGCGCGGGCACGGTCGAGTTCATCGTGGACGGCGCCCGCAACTTCTATTTTCTCGAGATGAACACGCGGTTGCAGGTCGAACATCCGGTGACGGAGCTCATCACCGGCATCGACCTTGTGGAACAGATGATCCGCGTGGCGGCGGGCGAGGCGCTGGCCTTTACGCAGGCGGATCTCAGGATCAACGGCTGGGCCATCGAGAGCCGGCTATACGCCGAAGACCCCTATCGCGGCTTCCTGCCCTCCATCGGGCGGCTGTCGCGCTACCGCCCGCCGGTGCAAGAGGCCGCGCCCGACCGCGCGGTGCGCAATGATACCGGCGTCTATGAGGGCGGCGAGATCAGCATGTATTACGATCCGATGATCGCCAAGCTCTGCACCTGGGCGCCGACCCGCGACGCGGCGATCGAAGAGATGCGCATCGCACTCGACACGTTCGAGGTCGAAGGGATCGGGCACAACCTGCCGTTCCTGTCGGCGGTGATGGAGCATCCGGTCTTTGTCGCGGGCGAGATGACGACCGCCTTTATTGCCGAGGAGTGGCCCGATGGCTTTGACGGGGTGCGGCTGGCCGACCCGGCGCTGCGCCGTGTCGCGGCGGCCTGTGCGGCGATGCACCGCGTGGCCGAGATCAGGCGCGCGCGCATCTCGGGCCGGATGGACAATCACGAACGCGTGGTGGGCACCGACTGGGTGGTGACGCTGCAGGACACGTCCTGGCCGGTGACGGTGCGTGCCGACCGGGGCGGGGCGGACGTGCGGTTTGACGATGGGCTGTGCCTGCGGGTGGAAAGCGACTGGACCCCCGGCGCGTCGCTCGCGCGCCTGATGGTGGGCGAGGCGCCGCTGGTGCTCAAGGTCGGCAAGGCGGTGTCGGGCTTTCGCATCCGCACGCGGGGCGCGGACCTCAAGGTGCAGGTGCGCACCCCGCGCCAGGCCGCGCTCGCCGCGCTGATGCCGGTCAAGCTGCCGCCCGACACGTCGAAATTCCTGCTGTGTCCGATGCCCGGCCTGATCGTCAGGCTTGACGTGGCCGAGGGCGACGAGGTGCAGGAGGGGCAGGCGCTGTGCACCGTCGAGGCGATGAAGATGGAGAATATCCTGCGCGCCGAACGCAAGGGGGTGGTCGCAAGGATCAGCGCGCAGGTGGGTGACAACCTCGCCGTCGATGCGGTCATCATGGAGTTCGCGTGACGCCGCGCGGCCGCTATCGTGGCAGGGCGCCCGTTTCGCGGATGTCCTGCAGGCGCGACGGCGTCTTGTCGATGGCGCGCGTCAGTTCGCGCACGTCCCAGGGCGCGGGCTTGCGCTGGGTGATGCGCCCGTCGCGGTCGATGAGCAGCAGCGTGAACCCGCGCGGGCGGTATTCCTGCCGCACCACGCTGCGCGCCGCGGGGTCGGTGTCGGCGATGATGATGACGTCGCGCAGCGCCAGCCCCGACAGATCGGCGTTGAGCAGCGCGATCTGGCGGTCAAAGAGCGGGTCGGCCGGACTGTCGGCAAAGACGATCACCGGGCGGGCGACATATACGAGATCGGTCATATTTATCTCGGATGCGTCGAATATCGTGCCGGGGTCGGACCGCCAGCGTTCGAGCACCGTGAGAGTGGAAAGTTCGGTCCCGGTCGGCTCTGACACGACCTCCACCAGATCCTGCGCCGCCAGCGATGCAGGAGAAAACCCAGTCAAAACAAGGACGGCAAGGGTCGCGAGGGTCATTTTCATACTCAGCCATATAGGCGGGTCGGCGCCAAAAGCGAAGGGTCGGGGCCCGTCAAACGCAACAATTTTACGTTTAAGCCTATGGTCAGAAACTGCGCGGCAAGCTGCCCACACCCGAAATGACGCACAAGAGGGTGCGCCATGCGTGGGGCGGGTGGGCTGTGGAATGGATATCGTGCTGCATTTGGGGGCGCATCGTTGCGGGACAACGACGCTTCAGAATTTCCTGTTGCGCAACAGGCTGGCCCTGCGCGGCGCCGGGATGGAGATCTGGACGCCGGACCGCATCCGGTCGGGCCTTTTCGGCGGCCTGATGCATTCGCCCGAAGAGGTCACGGCGCAGACCAACCTGCGCGCGCAAAGATCGCAGGGGATCATCGCGATCGAAACCGCCCGGCTGCGGCGCGATGGCTTCTCGACCCTGCTGGTGAGCGAGGAAAACATGATCGGGGCCATTCGCGGCAACCTCGGGCAGGGGCAGATCTATCCTCACCTGCGAGAGAGGCTGGCCCGGATGCGCCCCGCCTTTCCCGCACCCGTGCGGCGGATCGGGCTGGCGGTGCGGTCCTACGAGACCTATTGGGCCTCGGCGCTGGCCTATGGCATCGGACAGGACATGCGGCTGCCGACGGAGGCCGAGCTTGACCGCCTTGTCACGCAGCCACGGCGCTGGCGTCATGTGGTCGCGGATGTGGCGGCGGTCTTTTGCGAGGCAGAGATCGTCGTCTGGCCCTTCGAACGGCTGGTCGGTCAGCCCGAAATGCAGTTGCAACTGCTTGCGGGGGGGATGCAGACCGCATTGCCGCTCAGCGGTGCGCGCGACTGGGTCAACGCAAGCCCCCGCCGCGACAAGCTGCGCCGCCTTCTGCACCTGCGCGGCGACGAAGACGGTGCCCGGCGGATCGCGCCGGGCGACGACCGGCTGATGCCGTTCGACCCCGCGCAGCAAAGGGCGCTGCGCGCGCAATATCAGGCGGATCTGGTCTGGCTGCGCGCGGGTGCAGACGGGCTCGCGCGGTTTTACGACAGGGTCGATCCCGGCGCCGTTGACGCGGCAAACGGGCAGATCACACTCAAAATAACAAGACAGATTGACAGAGACGACGTGATCGGTGCGGGCGCGGACTGGGAGCGCCTGCGACCGGATGGAGGGCAAAGCCTTGGACGACAAGACATCATGGTCTGAACAGGCCACACAGGAACTGCGCGGCAGGCCGCTCGACGGCCTGACCTGGCACACGCTCGAGGGGATCGCGATAGCCCCGGTCTATGGTCCGCAGGATATAGCGGGCCTGCAGCATCTGGGCGCGATGCCCGGCGCCGCGCCCTATGTGCGCGGCGTAAAGGCCACGATGTATGCCGGCCGCCCCTGGACGATCCGGCAATATGCCGGTTTCTCTACCGCCGAAGAAAGCAATGCCTTTTACCGCCGCGCGCTTGCGGGGGGGCAGCAGGGGATCTCGGTCGCCTTCGACCTCGCCACGCATCGCGGCTATGACAGCGACCATCCGCGGGTCGAGGGGGACGTGGGCAAGGCCGGTGTCGCCATCGATTCGGTCGAGGACATGAAGGTGCTCTTTGGCGGCATTCCGCTGGAAAAGGTCTCTGTTTCCATGACGATGAACGGCGCGGTGATCCCGATCCTCGCGAGCTTCATCGTCGCGGGCGAAGAGCAAGGCGTGCCGCGCACGGCGCTGTCGGGCACCATCCAGAACGACATCCTCAAGGAGTTCATGGTCCGCAACACCTATATCTACCCGCCCGAACCCTCGATGCGGATCGTGGCCGATATCATCGAATACACCGCCGCCGAAATGCCCCGGTTCAACTCGATCAGCATCTCGGGCTACCACATGCAGGAGGCGGGCGCGAACCTGGTGCAGGAGCTCGCCTTTACCCTCGCCGACGGGCGCGAATATGTGCGCAGCGCCATCGCGCGGGGCATGGATGTGGATGCCTTCGCCCCGCGCCTGTCGTTCTTTTTCGCCATCGGCATGAATTTCTTCATGGAGGCGGCGAAGCTGCGCGCCGCGCGCCTGCTCTGGCACCGCATCATGTCCGAATTCGGCGCGCAAAAGCCCGAAAGCCTGATGCTGCGCACCCATTGCCAGACCTCGGGCGTGTCCTTGCAGGAACAGGACCCCTACAACAACGTGATCCGCACCGCCTATGAGGCGATGAGCGCGGCCCTGGGCGGCACGCAGTCGCTGCACACCAATGCGCTGGACGAGGCGATTGCCCTGCCGACCGATTTCAGCGCCCGCATCGCGCGCAATACCCAATTGATCTTGCAGGAGGAAACCGGCGTCACCCGGGTCGTCGATCCGCTCGCCGGGAGCTATTACGTCGAAAGCCTCACGCATGAGCTGGCCGAGGCTGCCTGGGCGCTGATCGCAGAGGTCGAGGCGATGGGCGGCATGACCAAGGCGGTGGCCTCCGGCATGCCCAAGCTCAGGATCGAGGAGAGCGCCGCGCGGCGGCAGGCGCTGATCGACCGGGGCGAAGAGGTGATCGTCGGCGTCAACAAATACCGCAAGGACGGTGAGGACCCGATCGATTTTCGCGATATCGACAATATGGCGGTGCGCGACGCCCAGATCGCGCGGCTGGCCAAGGTGCGCGCCGCGCGCGACGAGGCCGCTTGTCAGGCCGCACTTGACGAGGTCACGCGCCGGGCGGGCGCGGGGGGCAATCTGCTCGACGCGGCCGTCAGCGCCGCCCGCGCGCGCGCCACTGTAGGAGAGATCAGCATGGCGATGGAAAAGGTTTTCGGCCGTCACCGCGCCGAGGTGCGCACGCTTTCGGGCGTCTATGGCGCGGCCTATGAGGGCGATGCGGGCTTTGCCGCGATCCAGGCCGATGTGGAGCGTTTCGCCGAGCAAGAAGGCCGCCGCCCGCGCATGCTGGTGGTCAAGATGGGCCAGGATGGCCATGACCGCGGCGCCAAGGTGATCGCCACCGCCTTTGCCGACATCGGGTTCGACGTGGACGTGGGCCCGCTGTTCCAGACCCCTGCCGAGGCCGCGCAGGATGCCATCGACAATGACGTGCATGTGGTGGGCATCAGCAGCCAGGCGGCGGGGCACAAGACGCTTGCGCCGCAACTGGTGCAGGCGCTGCGTGATGCGGGAGCGGGCGAGATCATCGTGATCTGCGGCGGGGTGATCCCGCAGCAGGACTATGCCTTTTTGCAGGAAAGCGGGGTCAAGGCGATCTTTGGTCCGGGCACGAACATCCCCGCCGCCGCTGCCGATATCCTTGCGCTGATCCGCGCCAGTCGCGGGGCGGCGTGATGCGGCTCGATCATCTCGCCGTGACCTGTGCCGATCTGGGCGCGGGTGTGGCCTGGGTCGAGGCCGCGCTGGGCGTGCGGCTGGAACCGGGCGGGCAGCATGCGCATTACGCCACGCATAACCGGCTCCTGGGGCTGGGTGCGGGGCTCTACCTCGAGGTGATCGCGCCGGACCCGGAGGCGCCCGCGCCGGGCCATCCGCGCTGGTTCGGGCTCGATCAGGCCGGCGCGCCGCGCCTTGGCAACTGGATCGTCGCGGTCGATGATCTGGGCGCGGCGCTGGCCGATGCGCCCGAGGCGGGGCGCGCGGTGGCGCTGACGCGCGGGGCGCTGTCATGGCAGATCGGCGTGCCGGACGATGGCGGCCTGCCGCTGGGCGGCGCCTTTCCCACGCTGATCGCCTGGGGGCAGGGGGTGGCGCACCCGTCCACCCGACTCGCCGATCAGGGCGTGCGGCTGACCGCATTGCAGGTGAAGCATCCACAGGCGGCAGCGCTGCGGGGCAGGCTCGCGGCGCTCGACGACCCGCGCGTGGCGCTGGCCGAGGGGCCGGTGGGTCTGCGGGCGACCTTTGCCACCCCGACAGGCCAGGCGGTGCTTGGATGATCCGCGCGGCCGTCCCCGCCGATGCGCCCGGCATCGCCGCGATCTGGAACGCGGCGATCCGCGACACCACGATCACCTTCAACCCGACGGAAAAGCCTGTTGCAGAGGTCGCGGCGCTGATCCCCGGCGACGACAGTTTCCTTGTTGCCGCAGAAGCTGGACAAGTCATTGGCTTTGCCCGCTATTTCCAGTTTCGCGGTGGCCTGGGCTATCTGCACAGCATCGAGCATACGATCATGCTGGCGCCCGCCGCCCATGGCCGCGGCATCGGTCGCGCGCTGATGGACCGGCTTTGCGCCCATGCGGCGGCGGCGGGCAAGCACATGATCTATGCCGGGGTGAGCGGCGAGAACGCGGCCGGCATCGCCTTTCACACCGCGATCGGCTTTGAAACCATGGCGGTGCTGCCCGAATCGGGGCGCAAGTTCGACCGCTGGATCGACCTTGTGCTGATGCAGAAACGGCTCTGACATCGGCGGCGAAACCCGCTATACACAGGCCCATGTCGCTCTGGTCCCGCATTGCTGACGCGCTGTCCGCCCTTGCCGCTGGCGAGGGGCTGTCGGCCGTGTTCGAAAAACTGCGCACGCCGCCCGAACGCTCGGTCGCCTTTGCCATCGCGGTGATCGCGCTGGGCGCGAAGATGGCCAAGGCCGACGGGCAGGTGACGCGTGACGAGGTGACGGCCTTTCGCGAGGTGTTCCACATCCCCCCCGCCGAGGAGTCCAACGCCGCCCGCGTGTTCAACCTCGCCCGGCAGGACATTGCGGGGTTTGACGATTATGCGCGCCGGATCAAGGCGATGTATGGGGCAGAGACCGGCCCGCTCTGCGACCTGATGGAGGGGCTGTTCCACATCGCGCTGGCGGATGGCGATTATCACCCGAACGAGGATGCCTTTCTGGGCGAGGTCGCGCGCATCTTCGGCTTTGACGACCGTGCCTTTGTGCGGATGCGGGCGCAGTTCGTGGCCGATGCAGAGCGTGACCCCTATGACGTGCTGGGCGTGGACCGCGATGCGCCGCTCGACGAGGTCCGCGCCGCCTGGCGCGCGCTGGTGCGCGAAACGCACCCGGACCGCATGACCGCGCGCGGCGTCCCCGAAGAGGCGGTCAAGCTCGCCGAGAAACGCCTGATCGCCGTCAACCGCGCCTGGGAGGCGATCACCGAGCGCCACCGTCCGCCCGAGACGTCCGGCGGCACGCCCGGCCAGCACGAAGCGGCCGGCTGATGCGTCTGGCGACCTACAATGTCGCCTGGTTCGACCATCTGTTCGATGACACCGGCGCCTTGCGCGAGGATGAGGGCTGGTCGGGTCTGCAAGACGTGCGCCGGGCCGACCAGATCGCGGCGCTGGGGCAGGTGTTTGCCGCGCTTGATGCCGATGCGGTCATGGTGATCGAGGCGCCCGACAGCAACCGCCGCCGTGACGGGGCGCGCGCGCTGGAAACCTTTGCGGCACGCTTCGGTCTGCGCGCGCGCCGTGCGCTGATCGGCTTTTTGAACGATACCCAGCAGGAAATCGCGCTGCTTTACGACCCGGCCGCGATCACCCCGCGCCACGACCCGCAGGGCGCGCCCACCGGCAAGAAGGGCGCGCGCGACGCGCCGCGCTTTGACAGCGTGTTCCGGGTGGACCTCGATCTCGACGGCCGGGCCGACCTTGTGAATTGGTCCAAGCCGCCGCTCGAACTTGCCTGCGAAACGGCGGCGGGCACGCGGTTTCGCATGATCGGGGTGCATGCGAAATCCAAGGCGCCCCATGGCGCGCGCGGTGCGGCCGAGGTGACGCGCGTGGCGATCGAGAACCGGCGCAAGCAGTTGGCGCAATGCATCTGGCTGCGCGCGCGGGTGGCCGCGCATCTTGACGCGGGGGATCCGCTGATCGTGCTGGGCGATTTCAACGATGGCCCCGGCCTTGATGATTATGAAAAGCTCTTTGGCCGCTCGGGCGTCGAAATCGTGCTGGGCGAGGACAGCGGCATTCCGCTCTTTGACCCGCATGCCCATCGCGCGCTCACCAGCCGCTTTGCCGCGCCGACCACCGCCCGGTTCAAACTGCCGCCCGATGGCGTCTATCTCTCGGCGCTGCTCGACTACATCATGGTTTCGCCCGACCTGCGCGCGCATCAGCCGCGCTGGCAGATCTGGCACCCCTTCGACACCCCCGCCTGCTACCACAGCCCCGCCCTGCGCGAGGCATTGCTCGCGGCGTCGGACCATTTTCCGGTGACGATCGACATCGCCATCTAGCCTCTTGGGGAAACGACCCGGCGCCCCTATATTGGTGCCATGTCCAGTTATGCCGCCTTCGCATTTTGCCTCGCCCTCGCCGTGCCACTCGCCGCCGCGCCCGTCGCCGCGCAGGAAGGCGGAGAGGACGGCATGAGCCTGATGGAACAGGGCGCGCAACTGTTTCTGCGCGGCCTCGCGTCCGAGGTCGAGCCCGCGCTGAACGACTTCCGCGACCTCGCGCAAGAGATGGAGCCAGCGATTCGCGGCTTTGCGACCGAGATGGGGCCCCGCTTGATGGAGTTGATGGCGCTGGTCGATGATCTCAAGCATTACAGCCCGCCCGAGATGCTGGACAACGGCGACATCATCATCCGCCGCCGCGCCGATGCCCCGCCCTATGCCCCGCCCAAGGGCGAACCGATCGACCTCTGATCCGGGCTCAGCCCTTGATCCGCATCCGGCCGACCGCGCCCAGTGACGAGGCCAACGCCTTGAACCGCGCCTCGGCCACCTCGCCCCAGAGCGGGCGGGCATGGGCGCTCAGCACCAGATCGAGCGTCTTTTTCTGCGAATGCCATTCAAGCCGACCAGGCGCCTCTTCGGCGTTCAGCCACAGCATCGCCCCCAGCCGCATCGCGCGGCCCAGCACTTCGGCGGCCTTGCGGTCCTTGTCGGACAAGAGCGCAAACAGGTTGTCATAGCGTGACCCATCGCGCCGGCTGGAATAGCGGTGCAACAGCGCGAGGCCGAGAAACACCCGCTCGCCATGCTTGAGCCCGCCCAGATTGGCCCGCGTCGCATTGTCGAAACAGACCTCGGCACGGTAGTCGGGATGCGCGCGCCAACTCACGTCATGCAAGAGGCAGGCCGCCTTGATGATGCGCTGGCGCTGCCAGTCGGCGCGGCTGAACAGCGGGATGACGAAATCATACAAGACGCGGCCAAAGCCGGGCAGGCGCGCGTCCTTGGCCTCGGCAAAGCGGCAGGCCTCGATCAGCGGATCGCGGTCGCGCATCTCCTGCGGCATCTGCTCATAGAGCATCCCCTCGCGGATGCCATAGGCCGACACGGTGATGTCCTTGGGCCGGAACACATGCACCAGCGCGTCAAGCACCTGGATCGCGATCGGCACCAGCGCCATGCGGTCCTCGGACAGGCTGCATTTCTGCCGCAGAGCGCCCAGGTCGCGCCCCTCGAGATAGTCGCGCGTGGCCGTCACGGCGCGGCTGCCCATCCGGTATTCGTGCAACACGGTGAGCGGATAGGCCCGCCGCTCCATGTCGATGCGCGCGATGGCACGCCAGGACCCGCCGACAAGGAACAGCCGCATCCCGGTCTCGTGCCCCATCTCGGCATGCAGGCTGGCGATGATCGCGTCGATATGCGCCTTGAATGCCTTCTTGCTGCCCGTGAATTCACGCAGCTTGAGCGGCCCCAGCGGCGAGGTCAGCCGCCGCCCGACCCGGCCATCCGCGAGGTCTGCCAGTTCCATCGACGCGCCGCCGATGTCGCAGACCAGCCCATAGCTGCCCGGCCAGCCCAGCAACACACCCTGCGCCGACAGGCGCGCCTCCTCCTCGCCGTCGATGACATGGATGGCTACACCGGTCTCGCGCAGAACCTCGTCGCGGAAATCCGCCCCGTCGGAGGCCTCGCGCACCGCGGCGGTGGCCACGGCTGTCAGCGGCGCGATGCCCATGCCCTTGGCCAGCGCGGCAAAGCGGCCGATGGCGGCCCGCGCCCGGCGGCGGCCCTCGGGGTTCAGCACGCCGGTCTCGGCCAGCCCGGCCCCGAGCGCGCACATGATCTTTTCGTTGTAAAAATAAGCCGGGCTGCGCGCCGCCCCGTCAAAGACCACCAGCCGGACCGAGTTCGACCCGACATCGACCACGCCGACCCGGTCCATGCCCCGGCTTTGCGCATCCGTGAATATCGGACGGCCAAAGGGGCCAAAATCCCCGGTCGCCGTCTCGCCCTGTCCGTCCATCTGCTCACTCCATCGCGCCCACAGCGTGGTCACCGCGGGCCTGGTCTGTCAACCGCCCGCAGCCCCGCAGCCCGCGCCCCGGCTTCTCTGTGCCCCAAATACTCCCGCCGGAGGCTCCGTCCCATCCCCCGGGCGCCGGCCGCGGGCAAGGAGAGCCGGGGAGGGGGCCGGGGAGGGGGCCGGGGCAAGAGGGGCCGGGGAGGGGGCCGGGGCAAGAGGGGTCGGGGCAGGTTCAATCATGACTATGCGTCAGTTGCACGACGTCCTTCTGCCCCGCCGACCCGCGACCCGACAGCGACGGGTTCTGCATGAAGAAGCGGTGGCAGTTGAAGGCAAAGCCGGTCGCGGGCAAGGCCGCGCGGGTAAAGCGGCCGTCCGGCCCCATCAGCCAGCTTTGCGCCTCGTCGGCCATGTTGGCCGCCATGATCTGATCGACGATCTGCGCCTTGACGGTCGGGTTGGTGATCTCGACCAGCGTCTCGACCCGCCGCACGAGGTTGCGCCCCATCCAGTCGGCCGACGAGATGAACACACGCGCCTGCGACGAAGGCAGGCCATGGCCATTGCCGAAACAGACGATGCGCGAATGCTCGAGGAACCGCCCGACGATGGACTTCACGCGGATATTGTCCGACAGGCCCGCCACACCCGGCCGCAGCCCGCAGATGCCACGCACCACAAGGCTGATGATCACGCCCGCCTGGCTCGCGGCATAAAGCGCGTCGATCACATCCTCTTCGATGATCGAATTCATCTTGGCCCAGATCCGCGCAGGCCGCCCGGCGCGGGCATGTTCCGCCTCGGCCGCGATCATCTCCAAGAGCCGCGCCTTGAGCGACACGGGCGAGATGGCAAGGTTTTCCAGCCTTTCGGGCGTGGCATAGCCGCCGACATAATTGAACACCTTGGTCGCATCCCGCCCCAGCGCAGGGTCGCAGGTGAACAGCGACAGGTCGGTATAGATCCGCGCGGTGATCGGGTGATAGTTGCCGGTGCCGAAATGGGTATAGGTGACAAGGTTGTCGCCCTCGCGGCGCACCACGACGCTGATCTTGGCGTGGGTCTTGTACTGGGTGAACCCATAGACGACATGCGCCCCCGCACGCTCGAGCCGGCGCGACTGGCGGATATTGGCGGCCTCGTCGAACCGCGCGCGCAATTCGACCAGGGCCGTGACCGACTTGCCGTCCTCCGCCGCCTCGCACAGCGCCTCGACGATCGGCGAATTGCGCGACGTGCGGTAAAGCGTCTGCTTGATCGCCACGACATCGGGGTCGCGCGCGGCCTGTTGCAGGAACCGCACCACCATGTCGAAGGTCTCGTAGGGGTGGTGCAGCAGCATGTCCTTTTGCCGGATCGCGGCGAACATGTCGCCGCCATGGTCCTGCACCCGTTCGGGCACGCGGGGCGTGAACACCGGCCAGAGCAGATCGGGCCGCGCATCGAGCACCAGCTCCGACAGGTCGGCCATGCCGATCATGCCATCGACCTCGACCACCTCTTCGGGCGCGACATGCAACTCGTCCATCACCAGCGCCTTGAGCGCGGGCGGCGCGCCGGCCGACAGCTTCATGCGGATCACCTCGCCGCGGCGGCGGCGCTTGAGCGCGGTCTCGAATTCGCGGACCAGATCCTCGGCCTCGTCCTCGACCTCCAGATCGCTGTCCCGCAGCACGCGAAAGGCGCAGTGCCCGGTGACGCGGTAGCCGGGAAAGAGCCGGTCGAGAAACAGCATGGCGAGCTCTTCAAGCGGCAGGAAGCGGTGTTCGCCCGCAGTGGGCAGCGCGACGAAGCGGTCGATCTGGTGGGGCACCGGCAAAAGCGCGCGCAGCGGGCGGCGGTCGGTATTGCGCTCGAGCTGCAGCGCGAGCGCAAAGCCTTCGTTGGGGATGAAGGGGAAGGGGTGCGCCGGGTCGATGGCCAGCGGCGAGAGAACCGGGAACACCTTGTTCAGAAACACGTTTTCCAGCCAGTCACGGTCTTGCGCATCGATCTCGGCCCGCGTCAGGATGGCGATGCCTGAGGCGGCCATCTCGGCCTTGAGCGCGCGAAAGACGACTTGCTGCTGCGTCATCAGCCGCCGCGCCTCGGCGTCGATCAGGACCAGTTGTTCGGCCGGCGTCAGCCCGTCGAGCGCGGGCGTCGTGTTGCCCGCCCGCGCCAGTTCGCGCAGGCCCGCCACGCGCACGGTGTAGAATTCGTCGAGGTTATTGGCCGAGATCGACAGGAACCGCAGCCGTTCGAGCAGCGGGACGCGGGGGTTCTCGGCCTCCTCCAGCACGCGCCAGTTGAAGCCGACCCAGCTCAGTTCGCGGTTCACGAAACGCCCGGGGCCGGTCATGTCGGCGGTCGGGGGGGCAGGGGCGGAGAACGGTGCGGTGAGAAAGTTTGCCTGTGACATCATGTCCTTATGCGTGGCATTTGTGCGATGAAGGGAGAGTTTCGACTATGGCGCAGGCGGCCGGGTCTTGTCCAGAACGTCTCGCGCGAGACGCACGGAAAGGTTGCGCCCCAGGCTGAGCGCCGCCGCGTCCAGCGCCGCCACCGCCTGCGCCGCGGCGCGGTGCGAGCGTTCGATCCGCAGTGCCAGCCAGTCGATCAGATCGGGCGGCGCGGCAAGCTGGCGGTCGGCAAAGAGCTTCATCAGCAGCGCGGCGAGCAGACGGTCGTCAGGGTCGTCCAGCATTGCGATGCTGGTGGCCTGCATCCGGCTTGCGAGGTCGGGCAGCCGGATCGGCCAGCGCGAGGGCGCCCGGTCAGCGGTGAGCAGCAGCCGCCCGCCTGTCGCGCGAAGGTGGTTGTGCAGGTGAAAGACATATTCCTCGGCCGCCGGCGCCAGATGCTCTACATCCTCGATCACCAGGCGCGCCCCGGCGGGCGGCAGCGGCGCCTCCGGGTCCAGCGCTGCGGCCGCGCGGATCCGCGCTGACTGCCGGTCGGCCCAGACCCGGCCAAGGTGGCTCTTGCCACTGCCCGGCGGGCCGATCAGCGCCAGCTTGCCCTCGGGCCAGTGGCCCTGGGTGACCATCGCATAGGCCTGGGCATTGGCGGGCGCGACAAAGAAATCCCCTTCGCCCAGCGCCACTTGCACCGGCAGGTCAAAGCTGAGTTGGTGCGGCATGCCGGTCAGTCCTGTCCGCGGTCGGGGCTGGACGGATCGCCGGGGGCGGCCGGGCCATCGGGGGGGGTGAGGCCCCGGTAGAGCAGGCCGGATTTGTACTGCGCGATGGCAAAGCGGATCACCACGCCGATCATCGCCGCCACCGGCACGGCGACCAGCAGGCCAACAAAGCCGAACAGCGTGCCGAACACCGAGAGCGCAAAGATCAGCCAGACCGGGTGCAACCCGACCGAAGAGCCCACGAGCTTGGGCGTGAGCACATTGCCTTCGGCCATCTGGCCTGCCGCAAAGATCGCGGCGACGGTGCCGATCCAGACCCAGTCGCCCCAGAACTGGAACATTGCCAGCCCGATGGCGAGCGCGCCGCCCACCAGCGCGCCGATATAGGGGATGAAGGAGATCAGCCCCGCCACGACCCCGATCACGAGGCCAAAGTTGAGCCCGACCAGCATCAGCGCCACGGCATAGAACACGCCCAGGATCAGGCAGACGGTCCCCTGACCGCGGATGAAGGAGGCCAGCACGCGGTCGATCTCGGCCGCGAGGTGGCGCACCACCGGCGCATGGTCGCGCGGCAACAGATCGTCGATGCGCGCGACCATGTTGTCCCAGTCGAGCAGCAGGTAGAAGGTGACAACCGGCACGATCACGATCAGCACGATCACGTTGATCAGGCTGACGGCCGAGGTCACGACCCCGTTGATCAGCTCGCCGCCGCGCGACTGGATCGTATTGCCCAGCGCCAGCAATTGCCGGCGGATCGTGCTGTCCACGTCCATGATGTCGGGGAACATGCCGGTGAGCCAGAGTTGCAGCCGCTGGAACAGGTCGGGCGCGGTGTTGATCAGCGCCGTGGTCTGGTTGATGAGCAGCGGCACGATCAGCAGAAAGGCCAGCACCACGGTCAGCAGCGCGATCAGCGAGATCGTGATGACCGCCAGCACCCGGCTCATCCCCAGCCGTTGCAGCCGGTCGGCGATGGGATCGAGCATATAGGCGATGGCGCCGCCCAGCACGAAGGGCAGCATCACATCGCCCAGCTGCCAGAGCACGACGAGAAAGACCGCCGCGGCGAGCCCCCAGTATCTGACCTGATCCTTGACCGGCAGCGCCATGTCCCGCCTCGTTGTTCTGGGCAAGAGATGGCCCATGGGGGGCGGTTTCGCAAGGGCCAGCGGGTGGCGCGGCTGGCGATGGCGGAGCCTTCGGCGAGGATATTTGGGGCAAGATGAAGCCGGGGGCGGTGCGCGGGGTGCCGTGCGGGGTGCCGTGCGGGGTGCAGGGAGGGGCGCCGTGCGGGGTGCCGTGCTGCGTGCCGTGCAAGCCTGCTTGCCTGCCCGGCGCCGCTGGCCTAAACCCCGGGGCAATCGTCTTGCCCCGAGGAGCCGCCGCGATGCGCCTGACCCGCTATTTCCTGCCCGTGCTGAAAGAGAACCCGGCCGAGGCGCAGATCGTCTCGCATCGCTACATGCTGCGCGCGGGGATGATCAAGCAGCAGGCGGCGGGGATCTATTCGTGGCTGCCGCTGGGTTACCGCGTGCTCAGGCGGATCGAGCAGATCGTGCATGAGGAACAGGCGCGCGCGGGGCATATCGCGCTGTTGATGCCGACGCTGCAATCGGCCGATCTGTGGCGCGAGAGCGGGCGCTATGACGACTACGGCCAGGAGATGCTGCGCATCACCGACCGGCAGGACCGCGAGATGCTCTATGGTCCGACCAATGAGGAAATGATCACCGACATCTTTCGCAGCCATGTCGGCAGCTACAAGGACTTGCCGCTCACGCTCTACCACATCCAGTGGAAGTTTCGCGACGAGATGCGCCCGCGCTTTGGCGTGATGCGGGGGCGCGAGTTCCTGATGAAGGACGGCTATAATTTCGACGTGTCGAAAGAGGACGCGCTGCATGCCTACAACCGCCACATGGTAAGCTACCTGCGCACCTATGAGCGGATGGGGCTGACCGCGATCCCGATGCGCGCGGACAGCGGGCCGATCGGCGGCGAGGACACGCATGAATTCCTCGTGCTCGCGGCGACCGGCGAGAGCGAGGTGTTCTATGACGAGGCGGTGACAGAGCTGAAGCTCGGCGCGCGGACGGTGGATTATGACGACCGCGCCTGCGTCGCCGCGATCTGCCGCGAGTTCACCAGTCTTTATGCGCGCACCGACGAGACCCATGATGCGGCGCTGTTCGACGCCATCCCCGCCGCGCGGCGCAAGGTCGGGCGGGGGATCGAGGTCGGGCAGATCTTCTACTTCGGGACCAAGTATTCGGAGCCGATGGGGGCGACGGTGCAGATTGCCGACGGCTCCAAGGTGCCGGTGCATATGGGCAGCCACGGGATCGGGGTGAGCCGCCTTCTGGGGGCGATCATCGAGGCCAGCCATGACGACAAGGGGATCATCTGGCCCGAGGGGGTCACGCCCTTTGCCTGCGGGATTGTCAACCTCAAGCAGGGTGACGCGGCCGCGGACGCGGCCTGTGCGGCGATTTATGCGGCGCTGGGTGCGCTGGGGCATGAGGCGCTTTATGATGACCGTGACGTGCGGGCGGGCGAGAAATTTGCCACGATGGACCTGATCGGCCTGCCCTGGCGCATCACCGTGGGGCCGCGCGGGCTGGCCAATGGCGTGGTCGAGCTGACCTCGCGCCGCACGGGCATCAGCGAGGAGATGCCGGCCGAGGCGGCGGTGGCGCGGATCGCCGCGATCTATGCCGGCGTCTGAGCTGGCCCGGACATGTTTGCGCGCGCAGGCTTGACCCTGCGCGCCAAACCGGCGACCAGTGGCGCCATGAAAACACGTCCCTTTGCCGCCTTTGAATGGATGATCGCCTGGCGCTATGTGCGCGCGCTGCGGGCCGAGGGGGGCGTGTCGGTGCTCACCTGGATCAGCTTTCTGGGGGTCACGCTGGCGGTGTTCGCGCTGGTCGCCACGCTGGCCGTGCGGTCGGGCTTTCGCGCAGAACTGGTCGGGACGATCCTGGGGTCGAACGCGCATGCCACGATCTATCGCCCCGGTGGCACGATCGAGGATTTCGACGCGATGGCCGAGCGGTTGCGCGCGGTTCCGGGGGTGACATCGGTCGCGCCGCTGATCCGGGGGCAGTCGATGGCCTCGGCCAACGGGCGCGATGCGCTGGCGGATATCTACGGCATCCGGATGGAGGACCTCGCCGCGCTGGACGGCATCGCCAACCCCGAGATGGCGCAGGGGCAGCTTGCCGATGTGGCGGATGGCATCGCGCTGGGCGCGATCCTCGCGCGCGATCTGGGGATGTTTCCGGGCGCGCGCATCGAGATCACGATCCGCGCCGGCGCGCGCACGCCGATGGGGCGGGCGACGCGGGTCAATGCCTTTGACGTGGGCTATGTCTTTTCCACCGGCCGTTTCGACATGGACAAGACGCGCGCCTATCTGCCGTTTGAGACGGCGCAGCTGATCTTCAACCGTGACGGGGTGGCGGATGAGCTCGACCTGCGGCTGGCCGATCCCGACAATGTTGCGGCGCTTGCGCCGGCGCTTGCTGCGGCGGCCGGGCCGGGGGTTGCGGTCTGGACCTGGCAGGACGCCTCGGGCGGCTATCTGCGCGCCTTGACGGTCGAGGACAACGTGATGTTCGTGATCCTGTCGATCCTGGTGCTGCTGGCCTCGCTCACGATCATCTCGGGCCTGATCATGCTGGTCAAGAACAAGGGGCGTGACATCGGCATCCTGCGCACGATGGGGCTGACCGAAGGGTCGATTTTGCGGATATTCTTTCTTTGCGGGGCCGGGATCGGGACGGCGGGCACCATCGCCGGGGTGATACTGGGGAGCCTCTTTGCGATCTATATCGACCCGATCTTTGCGGCCGTGAACTATGTCGCCGGGGGCGGGGTCTGGGATCCGTCGATCCGGGGGCTCTATACGCTGCCGGCCGAGCTGCACCTGCGGGACGTGATCAAGGCGGTGTCGCTGTCGCTGTTCCTGAGCTGGGTCGTCACGATCTTTCCGGCGCGGCGCGCGGCGCGGATGAACCCGGTGGAGGCGCTGCGCTATGAGTGAGCCGATGCTGCGCCTGTGCGCGATCACCCGCGCCTACAACCGCGGCAGGCCCAATGAGGTGCAGGTGCTCGACGGCGTGGACCTCGAGGTCGCGGCGGGTGAGGTCGTGGCGCTGGTGGCACCGTCGGGGGCTGGCAAATCGACGCTGCTGCATATCGCGGGGCTGCTCGATACGCCCGACAGTGGCACGGTCTGGATCGGCGGGGCCGACATGACGCGGCTCAGTGACGCGCGGCGCACGGCGGCGCGGCGCGACGATGTGGGCTTCATTTACCAGTTCCACCACCTGCTGCCCGAGTTTTCGGCGCTGGAGAACATCGTGCTGCCGCAACTTGCGAATGGCGTGGCGCCGGGGGCGGCCGAGGCGCGGGCGCGGATGCTCCTGGGGCAGGTGGGGATTGCCGCAAGGGCCGATCACCGGCCCGCCGCGCTGTCGGGGGGCGAACAGCAGCGTGTCGCCTTTTGCCGGGCGCTGGCCAATGGTCCGCGGCTGCTCCTCGCGGATGAGCCGACCGGCAACCTGGACCCTGCGACGTCGGATGTGGTGTTCGGCGCGCTGATGGACCTCGTGCGCGGCACCGGCCTTGCCGCCGTGATTGCCACGCATAACCTCGAGCTTGCCGCGCGGATGGACCGGACGTTGCGCATGACGGATGGGCGGCTCGGCGCCGTCTGATCCAGATCATGGTTTACGCGGTCCGCCCGGCGCAGCATGGTGGGCATCCGGATATCTGAAAGGCCTGAACCATGCGCATGATCCCGATCGCCCTGATGGCCTGTCTTGGCCTTGCTGCCTGTGTCGAGGACCCCGAGGTTGCCGGCCCCATGGCCTTTGCACAGGATTGTGCGGCCTGCCATGGGAGCGACGCGATGGGCGCGGGCGACTTTGGCCGCACGCTGATCCGCCAGCCGCCCGACCTCACCACGCTGGCGCGGCGCAATGGCGGCGTGTTTCCGCGCGACTATGTGATGTCCACCATCGACGGCTATGTGCGCGGCGCCCATTTCAGCGCGGCGATGCCCGTGTTCGGCGCGGGTGACATGGGGCCGACCATCGTGGTGGAGAATGCCGATGGCACCGGCACGCCGGTGCCCGCGCGGCTGCTGGCGCTGGCCGATTATCTCGAGACCCTGCAACGCTGAGTTGATGCGGATCAAGGCGGCGGCGAGGCGTGCGGTGCGACCATCGGTCATCCGCAGCAGGAGATGCATGATGCGCCCGACACTTGTCCTTTCGCTGGCCCTCTGGACCGCCCTGTCAGGCCCCGCACCCGCGCAGGATGCCGATGACGGGGCCGCGATCTTTGCCCGGTTCTGCGCGACCTGCCACGGGCTGGCCGCCGATGGCACCGGGCCGATGGCGGGGGCGATGCTGATCGCGCCGGCCGACCTGACCGGGCTGTCGGCTCGCAATGGCGGCCTGTTTCCGGTGGCCCGCGTCGTGGCGCGGATCGACGGGCGCGACCCTTTGGTGAGCCATGGCTCGCCGATGCCGGTCTATGGCGATTTCTTTGCCGGGCGCGATGCGGTGACGAAATCGGAGGCCGGGCAGCCGATCATGACCAGCCGGCCGATCCTGGACCTGTTGGCCTGGCTGCAAACAATCCAGCGCTAGGCGCCTGTGGCGGCCCCGAGGCTCTGCCTCGGACTCCGGGATATTTGGGGCCAAAAGATGGGGCGGGTCAGTCGCAGATGCCCGCGATCTGCACGTCACGCCAGGGCAGGTAGATGTCGGATGCGAGCGGGCGGTCGGGAGGCGGCAGGTCGAACACCTGCGCCAGCATCGCGTGCAGCCGCGCGGTGCGGGCGGCATCCGGGGCGAGCGCGCGGCAGCAGACGTATTCCTCCATGATCGCGCCCTGCTGTTCGTAGCCGAAGTCGAGGAACTGGCGCGTGGTGTCGGGGTCAAAGAGGTAGGGGTCGGGGCTGTAGAGATGTTCGACCGCGGCGCGCAAGGGGTGATAGCCGGTGCGCTCGCGGTTCTGCCATTGCCAGACATGCACCATCTCATGCGCAAACAGCATGGCGTCGGGCAGGTAGAGGCTATCTGGCCAGCCGGCGAGGAAATCGTCTGTGTAGAGGTCGCGGCGGACATGCACATCCTGAAAGATCGCCATTGCGCCCGTGGCGACCCGCACGGTGGCGTCGCGCGGGGGCGGAAAGATCCGCTCCTGACAGGTGAGGCGCGGGCGCACCGGGATCTCGCGCGGGGTGCCGGTGGCGAGGCCCTCGTGCAGGCGGGCGGTGGTGGGATCAAAGGAGCGGCCCTTGAGGGTTGCGGCAAAGGCCGCCTCGTTGGGTGTGAGCGGGCGGCCGCAGGCGGTGAGCGTCAGCAGGACCGCAAGCAGCGCCAGCGCGAGCCTAGACATCAAGCTCTTCCACGAAGCGCGCGTTTTCCTGGATGTACTGGAAGCGCAGCTCGGGCTTCTTGCCCATCAGGCGTTCGACCAGATCGGCGGTTTCGCCTGCGAAATCGTCCTGGAGCGAGACGCGGATCAGCTTGCGCGTGGCGGGGTTCATCGTGGTGTCCTTGAGGTCCTTGGCGTCCATCTCGCCCAGCCCCTTGAACCGCTGCACGTCGATCTTGCCCTTGCCGCCCAGACCCTTGGCGAGCCATTCCTCCTTTTCGGCGTCATCGGCCACATAGAGCCGCCGCGCCCCCTGCGTCAGGCGGTAGAGCGGCGGGCAGGCGAGGTAGAGGTGGCCCTGGTCGATCAGCGGGCGCATCTGGGTAAAGAAGAACGTCATCAGGAGCGCGGCGATATGCGCGCCGTCCACATCCGCATCGGTCATGATGATGATCTTGTCGTAGCGCAGATCCTCGAGGGTGAAGCGCGTGCCCATGCCCACGCCCAGCGCCTCGCAGAGGTCCGAGATTTCGGCGTTCTGCCCCATCTTGGCCGAGGCGGCGCCCAGCACGTTGAGGATCTTGCCCTTGAGCGGCAGAAGCGCCTGCGTCTCGCGGTTGCGCGCGGCCTTGGCCGAGCCGCCGGCGCTGTCGCCCTCGACGATGAAAAGCTCGGTCCCCTCGCGCGTCTTGGATGAACAATCGGTGAGCTTGCCGGGCAGGCGCAGCTTTTTCGTGGCGGTCTTGCGCTGGGTTTCCTTTTCCTGCTTGCGGCGCAGGCGTTCCTCGGCGCGCAGCACGAGGAAATCGAGGATCGCACCGGCGGATTTCGTGTCGGCGGCGAGCCAGTTGTCGAAATGGTCGCGCACCGCGCCTTCGACCAGCCGGGCGGCATCGGCCGTGGCGAGCCGGTCCTTGGTCTGGCCCACGAACTCGGGTTCGCGGATAAAGCAGGACACCAGCGCACAGCCGCCGGTCATCAGGTCGTCGCGGGTGATGTCGGTTGCCTTGCGGTTGCGCACAAGCTCGCCGTAAGCGCGGATCCCCTTGAGGATCGCGGCCCAGAAGCCCGCCTCATGTGTGCCGCCCTCGGGCGTGGGCACGGTGTTGCAGTAGGACTGCATGAAGCCGTCGCGCACCGGCGTCCAGTTGATCGCCCATTCGACCTTGCCGGGAAGCCCGTATTTCTCGGTGAAATCGACGGTGCCGGCAAAGGGGCGGTCGGCATAGGTGCTGGCCTGCCCGAGGCTTTCGCGCAGATAATCGGCGAGGCCGCCCGGGAAATGGAACACCGCCTCTTGCGGCGTGTCGCCATCCGCGATCGCCGATTTCCAGCGGATTTCGACGCCCGAGAACAGATAGGCCTTGGACCGGATCGAGGCGAACATCCGCGAGGGGCGAAAGCGGTGGTGGCCAAATATCTGCGCATCGGCGTGAAAGGTCGTGGTGGTGCCGCGCCTGTTCTGGGTCGGGCCCAGCTTTGCGATCGGCCCCAGCGGGATGCCGCGCGAGAAGCGCTGCTCGTAGAGCTCCTTGTTGCGTGCGACCTGCACCACCATCGAATCCGACAGCGCATTGACCACCGAGGCGCCCACCCCGTGCAGGCCCCCCGAGGTCTGGTAGGCCTTGCCCGAGAACTTGCCCCCCGCATGCAGGGTGCAAAGGATCACCTCGAGCGCGGATTTGTCGGGAAACTTGGGGTGCGGATCGACCGGGATGCCGCGCCCGTTGTCGCGGATCGTCACGCTGTAGTCGTCGTGAAGTTCGACCTCGATCCGTGTCGCATGCCCCGCCACCGCCTCGTCCATCGAGTTGTCGAGCACCTCCGCCACGAGGTGATGCAGCGCGCGCTCGTCCGTGCCGCCGATATACATGCCGGGCCGCTTGCGCACGGGCTCCAGCCCCTCGAGCACTTCGATGGAGGAGGCGTTGTAGTCGTCGGGTCCGCTGCCGGACAAAAGGTCGTCAGCCATGCTGCCTGCGCTTTCTGCTCTTGATTGTCGCCTAGTTTGGCAGGCCGGCTGCGCCGGGGCAATCAGGGATGTCGCCCTTGCCAGCCCACGGCGCGGGCTGCGGGGTCTGGATCATGAGTATTTATTGCACAAAGAAGCCGGGTGTTTCGCCCATGGCTTCTTTGTGCCCCAAATACTCCCGCCGGAGGCGTCCTGACCCTGACGCTAGTCTGCCGTCAGGGTCTCGAACCGCAGCCCGACGGCCGTGCGGGCCGGGAACCCGGCCCAGTAGCTGTGGTCTGCGGTGGGCGCGCCGCTCTCGTCCAGTGCCGACACGCCTTCGGCCGCGACGGGCACGAGGTCGAGGTAGGCCGCGCGGCTGGTATCGCCCTTCAGATGCAGGTCGAGAAAGGCGGTCACGAAATGTGCCGCGATGTTGTTCATCCGCACATTGTCCCAGACCGGGTCGGCGTAGTGGTCGAAGGGGGCCCAGCCCAGCGTCTCGCTCACCGGCCAGCTCTCGGCCGGGGCGGGGATCGGGGCGCCGGCGTTGTGGTTGGCGTTCTCGAAGGTCAGCAGGTGGCGCGTGGTGCCGGTCGTCTCGGCAAAGATGTCGCGCAGGAAGCTGTAGCCTGACACATCATCCGCGCTGCCCGCCACGATCATGAGCGGGGTGTCGATGGCGGCGAGCCCTTCCGCATCCCAGAAGCCCGCATTGCGGCCCCAGGGGGCGAAGGTCACAAAGGCCTTGATCCGGTCGTCGCGCAGCGCGGCGAGCGTCTCGGTGCCGACCATGTTGCGTTCGAGGAGGCGCTGCGGCGCGCTGTAGCTGAAGGAGGGGGCCTCGGTCGTGACGCCCGCGCCGGCGAGGATCAATGCCCCGTAGCCGCCCATCGAATAGCCGATCACGCCGGTCTGGCTGTCGTCGATCACCGCGCCGAGGTCGCCCTCAAGTGCTGCGAGGCTGTCGATCACGAAGCGCTGGTCCCAGGGCCGGTTGACGAGGGTCGAGCCAAAGGCGGTCTGGTCGTCATAGGTGCTGTCACGGTGGTCGATGGCGGCCACGACATAGCCCTTGGAGGCGAGGTTTTCGCCCAGATGCGCCATCAGGAACCGGTTGCCGGGATAGCCATGCGACAGGATCACCAGCGGATAGGCCGCGTCGGTCGCGGGCGCTGCATCGCGTGCGGCACGGCCGGTCAGCGTGACCTCGGTCTGCCCGTCGCGCAGCAGGGCGCTGTAGGTGCCGCCCGGCGGCGTGTCCGCGGCGGCGGGATACCAGACCTCGACCGTCAGGCTGCGGTCATAGAGCGGGGCGGCATCCTCGGTCGCGTTCGCGATGTCGATCTGGCCGGGGTTGGTGAAGGTCAGCGTGGTCACGCCGACCGCCAGCGCGCCAAAGGCGGCAAGCGCGGGCGCATCGGGGCGGGTGAGGTCGATGCGGTTCTGGGCGGCGAGCGGGGCTGCCAGCAGGCTGGCGGCGAGGGTGATCGAGGTGAGGGGGCGCATGTCTTCACTTTCTGTTGTCATGTGATGTGCAACCTAAGGCGGAAATGTGACAAGGGTAGGGAGGCGCTCAGGCCGGTTCCGCGTCGCGCGCGGCCCACATCACCTGGAAGGCCGGGCGGGCCTGACATGCGGCGAGCCAGGCGGCGAGCGCGGGGTAACCTGCGAGCAGCGTCGGGTGCGGCTGGGCGTAGCGCAGGATCTCGGCCATGTTGATGTCGGCCACGCTAAAGCGTCCGCCCACCATATGCCCCTGCGCCGCCAGATGCGCGTCAAGCAGGCGCAGGGGGCGGGCGAGGGCCGCGGCATGGGCGGCCACCTCGGCGCTGTCACCGCGCCCTTCGGCAAAGGCATAGAGAATCGGCAGGGTGTGCGTTTCGACCGATGTCATGCCGTAGAGCGCCCATTGCTGCATCAGCGCATCCTCCTGCGCGTCGGCGGGGGCGAGCGGGCCGCCGTGCTTGCGCGCGAGGTAGAGGTTGATGGCGAGCGATTCGGTGAGCACGAAGCCGTCATCCTCGAGCACCGGGATCGCCCCCGCCGGGCTGATCGCGAGGAAGGCGGGCGATGTCGTGTTGAGCGGTGCATCGGGCGCGGCGGCGTCGGGCAGGCGGTAGCCCTGGATCACCGGCACCTGTGTCAGCGTGATGCCAAGCTCGGTCGCGAGCCAAAGGTTGCGCGAGGCGCGGCTGCGGGTGACGCCGTAGAGTGTGGTCATGACATGGTCTCCCTGATTGCCCGACACTGATTGCCCGACACTGATTGTCTCCCATGGCTAGCGCGTCCCGGCCTGCCTTGCGAGTCCCCGCGTGAGGGGTGATAAAGGTCAGACATCTGGGAGCGAGGAGACGGCGATGCGGATTTTCTTTACCGGCGGGAGCGGCAAGGCGGGCAAACATGCGATCGCGCATCTGATCGCGCAAGGGCACCGGGTGACCAATGCCGATCTGGTCAAGGCCGATGTGCCGGGCGCGAATTTTCTGCGCATCGATCTCACCGATGCGGGGCAGGTGTTCAACGCGATGAGCGCCTATGCGGGGTTTGACGAGCTCGAACCCGGCACCGGCGTGCCGCGCTATGATGCGGTTGTGCATTTCGCGGCCATCCCCTGCATCCTGATCCGGCCCGACAACGAGACGTTCCAGATCAATACCATGAGCACTTACAATGTGTTGGACGCCGCTGTTAAACTGGGTATCCGCAAGGTGATCTTTGCCAGCAGCGAGACGACCTACGGTATCTGCTTTGCCGATGGCGAGGCCAAGCCCGCCTATGTTCCGGTGGACGAGGACCATCCGACCGTGCCGCAGGACAGTTATGCGATGTCCAAGGTGGTCAATGAGGTGACGGGGCGGTCGTTCCAGGCACGCTCCGGCATCGACATCTATGCGCTGCGCATCAACAACGTCATCGAACCCCATGAATATGCGCTGAATTTCCCCGACTACATGGCCAATCCGGCGCGCCGACGGCGCAACATATTCGCCTATATCGACTCGCGCGATCTGGGTCATATGGTGGAGTGCTGCCTGCGGACTGACGGGCTCGGCTATCAGGTGTTCAACGTGAGCAATGACGACATGTCGGTGGGGTTGAGCAGTGACGAGGTGATCGCGCAATTCTACCAGGGTGTGCCGGTCAAGACGGCGATGGGGCGCGACGAGACCTTCTACAGCAACGAGAAGGCCAAGCGGATGGTGGGCTTTGCGCCGAAACACAGTTGGCGTGATGTATTGAAATGAGCGGTTTCGCTGGGTTTGACCTTGCGGCATTCGAGGCTTCGACAGGTGAAGAACGCCGTGCAAAGGCCCGTGAAATAGACGAAATATGCCGCAGCACGGGATTTCTCGTGCTGCGCGGGCATGGTGTGCCCGAGGCGGTGATCGCCGCGATGTGGCAGGCGGTGGCGGGCTTTTTTGCCGCGCCGGCCGACGCCAGGCAACGGGTGGCCGCGCCCTTTCCGGGCTATCCCTACGGCTACCTCGGCCCCGACCGCGAGGCGCTGGCGAAGTCCAGAGGCGAGGACACGCCGCCCGACCTCAAGGAGAGTTTCAACGGCGGGCCGCTGGCGGTGCCTGCCGGCATCACCGACCCCGATGCGCTGGCCTTTTGCTACCAGCCGACGCTCTGGCCCGACCTGCCGGGATTCCGCCCGGCATGGGAGGCCTATTACCGCGCCATGGAGGATCTGGCGGCGCGGGTGATGGCGGCCTTTGCCGCAGCCCTGGACCTGCCTGATCACCATTTCGCGCCCTTCATCGGCGCCCCGGTTTCGGCATTGCGGGCGTTGCATTATCCGGCGACGCGGGATGCGCCGCGCGACTGCCAGCAGCGGGCGGGGGCGCATACGGACTATGGCTCGCTCACCATCCTGCTGCCGCAACCCGGCTCGCGCGGGCTCGAGATCCGCGATCCTGCGGGGGGCTGGGTCGAGGTGCCGGCCGAAGCGGGGGCCTTTGTCATCAACATCGGCGATCTGATGGCGCGCTGGACGGCCGACCGCTGGGTGAGCACCCTTCACCGCGTGGTGGCGCGGGCGCATCAGCCCGCGCGCCAGAGCATCGCGTTCTTTCACCAGCCGGACTGGGAGGCGGAGATCGTGCCGCTCGACGGCTCAGAGGCCTATCCGCCAGTGCGTTCGGGGCCCTATCTGATGGCCAAGTTCCGCGCGACCGGGACCTGAGTGCGGGTTGCGGGTGCGGACGCCTCCGGCGGGAGTATTTCGAGCACAGAGAAGCCGGGGTCGAGGTGTCCCGGGGGCAGGGGATTTCGGGCCGAATTCGGGCCGAACGGGGTCACACCTGCGCGAGGCCGCGCGCAGCATCGGCGGCAGGAGGCATGGTTGCGATTGTTGCGGGGCCTTTGCTGCGCTAGGCAGGGCCGCATGAAACGGTCGCTTTGCCTGTCGCTTTGCCTGTCGGTGCTGCCCAGTGTGGCCTCTGCGCATCCGCATATCTTTGTGGAGGCGCAGGTCGCGCTGGTGTTTGACGGCTCGGGCGCGATGGCCGGGGTGCGGCTGACCTGGACCTATGACGATTTCTTTTCGCTGCTGCTGACCGAGGATCTGGGGCTCGACCCCGATGGCGACATGGTGCTGCGCGCGGATGAGGTCGCGGTGCTGCAGGGGGCGGTGCTCGACTGGCCGGCGGATTTCGGCGGCGATCTGGAGGTGACGCAGGGCGGCGCGCCTCTGGCGCTGGGTGCCGCGCGCGACAAGGTGGCCGTGCTGGTCGAGGGGCGGGTGCGGGAGAGCCATTTCCGCCCGCTCGCAGCGCCCGTGACCGCCACCGCACCGGTGAATGTGCAGGTGTTCGACCCGTTCTATTATGTCGCCTATGAGGTGGTGGCGCCGATCACGGTCGAGGGGAGGGCCGATTGCGCCACGCAATTGCGCAAGGCCGACCTCAACAGCGCCTATGCGCTTGTGGATGAATTGCTCTATGGCCGCCCCGCGGGCGATGTGGGGCCTGACGAGGCCTTTCCCGAGGTCGGGGCGGCCTTTGCCGATACGGTGACGGTGACATGCGGCGGGTGATGCTGGCGGTGGTCGTTCTGGCGCTGGCGGTCGCGGTCTGGCTCTGGGGGTTTGGCGGCGCGGCGCAGGTTGCGCAGGCGGCGGGCGAGGGGCAGCGCGCGGTGCAGAACGCGATGGCGGGTGCGCTGCGGCAGCTCAAGGCGGGCGAGATGGGCGCGCTGGTGACGCTTTGGGGCCTGTGCTTTGCCTATGGGTTCTTTCACGCGGCGGGGCCGGGGCATGGCAAGCTGGTGATCGGTGGCTATGGGCTTGGACGGCGGGTGCCGATGGGGCGGCTTGCGGGGCTCGCGGTCGTCGCGTCGCTGGCGCAGGCGCTCACTGCCGTCGTGCTGGTCTATGCGGGGCTTTTGCTGCTGGGGATGGCGCGCGAGGACATGCAGGGCTTTGCCGACGGCACGATGGCGGTGGTGAGCAATGCGCTGATCGGGTTGATCGGGCTCTGGCTGCTGGCGCGTGGCGCGCGCAGGCTGTGGCGCAGGCCTTGGCCCGGGCTCTGGTCCGGGCTCTGGTCCGGGCTCTGGCCCGGGCGGGCCGCGCCGGTGGAGGCTGTGGCGCATGACCTGCATGCGGTGCCGATGCGCGATCATGATCACCCGCACAGCGGCGACGGTATGTGCGAGACCTGCGGCCATGCGCATGGGCCGACGCTGGCGCAGGCCGCAGAGGTGCGTTCGCTGCGCGATGCGGGCATGGTGGTGGGGGCGATTGCCGCGCGACCCTGCACCGGGGCGCTGTTCCTGTTGATCCTGACATGGCGGCTGGGGATCGACTGGGCCGGGATCATCGGCGCCTTTGTCATGGCGCTGGGCACGGCGAGCATCACGCTGGTCGTGGCTGTCGCCTCGGTCAGCCTGCGCGAGAGCGCTTTGGCGCAGGCGGCGAGTGGGCCGCAGGTGGCGCGGCTGGCGGCGGTGATCGAGGTGCTGGCGGGTGCGATGGTGCTGGTCCTGGCGGGGCAGATGATTTTGCGCGCGCTCTGATCGCTGTCTCTGGACGCCCCTGCCGGTTGCGCCTAAAAGGCGGGCATGTCTGACATTTCGCCTTTGCCTCCGGTGGCGCCGCAAGGCTTTGCCGCCCACATCCGCGCGCTCTTGCGGCTCGGCCTGCCGTTGGTGGGGAGTGCTGTCGTGGGGTTCGTGATCCACATGACCGACACGATCATGCTGGGCTGGTTCAACGTGATCTCGCTCGCCGCGGCGACGATCGCGACCTCGGTCTGGTTCATCATCTTCATCCTCGGCGCCGGTTTCGGCAATGCGGTGATGTCGCTGGTGGCGGCGGCGGCGGCGGCCGGCGACGAGGTGCAGGCGCGCCGCGCCACGCGGATGGCGTTCTGGCTGAGCCTGGCCTATGGGCTGATCGTGCTGGCGCCGCTGTGGTGGTCAGAGGCGATGTTCCTCGCGCTGGGTCAGACCGCCGATGTGGCGGCCGAGGCGCAGCGCTATCTGCGCATCGCGGGGTTCGGGATGATCCCGGCGCTGCTGGCGGTGGTGATCCGGTCCTACCTGTCGGCGCTGCACCTGACGGCGGTGCAGCTCTGGGTGTCGCTGGCGGCCTTTGTGCTCAACGCGCTGGTCAATTACGCGCTGATCTTTGGCAACTGGGGCGCGCCAGAGCTGGGCATCCGCGGCGCCGCCATCGCGTCGGTCATCGTGCAGGTGCTGATTCTGGTGGTGATGCTGGCCTATGCGCAGATCAAGCTGCCGCACTACCGGCTTTACCAGCGGATCTGGAAGGCCGATCCGGTGGCGCTACGCGCGGTGTTCCGGCTGGGCCTGCCGATCGGCCTCACCTCGCTGGCCGAGAGCGGGTTTTTCACCGCCAGCGCCGTGATGATGGGCTGGATCGGCGCGATCGAGCTTGCCGCGCATGGGATCGCGCTGCAACTGGTGGCGCTGATGTTCATGTTCCATGTGGGCATGTCGCAGGCGGCGACGATTCTGGCGAGCAGCGCCTATGGCCGGCGTGACGAGGCCGATCTGCGCCGCGTGGCCAAGACCTCGCTGCTGGTCGCCTTTTCCTTTGGCATCGGGGTGGTGGTGCTGTTCCTGTCGATCCCGCAGGTGCTGATCTCGCTCTTTCTCGACCCGACAGAGCCTGCGCGCGACCGGCTTCTGGCGATCGGCACGACGCTGGTGATGCTGGCGGCGCTATTCCAGTTCGTTGATTCGACGCAGATATTCGCCATTGCGCTGTTGCGCGGAGTGTTGGACACCACGGTGCCGATGTGGCTGGCGGTGCTCAGCTATTGGGTCGTGGGCCTGCCGGTGAGCTATGTGATGGCCTTTACACTGGGCTGGGGGCCGGTGGGGCTGTGGCTGGGCCTTGTCGTGGGGTTGGGCTGCGCCTCGGCCCTCTTGATGTGGCGGTTCTGGGGGCGGTCGGTGCGCATCGGGCGGCTGGCCTAGCGGCGCCGGGGGGGCTGTTGCGAGGGGCGTCAGTCGTCCCCGGCCTGCGCGGGGGTTCCCTTGAGCAGGCGGTCGGCCTTCTTGCGCACCAGCACTGTGCGCAGGTCATGCATGGCGAGCAAGAGCTGGTCCGTGACCTCTTCGAGCTGCGCCTCGGTCGCGCGGGACTGCGCCCATTGCGTCGTGAGGTTCATGTGGTCGATGGCGCGCAGGATGTCATCGACATCGCGCGCGGCCAGCAGTGCCATGCGTCGGGTCAGCCAGTCGCGGATATGGGCGATGTCGGTGTCCGACAGCGCGCGGTCGCCATGCGGCTTTATATCGCCGTTGCGGACATTGACCGTGGCGATCTGGTCCATCTCGATGCGGCGCTGCCGGTTCTCGGTATCGACCCGGAACACGGCCGCGCCATTCTCGCGGATGCGAAAGTAGTAGTCGGGCAGATCGCCGCTCATCCCAGCCCCTTACTTCAGGCCCGCACAGAAGCTCTGGATGCGGGTGCAGGCCTCTTGCAAGGCCGCGTCCGACGTAGCGTAGCTGATGCGGAAGTTCGGCGAAAGTCCGAAGGCCGCGCCGAACACCACCGCCACACCGGTCTCATCCAGCAGCGCCGTGGCAAAGGCCTCGTCATTGGTGATGACCGTGCCGGCGGCGCTGGTCTTGCCGATGCAGTCCGCGATCGAGGGATAGACGTAGAACGCGCCTTCGGGTGTCGGGCAGTCGATGCCGGGGGCGGCGTTGAGCATCGCCACCACCATGTCGCGCCGCCGCTGGAACAGCGCCTTGTTCGGCCCGAGGAAATCCTGCGTGCCGTTGAGCGCCTCGAGTGCCGCATATTGGCTGATCGAACAGGGGTTCGAGGTCGATTGCGACTGGATCATCGCCATCGCCTTGATGAGCGGCACGGGGCCGGCCGCATAGCCGATCCGCCAGCCGGTCATCGCATAGGCCTTGGACACGCCATTGACCGTCAGCGTGCGGTCATAGAGCGCGGGTTCGACCTGTGCGGGCGTGCAGAACACGAAATCGTCGAACACGAGGTGTTCGTACATGTCGTCGGTCAGCACCCAGACATGGGGATGGCGCAGCAGCACATCGGTCAGCGCCTTGATCTCGTCCCAGGTATAGCCCGCGCCGGTGGGGTTGGAGGGCGAGTTGAACAGGAACCATTTGGTGCGCGGCGTGATCGCAGCCTCGAGCTGGGCCGGCGTGATCTTGTAGCCGGTGGCGCGCTGGCCCGCGATGAACACAGGCTCACCGCCCGCCAGATAGACCATGTCGGGGTAGCTGACCCAATAGGGCGCGGGGATGATGACCTCGTCGCCGGGGTTCAGCGTCGCCATGAAGGCATTGTAGAGCACCTGCTTGCCGCCGGTGCCGACGGTGACCTGCGCGGGGCTGTAGCTGAGCCCGTTCTCGCGCGCGAATTTGGCGCAGATCGCCTTTTTCAATTCGGGGATGCCATCGACGGCGGTGTATTTGGTGCGCCCGGCCGCAATTGCCGCGACGCCGGCATCCTTGATGTTCTGCGGCGTGTCGAAATCGGGCTCGCCCGCGCCCAGCCCGATGATGTCGCGCCCCGCGGCCTTGAGCTCGGCCGCGCGGGTGGTGACGGCGATGGTGGGCGAGGGTTTCACACGGTCGAGCGTCTTGGACAGGATGGACATTGCGGGCTCCGGTTCTGGCAATGGCAGCGCGCGCATGTCATAGGATGGCGCAGACATATCAGCAAGGCGGCTTTGCAGATGACGGAACCCCGCGACCACCGGATCAAGAGGCTGGCGATGCGCGCGATGCGCCGCGGGATCAAGGAGATGGACCTGATCCTGCCGCCCTTTGCCGCGACACATCTGCCGGGGGCCGATGATGCGGCGCTCGACCTTTTCGAGGCGTTTCTGGCGGAAAACGACCATGACCTCTACAACTGGATCAGCGGCATCACCCCGCCGCCCGATGCCTATGCCGCGCTGGTCGCACAGATCGCGCAGGGGGCTGTCGGGGTCGTGCGCCCGGCCTGATTCGCGGTCTTTTCCATCAGTTTTCCAGTTATTTTTGCGACTTAACCGATTGTTGGGCATTTTGCGTCAATTCTGCACCGGGGCAGAGATGACGGAGATGTTTGCATGAGTGTTCACACCAACCTGGACCCTTCCAGAATGACCGGGCGCAATACGGGGTTCATGAACAGCTATCTCGAGACGCTGACGCTGGTCGAACGGCTGCACCGGCTGCTTCTCGATGTGGTCAAGGACGAGTTCGAGCGGGTCGGCGTGATCGAGATCAATGCGGTGCAGGCGCTGTTGCTCTTCAATATCGGCGAGAACGAGGTCACGGCGGGCGAGCTCAAGACGCGCGGCTATTATCAGGGCAGCAACGTGAGCTACAACCTCAAGAAACTGGTCGAAATGGGCTATATGCACCACCAGCGCTGCGAGATCGACCGCAGGTCCGTGCGGGTGCGGCTCACCGAAAAGGGGCGGCGCGTGCGCGATATCGTGGCGCGGCTCTTTGCCACCCATGCCGACGGGATCGAGGCGCGCGGCGTGCTCGATTTCGCCGGGATCGACGAGATCGCGACCGCGTTGCGCCGCGTCGAACGCTATTGGACCGACCAGATCCGCTATATCTACTGAAGGGTCAACGGTCCTGCCCCCCTGTCAAAGACGGGGGACCAAGGGGCAGGGCGCGCCACGCAAAGCGAATGCTCCAGAACGGAGCGCGGCGCGCCCCTCTCCTGCTACCAGTGTCCGGTGTTGGGCATGGACGCCCAGGGCTCTGCCGGAGGCAGGCTGCCATCGGCTTGCAGGATCTCGATCGAGATATTGTCGGGCGAGCGGACAAAGGCCATATGCCCGTCGCGCGGCGGCCGGTTGATCGTCACGCCATTGTCCATCAGATGCTGGCAGGTGGCGTAGATGTTGGGCACCGCATAGGCGAGGTGGCCGAAATGCCGACTGTCGGATGGCAGGCCGTCGTCGCCGTCCCAGTTGTAGGTGAGTTCGACCGGGCAATCCTCTTGCCCCGGCGGGGCCATGAAAACCAGGGTAAAGCGGCCGCCCTCGCTGTCATGGCGGCGGGTTTCCTGCAGGCCCAGCAGCGAAAAGAAGGCGATCGAGGCGTCGAGGTCTTTCACCCTGACCATGGTGTGAAGGTAGCGTATCGTCATCCGTGCTCTCCCTGTGCAAGCCGCGCGGGAGAGCCTAGCACAGGTGAGCGCAGGGGCCAGAGCGCCGTGTCAGAAAACCGACCTTATCGCGAAATTGACCGACAGGTCCTGCTGGTCGAACCGGCCGACGTTGCTGTCGGTCGCGCCCGCGGACAAGGTCACGACCGGCGCAAAGCCCGCATAGGAATAATCGGGGAAAAACAGGTCGATATCGGCGAATACCCGGTCGTCCTGCCGCCCGCCCGGCACCCGAACAAAGCCGAATATGAAGGGGTTGAACACAGTGTAGTCGGGGTAGAGCGATTGCTGCGCCCCGACCGTCAGCGACACCTGCGCCGGTCCGATCCGCTCGCCAAAGGCATAGCCAGCCTGCAGGGTCAGGGTCGTGCTGGTGTTCTGCACGTTGTCGCTGACCACCGCGCCAAAGCTCAGCGTCGCAGAGACCCTGTCGCCGCCCGGGCGGGCATATTCGAGGCTGGCACTGGCGCCGAGCCGCTGATCGTCATCGCGATCCTGCGCGTCCCATTGCTGTTCGGCATAGCCCGACAGGCGCAGCACGCTGCCAGAGCCAAGTGGGCGGGCGTGATCGACGTTGAGCCGCAAAAAGTCGAAATTCGCTTCTTCCGCGTAAAATGACCGGCCCAGCACCGCGCCAAAACCCAGGGTGCCCTGGCCTGCGACACGGTCGTGACGCAGGCTGACCTCGACCAGCGCAGAGCCGAAATCGCCGTTGCCAAGGTCGCGGTTATCGTCCGCCAGCGCCTGGCGCGCCTCTGGTGAAAGCCAGACCGCCTTTACATAGGCACGCGCGCCAAGCTCGCTGCGCGACCGCGCGGTTTCCGAAAGCCTGTAGCTCGTGCGCAGATCCAATGTGCCGATCCAGCCCGACAGTGCCTGCGCGTCGGCGCTCAGTTGCAGGGCATAGGGCAGGCCGTCCACGGTATTGATCGCAGAGCGCGCCCCGCCGTTGACGTTGTTGGATGGCGCAAAGCTGAGCGCCACGTCCGACCGCCAGGGGTTCTGGCTGCGCACCGCCTGCGCATCGGCCATGGTCCGCTGGCGGTCGGCAGGCGCGGGTGCGGCGGTCAGCGCGCGCCGCAACCAGAATTGCGACAGGGTAAACCGGCCCTCGTTCGCGGCGGCAAGAGCCGCGATCCGGGCGATGCGGTAGCGCATCTCGTCGGACTTGCCTTGCCGGAACCCCTGCGCCGCGATGCGACGGGCCGCAACGAACTGGCCCTGCAGCAACAGGGCCTGCGCGAGACTGAACACCGCGACATCATCGCCCGGGTCGCGGTCAATCAGCGCCTCGGCCACCGCCTGCGCCTGTTGCGGCTGGCCCTCGTCGAGCAGAACCAGCGCCAGTTGCCGCATCTCGTCAACGGACAGGCTCACCGCCTGCGCGCTCACCCCGGCCGGGGCCGCAAAGAGGATCAGCGCCAGACAAAGACGGCGAAAAGACGGCCCGCCGCTCATCGGTAGACGATGAAGCCACCGGTCTCCTGCACGGTCACACCATCGCGTCCCGCCCGCGGATCATCGGAGTTGATCACGAGGATACCGACGATTTCGCCGCCGTCCGCCCCCGAGGTGACATCGCCCGCGATGATCCCGTAATAGACGCCCTGTTCATAATCGACCCGGTTGCCATCGACATCGACATAGCTGCTGAAGATTCCACCCTGAATTTCACCGTTGGCGGTGATATAAGGCACACCCTCGGCGATGACCGAGCGGATGTTGGGCAGCGGCAGCTCTCCCGCCTCGGTGTCATTGCCCAGTGCGATCGGTCTGCCGCTCTCGTCAAAGGCTTCACGGTTGGTGAGGTTGACCCGCACCCCTTCGTTCCGGTTGAAGTCGTAAAAGTCGATACGCACCTCGGCATCGGCGCGGGTAAACTCCATGCCGCCGGCTCCGTCAAACACCCGCATCCCGGCATATTCGCCGTTCCAGCGGGCCTGCCCGCGGAACTGGTCTGGCGGGAGGGTCACGCCGCCGTTGCGCTCGTAGATGAACCCGCCAAAGCCGTAGGGCACGTAGCCGCCGGTGCGCACGATGGCAAAAGCGGTGCGCGGCACACGGTTGCCGGCGTCGTTTTCGGCAGTGTTGGTGCTGACACCGTAAATGGCGCGGTAGGGCGTGATCTGGTCGATCGGCTCGTCCGTCAGGAAATCGTTGACCTGGATCGCGGCTTCATAGACGGCGTAACCGCCGAGCGTGCCGGGGCCGACGCTGCCGCCGACGGTCGAGCCTTCGAACACCGTCTGGCTGTCCGCCTGTCCGCTGCGCTGATAGACGTTGAAGCCGTCAAAGGCGAGGTTGTCCACCGAGAAGGTGTCGTTCGCAGCGTTGTAGGTATAGCGCTCTGCATAGCCGCCCATCGCATCGTTGCGCGCCTCGACCCGGCGGATGTCGCGGTTCGGGCGCGGGTTGACCGTGCCCGGCGGCAGGCCCGGCCCGATAACGTCGCCCGGATCGGTCGGGTCGGTCGGGCTCGTCGGATCCGTCGGGAGGGGCGTGCCGTCGTCGAAAAAGGGCTGGCCGTCACCACATCCGGAGAGCAGCGCAAGAAGGGCCGCGGTGGCAAGCAATCGGGTCATTTCGGCGGCCTCACATGGTTAATTCGCGCAAGATGTGGCGGCACAGTCATGGCAACCGGTCCAAGTGTCAACGTTCCTGTGAACGGGACGCCACCATCGGCGGCGCATTGTTGGCGGTTTGAGACACGGATGCATATCCGCACTGGCCGTCGCGGACCCCCAAGATATAGTGTCAGCCGAGTCGCACCCCGCAAGGAGCCCGCCCCATGCCCGTCACCCCTGAGCAGCAGACCGAAATCGACGCGCTGCGCGCCGCCCCGCGGCTGACGTTGCGCGCGGTGTCCGAGGGGATGGAGGCACATCTTTACTCCGCGATCCCGGTGCTCGACCACGGTTTTGTCCGCGTGATCGACTACATGGGCGACGATGCCGCGATCTGCCAGGCCGCACGGGTGAGCTATGGGCGCGGCACCAAGAGCGTGCAGAATGACGAGGGGCTGATCCGCTATCTGATGCGGCACTGGCATTCGACGCCCTTCGAGATGTGCGAGGTCAAGTTGCACGTCAAGCTTCCCGTTTTTGTCGCGCGCCAGTGGATCCGCCACCGCACCGCGAATGTGAACGAATATTCCGCCCGCTACTCGATCCTCGACCGTGAATTCTATATCCCCGACGCCGCGCAGCTCGCCGCGCAGTCCGTTGTCAACAATCAGGGTAGGGGAGAGGCGTTAACCAATGATGAAGCCGCGCGCGTTCTGCGCTGGCTCAAGGAGGACGCCGGGCGCGCCTATGACCATTACGAGGCGATGATCAGCCAGGACGGCCAGCAGGGGCTCGCGCGAGAACTCGCGCGGATGAACCTGCCCGCCAATATCTACACGCAGTGGTACTGGAAGGTCGATCTGCACAACCTCTTTCACTTTCTGCGGCTGCGCGCCGATGCCCATGCGCAATACGAGATCCGCGTCTATGCCGAGGCGATCTGCAAGGTGGTGGCCGCCTGGGTGCCCGCGGCCTATGGCGCCTTCGAGGATTACCGGCTGGGTGGGGCCACGCTGTCGGCCAAGGCGCTGGCCGTGTTGCGGCGCAGGCTCGCGGGCGAGGCCGTGACGCAAGAGACCAGCGGCATGAGCAAGGGCGAGTGGCGCGAGCTCGAAGAGGTGCTGGGCTAGGACCGTCGGTTGTCTTGTGCCGCGCACTATTGTTGAAAGCAGCAATAATGATGCTTGAAACATCAACAATGATGTTCTAAAGTCGCTTTCACGCAATCAGTGGACTTTCGGGATGATGACGTCATCGCAATTGCGCGCCGCGCGCGCGCTGATCGGTGTCGATCAAAGGACGCTCGCCGCCATGGCCGGCGTGTCGGTGCCCACCATCCAGCGGATGGAGGCCAGCGATGGCACGGTGCGGGGTGTCGTGGACAGCCTGACGCGGGTCGTCGAGGCGCTGGACCGCGCGGGGGTCGAACTGATCGCAGAACAGATGCCGAGTGTCGGCACCGGGCGGGGCGTCCGCATGAAACAGCCCCAGAATACCAACTGAACCAGCAACACGTCCGCGACGGCGACCGCCGACATAGAGCCAGCGATCCCGCCGCCTTTGACCAAGGCGAGCGACCCAAGATGAAACGATCTTCGACACCGGCCCAGAGCGGGCCTACCTTTCTGGAACTCTACACACCCAAGCTGGTGACGGTCCTGCGCGAGGGCTATGGCCTCACGCAGTTGCGCGCCGATACCATCGCGGGCCTGACCGTGGCCATCGTGGCGCTGCCGCTGTCGATGGCCATCGCCATCGCCTCTGGCGCCTCGCCGGCGCAGGGGCTTTATACCGCGATCGTCGGCGGTTTTCTGGTCTCTTTGCTGGGCGGGTCGCGGTTTCAGGTGGGCGGCCCGGCCGGGGCGTTCATCGTGCTGGTGGCTACGACCATGACCGTGCACGGGATGGACGGGCTCATCCTCGCCACATTCCTGTCGGGGCTGATGCTGGCGCTCGTGGGCTTTCTGCGGCTGGGCACCTATATCAAGTTCATTCCGTTTCCCGTCACCGTCGGTTTTACCGCCGGTATAGCCGTCATCATCTTTGCCAGCCAGATCAAGGATCTGCTGGGGCTTTTCGTGACGTCAGAGCCGGGTCCGCTGCTCGAGAAACTGCCGGTGCTGTGGGGCGCGCTGCCCAGTGTGACGGCGGCGGCCGTCGTCCTGTCAGGGCTCAGCATCGCCATCATCGTCGGGCTCAAGGCGGTGCGGCCGCATTGGCCGGGCATGTTGATCGCGGTCGTGGTGGCGGCAGGGCTGGTGGCGGCGCTGGGCCTGCCGGTCGAAACCATCGGGACCAAATTCGGCGGCATCCCGTCGAGCCTGCCGGCGCCGCGCCTGCCGGTGCTGTCGCTCGACAAGATCATGGCGGTGCTGCCGGCGGCCTTGTCATTCACCCTGCTGGGCGCCATCGAATCGCTGCTGTCCGCCGTGGTGGCCGATGGCATGACGGGCCGGCGGCACCGGTCCAACAGTGAACTGGTGGCGCAGGGCGTGGCCAATGTCGGCTCTGCGCTCTTTGGCGGGTTCTGCGTGACCGGCACCATCGCGCGCACCGCGACCAATGTGCGGGCCGGGGCGCATGGGCCGGTGGCGGGGATGTTGCACGCGCTGTTCATCCTGCTCTTCATGCTGGTGGCAGCGCCGCTGGCCTCCTACATCCCGCTTGCCGCGCTGGCGGGTGTGCTGGCCGTGGTCGCCTGGAACATGATCGAAAAGCCCGCCATCGCGGTTCTGGTCCGGGCAGGCTGGGGCGATGCGACGGTGCTGGGGGCCACGTTCTTTCTCACCATCTTCCGTGACCTGACCGAGGCGATCATCGTGGGCTTTGCGCTGGGCTCGGTGATCTTCATCAACCGGATGTCGCAGGCCGCCGCGGTCGAGACCGAGATCCCCTTTGTGCGGGCCGACACGGCCGATACGGCCAACGGACGCACGGCCTATGACGACAGCGCGGCCGACCCCGAAGTGGTGATCTACCATATCACCGGCGCGTTCTTCTTTGGCGCGGCCGCCTCGATCGGGTCGGTGCTCGACCGGATTTCGGACACGCACAAGGCGCTGGTGCTCGACTTTGCGCAGGTGCCGTTCCTTGATTCGACCGGGGCGAACGTGATCGAAAGCCTGTCGCACAAGGCGCATCGCAGCGGCGTGATGCTCTGCATCGTGGGCGCCAGCCCCGAGATCCGCCGCACCCTTCTGACCCATGGTGTGAACCGCGCCGCCGTCACGTTCAGCGCCACGGTGGATGATGCGGTCGAGCAGTATCGCGCGCAGCGCGCCGGTGAGGCGCAGACCGCCTGATCAGTCGGCCGGATCCTCCGGCTGCGCAGGGGCACCCGCCCAGGGTGTCTCTGTGCCGGTCGGCGGAAGGCTGTCGCGCGGCTCGTTCAGGTGCAGGTGCACCTTGGCGATGAAATGCGCGGTGATCGGCGCGGTGAGGAACAGAAACAGCGTGATCATCAGCTCGTGGAACGACACCACGCCCGTGGTGAACAAGTTCGCCAGCATCGACGCGATCAGCGCGCCGCCGATGCCGAGCGTGGTGGCCTTGGTCGGCGCGTGCAGTCGCGTCATCGGCGTGGGCAGCTTGATCAGCCCATAGGAGCCGACGAGCCCGAATATCCCCGCCACCACCAGAAAGAACGAAACCAGAGCTTCCTGCCACAGTGCCATCATGCTGTCCTCACTCGATGATATTGCCGCGCAGGAGCGCGCGGGCATAGGCCACGGTCGAGATGAAGCCGACCATGGCGATGATCAGCGACACCTCGAAATAGACGGCGTCGCCGATGGCGATCCCGTAGAGCACGAGCAGGGCGATGGCATTGATGACCATGGTGTCGAGCGCCAGCACCCTGTCGCCGACCCCCGGCGCCTTGACAATGCGCCACAGGTTCATCAGCAGGCCAAGGGTGAAACAGCCGATGGCAAAGGTGAGCGCGATCTGCATCATTCGAAGATCTCCTTGAGGCGGCGTTCATAGCGCGACTTGATCTCGTCCCGCACATCGTCGGGGTGGCCCGCGTCGAGGCAATGGACAAGCAGCACCCGCCCGTCCGCCGACAGGTCCGATGACACGGTGCCGGGCGTCATGGTGATGGTGCCGGCCAGCGCGGTGATCGCTTCGGGTGTCTGCAGGTCGAGCGGCACTGTAATCCAGGTGGTGTGCAGATCGGCATTGCGCCGGAACAGGATGATCCAGGCGACCCTGACATTGGCCACGCAGATATCCCACAGCACCACGAGGATGTATTCCACGATCATCAGCGGGTTCTTGAGCCGCGGCCGGTCGGGCCAATAGGCCCCCGTCAGGATCGGGACGGCAATGCCGAGGCCGAGGCCCAGCACGATATTGCCCAGCGTGATCTTGTTCACCAGCATCTGCCAGACGATCACCAGAAGCAGCGTCAGGACCGGGTGGGGGAACAGTTTCTTGATCATTGCGTGTCCTCCGGCGCGGGTGCCTCTGGTGCCTCTGGCGGGTCAGACGGGTCAGGCGCGTCGGGCGCGTCGGGCGCGTCGGGCGCGTCGGGCAGCACGGCCGAGATATAGCTCCCGGTCGCCGTCAGTTGCGCCGCCGTCGCCGCCATGAAGCCCGTGACAGGCCCGGCCGCGAGGGTGAGAAGCGTGAGCATCGCCAGAAGCCCGCCGGTTGCCACAAAGGGCAGGGTGGTCGGCGCGGCTGGCGCGTCTGGCGCGGCTTCGGGTGGCAGGGTATTCCAGAACAGCGCGCTGCCCGCGCGGGCAAATCCCAGGACCGCCACCAGCGAGGTTGTGAGGATCACCGCCCAGATCGTCCAGACCAGCGGATGGCTGCGCACCGCATCCATCACCAGAAGCTTGCCCAGAAAGCCCGACAACGGCGGCATCCCCGCCATCGCGATGGCGGCGGCAAAAAACAGCGAAGCGACAAGCCCGCTTTGCGCCATCAGCGGGGCCGGCGTCAGCCAGTCCGCCTCGCCGGCGCGCCGGGCGCGGACAAGATCGACCACGAGAAACAGCATCGCCCCGGCGAGCGTGGAATGCACCATGTAATAGAGCGCCGCCGCGGTGCCCTGCGGGGTAAACAGCGCAATGGCGACCAGCAGCGTGCCCATCGAGCCGATCGCGGCAAAGGCCGCGAGCCGCCCCATCTGCCGCGCGCCGAGCACCCCGATCATCCCCACCGCCAGCGTTACCAGCGCCGCCGGCATCAGCCAGGTGCCGACCAGGCCCTGCGTCGCCACGACACCCGGCCCGAAGATCAGCGTGAACACCCGCAGGATCGCATAGGCGCCGATCTTGGTCATGATCGCGAACAATGCCGCAATCGGCGCGGGCGCGTCTGCATAGGTTGCCGGCAGCCAGAAATGCAGCGGGATCAGCGCGGCCTTGACCGCAAAGACCGCCAGCAGCAGCACGGCCGCGACCCGGATCAGCGCGCTCTGCTCGGCCGGGATCTCGGCCACGCGCAGCGCCAGATCGGCCATGTTGAGCGTGCCGGTCACGGCATAGAGCGTGCCCAGCGCGAACAGGAACAGGGTCGAGCCGAGCAGGTTGTAGATCACATATTGCACGCCCGCCCGCATCCGCCGCGTGCCGCCCGCATGGATCATCAGCCCGTAGGAGGCGATCAGCAGGATTTCGAAGAACACGAAAAGGTTGAAGATATCGCCGGTCAGGAAGGCGCCGAAGATGCCCATCAACTGGAACAGGAAGAGCGCATGGAAATGCCGCCCCCGCGTGTCCCAGCCCGACCCGATGGCATAGAGCAGCACCGGCAGCGCCAGCGTCGCGGTCAGCGCCACCATCAGCGCCGACAGCCGGTCGAGCACCAGCACGATGCCAAAGGGCGCAGGCCAGTTGCCCAGGTCATAGACCATGATCCGGCCGGACGCGCTTTCCCACAACAGCGCCCAGCCGATGCCGAGCAGCGCCAGGCTGGTGGCCACCGAAAAGGTGCGCGCCAGCGAGGTGTGGAACCGCATCACGAGGATGATGATCGCGCCCACCACGGCGGGCAGCAGCACGGGAAACAGGATCAGATGGTTCATGTCATGTCACCCTTGCCCTGCGCGGGGGCCGTGTCGGTTGCGCCGGGCGTGGCGTCGTCGAGGTCGATCCGATCGTCGCGCGCGGCAAGGTAGGCGCCCAGCCCCAGCATCACGATGACCGCCGTCATCCCGAAGGAGATCACGATGGCCGTCAGCACCAGCGCCTGCGGCAGCGGGTCGCCATAGGTCTCGGTGCCATATCGCAGCACGGCAGGCAGGTTGATCGACAGCCGCCCCGAGGCAAAGAGGAACAGGTTGACCGCATAGGTCAGCAGCGAGATGCCGAGGATCACCGTAAAGGTCCGCTGCCGGAGCACCAGATAGATGCCGCCTGCCGTGAGCGCCCCGACCGCCGTTGAGAACAGGTATTCCATGCTATTGCCCTCCCGCCGTGACATCGCGCGACGGATCGACATCCATCGCATGGGGGCTTGGCCGCACGCCAGACCGGCGGGCGAGGCGGGCGAGGCTCTCCAGCGCGAGCATCACCGCGCCCACGACGCAGAGGAAGACGCCCACGTCAAAGGCCATGGCGGTGGCCAGCTCGAACTCCTCGATCGGCCAGATCTCGAAATAGCCGAAGGAACTGGTGAGGAACGGCCGCCCTGCAAACCAGGAGCCGACCCCGGTCAGCGCCGCGATGAGCACACCCGCCGCGATGATCCCGTGATAGGGGAACCGCTGGCGCGCGGCGGCCCAGTCGAACCCGCTCGCCATGTATTGCATCACCAGCGCGATGGCGACGATCAGCCCGGCGATGAAACCGCCGCCGGGTTCGTTATGGCCGCGCAGAAAGATGTAGGTGCCCACGACCAGCGCGATCGGCATCATCACGCGCGTGGCCACCACCATCATCAGCGGATGCGCATCGCCCGCCTTGTCGGGGTTGAGCGGGCGGTTGGCCAGCCACTTGCCCACCGGGCTCGCCAGCACCGCTTCGGTCAGCGCAAAGATGACGAGCGCCGCGATCCCCAGCACGGTGATCTCGCCAAAGGTATCAAAGCCGCGGAAATCGACCAGGATCACGTTGACCACATTGGTGCCGCCGCCGCCGGTCTTGGAATTGGCGAGGTGATAGGCCGAGATGCTCGGCTGGGCAAAATCGGTGATCTGTAACGCAAAGGTCAGCGCCGCCGCCCCCAGCCCGACCGCCACGGCAATCGCCCCGTCGCGCAGGCGGCGGCCGGCGCTGCTCTCGAAGGGTGTCGTCTTGGGGATGAAGTTGAGCATCAGCAGCAGCAGGATCACGGTGACGACCTCGACCGTCGCTTGTGTGAGCGCGAGGTCGGGCGCCGAGAAATAGACAAACCCGACCGAGACGATCAGCCCGATCACCCCGATCAGGATGAGCGCGACAAGCCGCTGGTGATGCCAGAACACGAGGCACAGCGTCACCAGCATCAGCGCGAACCAGCCCGCCAGCGGCACCGCCGCCAGCGGCAACAGGTCGCGCGTGGCGGGGGCCTGCGCGCCGCCGGCCCAGGCGGCATAGCCCGCCACGACGATCGTGACCGCAAAGACCGCGCCAGAGCGCGCCATCGACCCGTTGTGCACCCCGGCGGTGATCGCGCGTGCCAGCCAGACCACGCCCGCCATCAGCGCGTCGAAGATGACCTTGGCCTCGGGCCGGGGCGTGGCCTGCCAGAGCCGGTCGAGCGGCCGGTGCAGCGCCAGCAGCACCGCGCCGCCCGCCAGCGCGATGATCGACATGTAGAGCGCGGGGGTGATCCCGTGCCAGATCTTGAGCGAATAGTAAGGCAGATCGCCGCCGATCACCGCGCCCGACGCCGCCGCCACCAGCCCGCCCGCGACAGCGGCCGGCAGGATGCCGATCACCACCACCAGCACGACGAGCAGCGCGGGCGCACCCCAGAGCCCAAAGCCCGGGTCATGCGGTCTGGCCGGGTAATCGTGGCGCTCCGGCCCCATGAAGGTATGGATGACAAAGCGGAACGAATAGGCGGCCGAGAGCAGCGCGCCGAATGTCGCCAGCGCCGGCACCAGCCAGGGGGTGCCGGACCAGATCGTGCGCTCGGCCTCTTCCAGCATCATCTCTTTGGACAGGAAGCCGTTCAGCAGCGGGATCCCCGCCATCGAGAGCGCCGCCAGCGTGCCGATCACGAAGGTCACCGGCATCAGGTGACGCAGCCCGCCCAACCGCTTTATGTCGCGGGTCTGCGTCTCGTGGTCGATGATGCCCGCGGTCATGAAGAGCGCGGCCTTGAACGTCGCGTGGTTGATGATGTGGAACACCGCCGCCACCGCCGCAAAGGGCGTGCCAAAGCCCAGGAGCATCGTGATCAGGCCCAGATGGCTGACGGTGGAAAAGGCCAGCAGCGCCTTGAGGTCGTCCTTGAACAGCGCGATCAGCGCGCCCAGAACCATCGTCACGAGGCCCGTCGTGGCCACGATGTAGAACCATTCGGGCGTGCCCGCCAGCACCGGCCAGAGCCGCGCCATCAGGAACAACCCCGCCTTGACCATCGTGGCCGAGTGCAGATAGGCGGAGACCGGCGTCGGCGCCGCCATCGCATGCGGCAGCCAGAAATGGAACGGGAACTGCGCCGATTTGGTGAAGGCCCCCAGCAGGATCAGGATCAGCGCCGGCAGGTAGAGCGGGCTGGCCTGGACCGCGTCCTTCTGCGTGAGGATCACGCTCAGGTCATAGCTCCCCGCGATCTGGCCCAGAATCAGCATCCCCCCGATCAGCGCGAGGCCACCCATTCCCGTCACGGCCAGCGCCATGCGCGCGCCCTGCCGGCCTTCGGGCAGATGTTTCCAATAGCCGATCAGCAGGAAGGAGGACAGCGAGGTCAGCTCCCAGAACACCAGCATCAACAGCACGTTGTCCGACAGCACGATGCCCACCATCGCGCCCTGGAACAGCAGCAGATAGGTGTAGAACGTCCCCATCGGGTCTTCGCGGCTGAGGTAGAAGCGCGCGTAGATGATGATCAGCAACCCGATCCCCAAGATCAGCCCGGCAAAGAGCAGGCCCAGCCCGTCGAGCATGAAATTGGCGTTGAGGCCAAGCTGCGGCAACCAGTCGAGCCGGTAGGTGATGACCTCGCCCGCGAGCACGGCGGGGGCATGGACCAGAAGGCCGATCAGCGCCGCGGCGGTGACGGTCGCGGTTGTCCAGGCGCAGACGGTGCGCCCGGCGCGGATCATCAGGCCGGGCAGCAGGGCCCCCAGAAACGGCAGTATGGCGATCAGGATCAGGGGCAACGGCAAAGTCCTTTGTCTTGCAAGGTCACATGGACTGTCTCGGAACCTGCCGCCGCCTTGGGGAGCCTTCGGATCGGGGCAAATTGTCGCGACGGGATAGGCCAGATCGGCAGAAGTTTCCATGCCAAAGCGACAGCAATCGGCCTGCAATCGCGGGACATGGCGTCGCGGGTGGCAGTCGGGTGGCAGTCGGGGTGGCAGTCGGGGGGGCAGTCGGGGGGCAGTCGGGGGGTCAGCCGGGGGGTCAGTCGGGGGCGTTGCGGGGCGCGGGTGGCGGGCTGCGGATCAGGCTGCGCGCCAGAACCTCGCCCTGCGCATCGACGGTCAGGCGCAGCCGGACATGGCCATGGCGGAAGGTCACGCGGAACCGCCCTTCGTCCTCGCCTGTCCCTGTCTCAGAGACATGGGTGATCTGCCCCGCCCGCATCAGCGCCGGGATTGTCGCAGGGGCAAGGCCCAGCGCCGCGCCGAGGTCAAGCGCGTCGATCTGGAAACCGCCGTCGGGCAGGGGGGTCAACTTCATGCGGTGAGAATGCCACGCCCGGCGGCACCGGGCCAGAGGGCGCACCGGGGAGGGCGCGCGCCGGGGGGGCCACTGGACGGGCAGGTCTGTCACAGAAGTTTTGCAAAAATGACATGTCTCTGACGTGCAGCCTCTTTAGGTCGCCGTTAACTCATGGGGGCGTTGATGCTGTCGATCCAATCTCTGACCAAGACTTTCGGCCAGAATACGGCCGTGGACCGGGCCACGATCCAGGTGGATGGACCCTGCATGATCGGGATCATCGGCCGTTCCGGCGCCGGCAAATCGACGCTGCTGCGGATGCTGAACCGGCTGACAGACAGCAGTTCGGGCCAGGTGCTGTTCGAGGGGCGCGACATCACCGCGCTCAACGGCGCGGCAAAGCGGCAATGGCAGAGCCAATGCGCGATGATCTTTCAGCAGTTCAACCTCGTGCCGCGCATGGATGTGGTGTCGAACGTGCTGCATGGCACGCTCAACCGCCGCTCGACCCTGTCCACGATGTTCAACCTCTTTCCCAAGGCCGACATCCACCGCGCCATCGACATTCTCGACCGGCTTGGCATCGCCGAACATGCGCCCAAGCGGGCCGAGGCGCTGTCGGGTGGCCAGCAGCAGCGCGTCGCCATCGCCCGCGCGCTGATGCAGGACCCGGCGATCATCCTCGCGGATGAACCCATCGCCAGCCTTGACCCGATGAATGCGCAGATCGTCATGGACGCGTTGCGCCGCATCCATGACGAGGATGGCCGCACCGTCATCGCCAACCTGCACACGCTCGACACGGCGCGGCGTTATTGCGACCGGGTGATCGGGATGCGTGACGGGCGCATCGTGTTCGATGGCCTGCCCGACCAGCTCACCACCGATGTGGCGCGCGAGATCTACGGCGCGGGCGCTGATTTTTCCGAAGCCGCGACCTCGACCGCGATCGAGGCTCTGGACCCGTCCACAGACGCGGCCTGGGCCACGGCCTGACACTTTTCCCCCGCACCCCAGCCGGGGGCGGGTTTTCAACCGGAGAGAACGATGAAAAAGATCATAGCACTTGCACTGGCCACCTCGGCGCTGTCGAGCGTCGCCATGGCCGAAGGCCATGCCATCACCGAATTCCGCATCGGCCTGCTGGGCGGCGAGAACGCGCAAGACCGTCTGGCGTCGAACGAATGCTTCCGCGCCTATACCGAAGAAGCGCTGGGCGTGCCCACCCGCCTGTTCACCGCGGCCGACTACAACGGCGTGATCCAGGGCCTGATCGGCGGCACGCTCGACATGGCCTGGCTCGGTGCCTCTTCCTATGCCGCCGTTTATCTCGAAGACCCCGAAGCGGTCGAGCCGGTATTGGTCAAGACCAACCTCGACGGCTCTTTCACCTATTACTCGATCGGCTTCGCGCGCGCCGACAGCGGCGTGACCTCGCTCGACGACATGGAAGGCAAGGTCTTTGCCTTCGGCGACCCGAACTCGACCTCGGGCTACCTGATCCCGCTCGTGGAGATCCCCGCAGCCGGCTATTCGATGACGCCGGGCGAATATTTCTCGGACGTCGTGTTTACCGGCGGCCATGAGCAGACCATCGTCGCCGTGGCCAATGGCGACGTGGTGGCCGGCGTGACCTGGGCCGACGGCCTGGGCGACTGGGAGGACGGCTATAACTCGGGCGCGCTGCGCCGGGCGGTGGATGCCGGCCTCGTGGACATGAACGACCTCGTGGAAATCTGGCGCTCGAATCCGATCCCCGAAGGCCCGATCGTGTTGCGCTCGGCGCTGCCCGACGACGTGAAAGCCAAGATGATTGAGTTGACCGCCAACCTGCACGAAACCGATCTGGATTGCGCCTATGGCGTCGCCGCCGGTGAGACCGCCGGGTTCGAGCCGATCACCCACGAGGCCTATGCCTCGGTCATCGCCGTGCGTCAGGCCCAGATCGCCAACTGAGACCGACACCACGAGGGCAGGCTCCGCACATGCGGGGCCTGCACCTTTTTTCTCAGCGTTGCTTTGCACGGGGGCAGGGACATGGCGGACGTGACCGCAACAGGCGGCGCGGGTGTCGGGGATACGCGCGACAGCTACATGGCGATGACGCGGCGAAAGCGCGCCTATGGCGGCATCATTCTCGCGCTTTTCGTGGTGCTGATGGTGACCGGCTTCCAGACCGTCGAGGCGCGCAGCGCCGGCGGGTTCTGGGAAGGTCTGCCGCGCATCTTCGACTTTCCCGCCGGTGTGGTGCGCGAAGCTTGGGACCGGATCGACCGGTTGCCCGCGAACCTGCTGACCTACTTCCCCGCGCTGATCGAGACGATCAACATCGCGGCCGTGTCCACGCTGGTGGGCGCTTTTTTCGGGCTGATCCTGTCGCTGCTGTCCACCCGGGGCCTTGCCCGCTGGCCGCGGCTGATCCCGCTGTTTCGCCGGATCATGGACATCCTGCGCGCCATCCCCGAGATCGTGATCGCGCTGGTGCTGATCTTTATCCTCGGCGGCGGTCCGGTGCCCGCGATGATTGCCATTGCGCTGCATACCGCCGGCGCACTGGGCAAGCTTTACTCCGAAGTGGCCGAAAACGCTGATCTCAAGCCTGTCGAGGGGCTGCAATCTGTGGGCGCGAACTGGTCGCAGCGGATGTGGCTCGGCGTGATCCCGCAGGTGGCGCCAAACTACCTGAGCTACACGCTGATGCGGTTCGAGATCAACATCCGCGCCTCGGCCATTCTGGGCTTTGTCGGCGCGGGCGGCATCGGCTACGAGCTGCGCAACGCGATGACCTTTGGCCAGGGCAAATTCGACCTCGCCGCCTCGATCTTCGTGTTGCTGTTCCTGACCATCGTGTTCTTCGACCAGGTGTCGAGCCATTACCGCAACCGCCTGACGCAGGGGCAACGCACATGACCATGCTCGACGCGACCACCGACTTGCGCACGCAGACCGACAGGATCTTCCGGCGCAAGCAGATCACGGGCTTTGCCGTGCCGGCGGTGATCCTGGCCTATCTCACCTATATCTTCTTTGCCTTCGATGTAGGGGGCCTGGCCGAGCGTGCACGGATGGACAATGCCGCGACTCTGGTTGCCGACAGCTACAGCTACAAGACCCATGTCACCCGAGACAACCGCAATGGCGAGACGTCATTCGCCATCGAGGGCGAGCGCAAGGGCACCTATGCCCCCGGCACCACCCCGGATTGGGTGAGCCGTGAGGGCGATGATGTGATCGTGGACCTCGGCGACGGCCATCTGGTGCATTTCCTGCCCGAGGGGCGGGTCACCTATGAAGTGCCCGGTTACGGCACGATCGAGATGCAGGCCCTCGACGACCGGGTGCTGACCAACCTCGGCGCCACGCCGCCCGCCTGGATCAATGCCTCTGAAACCCGCGTGGCGATCACCACCGATGCAGGCCGCGTGAGCGTCACCCGGTCCAAGACCGAGGTGTTCCGCTATTCCTTTGGCTGGGAGCTCTTCTGGTTCACGCTCGACAGCCCCTATCACGACGTGGGCGTGCTCAGCCTGCTGACCGGACCGCAGCTCGACCCGGCGCGCAGCAACATCGTGGGCGCCTGGGAGGATTTCTGGTCGAACGGCATGTGGCGGCACGCCGACGTGTTCTGGGCCATTGGCGAGACGATCCTGATGGCCTTTCTCGGCACCTTTGGCGCGGCCATCGTGGCGCTGCCGCTGGCCTTCATGGCCGCCCGCAACTTTGCGCCCTTCGTGGCCGTGCGGTTCTTCGTGCGGCGGATCTTCGACTTCGTGCGCGGGGTGGACGGGCTGATCTGGACGATCATCCTGAGCCGCGCCTTTGGCCCCGGCCCGCTGACCGGCGCGCTCGCGATCCTCGTTACCGACACCGGCAGCTTTGGCAAGAGCTTTTCCGAGGCGCTTGAAAACGTCGATGACAAGCAGATCGAGGGCGTGCGCTCGACCGGGGCGAGCCCGGTGCAGCGCTATCGCTTTGGCGTGATCCCGCAGGTGACGCCGGTGCTGCTGAGCCAGATCCTCTATTACTTCGAAAGCAACACCCGAAGCGCCACCATCATCGGTGCGATCACCGGCGGCGGCATCGGGCTGTTCCTGACACAGGCCATGCAGACCCAGAAAGACTGGGAAGAGGTCAGCTACTACATCGTGCTCATCGTGATTATGGTGATGGTGATGGACAGTTTGTCAGGCTGGCTGCGCAAGCGTCTCATCCGGGGATAGAGCATGCCGAAACTGGGCGAGGCGCCGCTGGTCCATGAGGGCGCGGCGCTGACCGACACCGTGCTCGGCCGCTGGACCGAGGTCGGCGCGGGGACCAAGATGCTGGGGGTGCGCTTTGGCGACTACAGCTATTGCGCACGGCTCTGCGACCTCGCCCATGCCCATGTCGGCAAGTTCGCCAATATCGCGAGCATGGTGCGGGTGGGGGCCACCGACCATCCGCTCGACCGGGCGAGCCTGCATCATTTCATGTATCGCGCGACCTACTATTGGGACGATGCAGAGGACGAGGCCGCCGTCTTTGCCGCCCGTGCGGCGCGGGTGGCCCATGTCGGGCACGACACCTGGCTGGGCCACGCCTGCATCATCAAGCCCGGCGTCACAGTGGGCGACGGCGCGGTCGTGGGCTCTGGCGCGGTCGTGACCAAAAATGTCGCGCCCTATACCATCGTGGCCGGCAACCCCGCCCGCCTGCTGCGCCTGCGCCAGCCGCCCGAGGTGGCCGCGCGGCTCCAGGCGCTCGCCTGGTGGGACTGGGACCACGCCCTCCTGCGCGCCACGCTCGACGATTTCCGCAGCCTGAGCGCGGTCGATTTCCTTGCCCGCTACGAGGGCTGACTACTCTGCCGCCATCCGCAGCGGTTGCGCGGCATCGACAAAGCGCAACGCCGCCTCGCCCGCGAGATAGGTGATCCGGCCGCCCGCGATGGTGCATTCCACCGTGCGCGTTTCCTTGTGGATCACCACCAGATCGGCACGCTTGCCCTGTTCGATCACGCCACGGTCGGGCATCTGCATGATCTGCGCCGGGTTGGCCGAGATCAGCGCCCAGGCGCCCGGCAGGTCGAGCACGCCCTCATCCACCAGCGCAAAGGCCGCGCGGGCCAGCGCCGGATAGTGGTAGTCGGACACCAGCGCATCGCATTTGCCTGCCCGCACCAGCGCCGTGGCCGAGATATTGCCCGCCTGGCTGCCACCCCGCACCACATTGGGCGCGCCCATCAGCACCGGGTCACCCACGGCGCGCGCGACATTGGCAGGGGCAAAGGCGGTGGGAAATTCGCAGATCCGCGCGCCCAGCATCGAGAATGTCTCGCGCGTTTCGCCGTCGGGGTCGTCGTGGCTGCCATAGGTCACGCCCAGCGCGTCAAAGGCTTCGGCCAGACGGCAGAGCTTGCGCGGGACCTCATGGGCGCGGGTGCGGGCGGTCTCGACGACTTCCATCATCTGCGCGCCGGTGCGCCCGTTGCGCTTGGCCCAGCCTTCGAGCTCATGCGGGCGTTCGGCCCACATGGTCAGCGCCTCGCTCAGGTGGTTGTTGAACACCACATAGTCGATGGCATAGCGCCGCACCGCGGCGAGCATCCGGTCGGCGCTGTCGGTCTCGTGCGTTTCATAGCGGATCTGGATGCGCAGATCGGTGAGCGCGCGGGGGCGGTATTCGGCCAGCGCCATCATCAGCCGTTCGGCGAAATCGGGGCTGCGGTGGCCGCCCTCCCAGGACCAGCTCTGCGCGAGCCAGGCGGTGGTCACGCCATTGGCCGCCGCGTCCTGATCGGCGCCGCGCAACGCCATGGACAACGGAAACGGCGCCGAAGGGCGCGGTGCCACGTGCCGCTCGAACGCGTCGCCATGCAGGTCGATGATGCCGGGGAGGATATAATAGCCCGTCAGGTCCACCGCCGGATAGGGGCCCGCATCGATCCGTCCGCCGGCGATCGCCACGGTGCGGTCCTGCATCTTGCCGTCGCGCAAGGCCGTGGCGCCCCGCAGGCGCAAGGGAGAAAGGCGGTTTTCCATCAGCGACTGTGTCCGTTTGTCATCACGAGTGGTCCTGTGGATAACATCACCATGCATCAGTCCTGTGACAAAATCGGGTCGGAATCCCCTTGTTTTTCTGTCTCTTCGCGTAAAGTCAGCGTGATCCGGTCGCCGGCGAACCATGTCGTCCCGTATTCGACAGGCTGGCCGCCCGGGGCGGTGTTGATGGCAACCGTGCGCAGAATCGGATCGCCCTCCTGCACGCGCAGGTGGATCGCCTGCACCGCTGTGGCCAGTTGTGCGGTGATGCGTGTTTCGAACCGCGTGTAATCGGCGATGCCGAGGTCCGACAGCGCGCGCGTCACCGACTGCTGTGCACGCAGCAGGGCGGGAAGGCCGGGCATGGTCGCGGCCGGAAAGACGCTGCGAAACAGCGCGATGGGCTGGCCATCGGCAAGCGAGAGCCCCTCGCAGACATGCACGGGCGCGCCGGGGGCGATCCGCAGCGCCTGTGCCTCGGTCGCGTCGCTCGCGCGGGTCTCGATCGACAGGATCTCGCGGCCCGGCACCTTGCCCGAGGCGGCGAGGTTGCGGTGAAAGCGCACGCGCCGGCCCAGCGGATAGTCGGTCGGTGTGGCCGCGACGAACACGCCCGCGCCGCGCCGCGACAGGACCAGCCCTTCGGTGGCCATCCGGGCCAGCGCATGGCGCACCGTGTGCCGGTTCACGCCGAAACGGGTGGCCAGCGCGCCCTCGGACGGCAGGCGGTCGCCCGGCCGGTAATGGCCGGCGGCGATTTCGGCGGTGAGGGTCGTGGCGATGGACTGCCAGAGCGCGGTGCGGGCCATGTTACACAATTGTCATTTGCGGGAGGCATCGTATTTGTCTAGTTGTATAGTATCAACAGCGACTCGGCAAGGTGAGAGAATGGACGGCAAGGCCACAGCGCAGACGGACCGGCAGCATTGGCTGGGCCTGCTCGCCCGCGCGCCCGCCGGACGGCTGGACGCGCTCTGCCGGGCCGCGCAAGTGCCGCGCGCGGGCACCTGGCTGCGCCGGGCCGAGATCGGCACGGTGATGCTGCGCGGGCGCGCCGGGGGCACCGGGGCGCCCTTCAATCTGGGCGAGATCACGGTGACGCGCGCGGCGGTCGAACTGCCCGGCGGCACGGTCGGCCATGGCCATGTGCAGGGCCGCGACAAGGCTGCGGCGGAATGGGCCGCGCTGGTCGATGCGCTGATGCAGACCGATGCGGCCGGGCGGCTGCGCCCGGCGATCCTCGACCCCATCGCCGCCGAACTTGCCGCGACCGCGGCCGACCGCGCGGCCAGGGCTGCCGCGACCAGGGTCGAGTTTTTCACGCTTGTGCGGGGAGAGGACTGATGCGCGCTCAGGTTCTGGCGGGGGGATTTGCCGATGCCCCGGTGGATGCGGCCCATGCCTTTCGGGCCGCGATGGGCGCGATGGCGCGACCCGGTCGCATCCATGACATCGCAGGTGCGCAACCGCCGGCGCCGCTCTCGGTCGCGGCGGGGACGCTGCTGCTCACGCTCTGCGATCCGGGCACGCCGGTCCATCTGGCGGGGGCGCATGACCGGGCCGAGGTGCGCGACTGGCTCACCTTTCACACCGGCGCGCCTGTTGCCGGCCCCGCCGATTGCGCCTTTGCGCTGGGGACATGGGATGCGCTTGGCCCGCTGTCCGCCTATCCGATCGGCACGGCGGACTACCCCGACCGCTCTGCCACGCTGATCGTCGAAATGGCGGCCCTTCGGTCCGAAGGCACGACCCTGCGCGGGCCGGGGATCAGGGACATGGCCGCGCTGAACCTGCCGGACGCGGCGGCGTTTCACATGAACTCCGCGCTCTATCCTCTTGGTCGGGATTTCTTTTTCACCTGTGGCGCGCAGCTTGCGGCGCTGCCGCGCAGCACGAGGATCGGCTGATGTATGTCGCGGTCAAGGGTGGCGAGCGCGCTATCGACAATGCCCATGCCTGGCTCGCCGAAGAGCGACGCGGCGATGTGGGGGTGGCGGAACTCGGTGTCGCGCAGATCCGCGAACAGCTTGCGCTTGCCGTCAACCGGGTGATGGCCGAAGGGTCGCTCTACGACCCCGACCTGGCCGCGCTGGCGATCAAGCAGGCGCGTGGCGACCTGATCGAGGCGGTGTTCCTGATCCGCGCCTATCGCACCACGCTGCCGCGCTTTGGCGCCTCGCGCCCGGTCGATACCGACGCCATGCGCTGCGACAGGCGCATCTCTGCCACGTTCAAGGATCTGCCGGGCGGGCAGGTGCTGGGGCCGACATTCGACTACACGCACCGCTTGCTCGATTTCGCGCTGATGGCCGAGGGCGAGGCGCCGATGGCGCCGCGCGCGCCTGTCACGGGCGAGGCCGTGCCGCATGTGATGGCGCTGCTCGACCGCGAGGGGCTGATCCAGCAGGAGCCCGCCACCGGCACCACGCCGCCCGACCTCACGCGCGAGCCGATGGAGCTTCCCGCCGACCGTGCGCTGCGGCTGCAGGCGCTGACGCGGGGCGACGAGGGCTTTGTCCTCGGCCTGGCCTATTCCACGCAGCGCGGCTATGGGCGCACCCACGCCTTTGTGGGCGAGCTGCGCATCGGCGCGGTCACGGTCGAGATGGACATCCCCGAGCTGGGTTTTGCCATAACGCTGGGCGAGGTGGTGCTGACCGAATGCGAGACGGTCAACCAGTTTGCGGGCTCAAAGACCGAGCCGCCGCAGTTTACCCGCGGCTATGGCCTGGTGTTCGGCCAGTCCGAGCGCAAGGCGATCTCGATGAGCCTTGTGGACCGCGCGCTGCGCTGGCGCGAGCTGGGCGAGGATGACGAAGGCGTGCCGGCGCAGGACGAGGAGTTTGTGTTGATGCACGCGGACAATGTGCAGGCCACCGGGTTTCTGGAACATATCAAGCTGCCCCATTACGTCGATTTCCAGTCCGAACTGGAACTGATCCGCAAGTTGCGCCGCACGGCGCAGGCCGAGACGCAGGAGGCCGCAGAATGACTGCCGCCTCACGTTACCGCGATTTCGGCACGCCGCGCCTCGGATCGGATCGGGCCATGCCGCCTGTCGGCCTCTTCATCCGGACACCGCTGTTCGGCAGGTGCCCGTCCCGGCGAAAGGCGACCCAGGCCGCGACCCCGACGATCACCGCTACAATCAGCATCAGTGCGCCGAACCCCCACATCACCCATTCCATCGCAACACCCCTTCGAGAAATTGATGTCTGATTACAACTTTGCATATCTGGACGAACAGACCAAGCGGATGATCCGCCGCGCGATCCTCAAGGGGCTGGCGGTGCCGGGCTATCAGGTGCCCTTTGCCAGCCGCGAGATGCCGATGCCCTATGGCTGGGGCACTGGCGGCGTGCAGGTGACGGCGGCCTGTCTGGTGCCCGAGGACCGGCTCAAGGTGATCGACCAGGGCGCCGATGACACCACCAACGCCGTGTCGATCCGCAAGTTCTTTGCCCGCACCGCCGGGGTCGCCACGACCGCGCACACCGCCGAGGCGAGCGTCATCCAGACCCGCCACCGCATCCCCGAAGTGCCGCTGAGCGAGGACCAGATCCTTGTCTATCAGGTGCCGATCCCCGAGCCCCTGCGCTTTCTCGAGCCGCGCGAGACCGAGACGCGGCGGATGCATGCGCTTGAGGATTACGGGCTGATGCATGTGAAACTCTACGAGGATATCGCCCGGCACGGGGCGATCGCCACCGCCTATGCCTATCCGGTCAGGGTCGAGGGGCGCTATGTGATGGACCCATCGCCGATCCCCAAGTTCGACAACCCCAAGCTGTCGATGGCCGCGATCCAGCTTTTCGGCGCGGGGCGCGAACAGCGCATCTATGCGCTGCCGCCCTATTGCGATGTCGTGAGCCTCGATTTCGACGATTTTCCCTTTGACCCGTCCAAGGCCGATGCGCCCTGTGCGCTTTGTGGTGCGACGCATACCTACCTCGACGAGGTCATCACCGATGATGCGGGCGGGCGGATGTTCGTCTGTTCCGACACCGATTATTGCGCCGGCCGGCAGGCGGCAGGGGAGGCTGCGCCATGACGCCGCTGTTGCAGGTCCGGGACCTGGGCAAATCCTACGGCCGCCATATCGGCTGCGCGGACGTGTCCCTTGACCTCTGGCCGGGCGAGGTGATGGGCATCGTCGGCGAGAGCGGGTCGGGCAAATCGACGCTGCTGGCCTGCATGGCGGGGCATGTCGTGCCGGACCGCGGGCAGGTGATCTTTGACACCCGCGCCGACGGGCCGCGCGACACCGTGAGCATGTCCGAGCCCGCGCGGCGGATGCTGGGGCGCACCGACTGGGCCTTTGTGCACCAGCATGCGCGCGACGGGCTGCGCATGGGGGTGAGTGCGGGGGGCAATGTGGGCGAGCGGCTGATGGCCGTGGGCGCGCGCCATTATGGCGACATCCGCGCGACCGCCACCGACTGGCTGGGCCGGGTCGAGATCGACGCGGGGCGCATCGACGACCGGCCTGCGACCTTTTCGGGCGGGATGCAGCAGCGCCTGCAGATCGCGCGCAACCTTGTCACCGGGCCGCGGCTGGTGTTCATGGACGAGCCCACCGGCGGGCTCGACGTGAGCGTGCAGGCGCGGCTTCTGGATCTGTTGCGCGGGCTGGTGCGGCGGATGGGGCTGTCGGCGGTGATCGTGACGCATGACCTCGCCGTGGTGCGGTTGCTCGCGGACCGGCTGATGGTGATGAAGGATGGCCGCGTGGTCGAGACGGGGCTGACCGATCAGGTGCTCGACGACCCGCAGCATGGCTATACGCAGCTCTTGGTGAGTTCGGTGCTGCAGGTCTGAGACCTGGGCATGTGGAGACTTCGGAGCCTCCGGCGGGGATATTTTTAGCAAGATGAAGGGGGGACCGGCGTGATCAGGATCGAGGGCGTGGCCAAGACATTTACCCTGCACAATCAGGGCGGTGCAGTCATCGAGGTGATGCGGGGCGCGGCGCTGCGGGTCGCGGCTGGCGAATGCGTGGGGCTGGTGGGCGCGTCGGGGGCCGGGAAATCCACGCTGATGCGGATGATCTGGGGCAATTACCTCGCCGCTGCCGGGCGCATCATGGTGGGCGATGTCGATGTGGCGCAGGCCGCGCCGCGCGGGATCATCGCGCTGCGGCGCGAGACGCTGGGCTATGTGAGCCAGTTCCTGCGGGTCGTGCCGCGCGTGCCGACGGTCGATGTGGTGGCCGAGCCGCTGCTGGCGCTGGGTCATGACGAAGAGGCGGCGCGGGCGCAGGCGCGCGCGATGCTGGCGCGGCTGAATATTCCGCAGACGCTCTGGGCGCTGTCGCCCACGACATTTTCGGGGGGCGAGCAGCAGCGGGTGAATATCGCGCGCGGCTTTGTGCATCCCTTTCCGGCGTTGTTGCTGGATGAGCCGACGGCGTCGCTCGACGCGGCCAATCGCGAGGTGGTGCTGGGGCTGATCGCTGCGGCCAAGGCGCGGGGGGCCGCGATCGTGGGGATCTTTCATGACGAGGACGCGCGGGCGCGGGTCTGCGACAGGCTGGTTGACGTGACGGCCTTTGCGCCGCAAGCGGCATGAGCGGCGGGCGGCTCATTGCCGTGGTCGGCCCGTCGGGGGTGGGCAAGGATTCGGTCATGGCGGGTCTGGTCGCGGCGCGGCCGGGGCTGGGGGTCGCGCGGCGCGTGATCACGCGGGATGCGGCGCTGGGGGGCGAGGATTTTGACGCGCTCGACGAGCCGGGGTTTCACCGTGCGGCTGCGGCGGGGGCCTTTGCGCTGCATTGGGGCGCGCATGGGCTCTACTATGGCATTCCCGCGCGCTATGCCGCTGCGGTCACAGCCGGGCAGGAGGTGCTCGCCAATCTGTCGCGCGGGGTGCTGGAGCAGGCGCGGGCGCGCTTTGCGGCGGTGACGGTGCTGCACCTCACCGCGCGGCCCGACACGCTTGCCGCGCGGCTGGCGGGCCGGGGGCGCGAGAGCGCGGAAGAGATCGCGGCGCGGCTCGCGCGCGCGGTGCCGCCGGCGGGGCCGCTGGTCGAAGTCAGCAACGACGGGCCGCTTGAGGACACCGTCGCGGCGGCGCTGGCGGCGCTTTATCCGGTGAAGGCATAGCGATGCAGCAGACGGAAGCCGCCATCCGCCTGTTCCCCCGCCAGCACGAGGCTGTCGATGCGCCAGGGCGCGGGCATCGGGCCCAGATGCCTGCGGGCCGCGGCCTGGACGGTGGCGGCCTCATCGGGCGCGAGGCGGCCGGTCAGCGTCAGGTGGCAGCGGAACTCGCCCATCACATAGGGATAGCCCCAGCGCGCGAGGTTCTCCTCCTGCGCGGGGTTGAGGCCGGCGGCGCGGCGGCGGGCAAGCTCGGCGTCGGACGGTGGCGCGCGGAAAGCGTCGAGGCTGCGCACGACGTCGGCCGCGAGCGCGTCGAGTGCTGCGGTCTCGCCCAGGGGCGTCAGGGCCAGGAACCCGTCGAGGTCGCTGGGGGCGAGGCCATCGGTTTCAACAGGAGCGAGGCGGGCGCAGAGCATCGCAACCGCCGCCGTGAGGGCTTGGACATCCTGCCCCTCGGCCAGCCGGAACGGCGGCTTGATCGTGGCGTGAAAGCCGTATTTGCGGGCCTCTGCGGTAAGGGCGGAGAGCGGGCGGGGCAGGGCGGGCAGATCGGGCTGGGCGCGCGCCCTGCCGGTGGCGAGATCCCAGCCCAGCCAATCCGCCGCCGCCTCGGCCCAGGGGCCGGTCGGTGCGAGATAGAGGGCATAGCGCCGGATGGACTGCATGTGAGTGCCTTTCACGACAAGATGACGCCCGGATTTCAGGAAAGAGTGACAGCCAGATGACACAAGAGACAATCCTTGCCAATGCGCAGGTCGTGCTGCCCGATGCGGTCATCACCGGCCATCTGGTGATCCGTGACGGGCTGATCGCCGAGATCGGCACCGGCGCGGCGCTGCCCAAGGGCGCCATCGACTGTGGCGGCGACCATCTGTGCCCCGGGCTGATCGAGTTGCATACCGACAACCTCGAGCGGCACATCGCGCCGCGCCCGCGGGTGGACTGGCCGCATCACGCGGCCATCGTGGCGCATGATGCAGAGCTGGCCGGGACCGGCATCGCGACCGTCTTTGACGCGATCCGCGTCGGGTCGATCCTGAGCGACAAGAAGGCGGGATACGGCAAATACGCACGCTCCATGGCCGACGAGATCCTGGCGATGCGCGCGGCGGGCGCGCTGCGCATCAGCCATCACCTGCACCTGCGCGCCGAGACCTGTTCCGAGACGCTGATCGAGGAGCTTGACGAGTTCGGTGCCGCCGACCGGGTCGGCATCGTGAGCCTGATGGATCATACGCCCGGGCAGCGGCAATTTGCCGATATCTCCAAGTTTTCGGATTATGTGCGCGGCAAGCACGGGATGGATCAGGCGGCGTTCGATGCCTATTGCGCCTATCTCGAAGGGCTCTATGCGCGCCTTGGCCCCAGCCATCAGGCCGCCACCGTCGCCGCCGCGCGCCGTTTCGGCGCGACGCTGGCCAGCCATGACGACACGACCGAGGCGCATGTGGCGACCTCGCAGGCGCAGGGCGTGCGGGTGGCCGAGTTTCCCACAACCGCCGTCGCGGCGCAGGCCTGCCGGGCGGCGGGGATCGCTGTCATCATGGGGGCGCCGAACCTGGTCCGGGGAGGGTCGCATTCGGGCAATGTCGCGGCGGCAGAGCTTGCCGATGCGGGGCTCCTCGACATCCTGTCGTCGGATTACATCCCGGCCGCGCTGCTCTACGGCGCGGTCAAGCTCGGGCGGCGGTGGGAGGATATGGCGCGCGGGATCGCCACGGTGACGGCCAACCCCGCGCAGGCGGTCGGGCTGACCGACCGTGGCCGCATCGCGGTGGGGCTGCGCGCGGACCTGTTGCGCTTTGCCGAGGTCGGTGGCGTGCCGCTGTCGCGCGGGCTCTGGGTGCAGGGGGCCCGCGTCGCCTGAACGGCGCGGGCGGTATCCGCGTCAGGCGAGGCTGACGCGGATCATCTGGTAGGACAGCGGCGGCAGCTTGGCCTTGACCAGGCCATCCTCGATCACCGCGCCGCTGCCCTTTTTCGGCGCGACATTGGTCTGGTCGGTCGCCGTGTTGACCGCCTCGAGCATGGAATGCGTCATCACCTGATGGTCGATGATCCGCGCGCCGGCGCCAAAGCCCTGCAGGCTGACCTCGGCGTCGATACTGTCGGTCAGGTGGCGGTTCACGATGAAAAAGCTGACCGTGCCGCCGTCGTCGTCATGCACGCCCGCGATATCGACATAGGGCACGTTGTCGGCGACATCGGCGTCATAGCCCGGACATTTCACCGCGAGGTTGAGCGCGGTGCCGCGACCAAAGATCGAGGCGAAATAGTAGGGATAGTAGATCGTCTGCCGCCAGGCCGCGCCGGCGGGGTCGGTCATGATCGGCGCGATCACGTTCACAAGCTGCGCGATGCAGGCGATGCGCACCACATTCGACTTGCGGATAAAGGTGTTGAGGATGCAGCCGACCTGGAGCACATCCTCGAAGTTATAGACATCCTCGAGCAGGCGCGGCGCATGCGGCCAGCCCTCGTTGCCCTCGAGGATCGCGCGGTCCTGCGCGTTCGAGTGATACCAGACGTTCCATTCGTCAAAGCTGATGCCGACCTCGCGCCGGGACCGCTTGTTGCCCTTGACCACGTTGATCGTGCTTTCGACCGTGCTGATGTAGCGGTCGAGTTTTGCGTTCAGCGCCAGATAGTTGGCGGTATTCTTCGCGCGGTTGGCGAAATACATGTGCAGGCTGATGTGATCGACGTTCTCGTAGGTATGTTCGAGCACGATCCGTTCCCATTCGGGGTAGGTCTTCATGTCCGAATGCGACGACCCGCAGACGATCAGCTCGAGGCCCTTGTCAAAGGCGCGCAAGGTCTTGGCGACCTCATTGGCCAGCCGGCCGTATTCGTCGGCTGTCTTGTGGCCGATCTGCCAGGGGCCGTCCATCTCGTTGCCGAGGCACCACAGGTTGACGTCGAAGGGCGCGGCGCGGCCGTTCTTCTTGCGCAGGTCGCCCCATTTGCTCCCCGTGGGGCCATTGACGTATTCGACAAAGTTGCGCGCATCGTCGAGCCCGCGCGAGCCGAGGTTGATGGCGAGCATCATCTTGGTGTTCACCGTGTCGCACCAGTCGGAAAACTCGTGCACGCCGACGGCATTGCTGTCGGATGTGTGCCAGGCGAGGTCGAGCCGCGTGGGCCGCTGCGCGCGCGGGCCGACGCCATCCTCCCAGTTGTAGGCAGAGACGAAATTGCCGCCGGGATAGCGGACATAGGGAATGTTGAGGTCGCGCACCAGTTGCGCGACATCGCCGCGCATGCCGTTGGCATCGGCGGTGGGGTGGTCGGGTTCGTAGATGCCGGTATAGATCGCCCGCCCCAGATGTTCGAGAAAGGCCGAATAGACCCGGTCGTCGATCTTTGCGACGGTGTAGTCCTTGTGTGCGGTAACCGAAGCTTTCATGGCATCCTCCCCAGGGCCGGCGGCAGAGATGGCCGCGCTTTCATATTCGCTTTGTCGATATGTATCGGGATTTGGGGTAGTTGCGTCAAGCAGAAAGAACCGCGTTTCAGTCTTCGGTGGTCAGGCGCAAGATGATGTCCTGATCGTAATTGCCGAAACCGCGGCCAAAGATGTTGATCCCGCCGGGGTTGCGCGCATCGTCGTGCACCGCGATGCGCAGCCGGATCGAGCGATGCGTCTCGAGGTCGAGATCCTTGAGCGAGACGGGGCTGATCTTGACCCCGTCCACATAGGTGCCGTCGGTGGTGATGCGC
>JAACUH010000122.1 GCA_009993005.1 Rhodobacterales bacterium
CTGCTGGGCATCGCCGACGAGGATCTGGACGCCCTGCTCCGCGACCCCGATCAGGCGGATGGTGGCGCGGTCGAAGGCGAGGATGACATTCCGGATGCGCCAGTCACGCCGGTGTCGGTTTCGGGTGGCCTCTGGCAGCTCGGGTCGCACCGGCTGATCTGCGGCGACAGCACATCATCCGATGTTGTCGGGCGGCTGCTCGGCGACGTGAAGCCGCTGCTGATGGTGACCGATCCTCCCTATGGCGTCGAGTATGATCCCTCCTGGCGCAACCAAGTGGGGGCAGCCAAGACCAAGCGCACCGGCAAGGTACTGAACGATGACCGTGCAGACTGGCGCGAGGCTTGGGCGCTGTTCCCCGGCGACGTGGCCTATGTCTGGCACGGCGCGCTGCACGCGGGCGAGGTGGCCGACAGCCTGGCGGCGGCGGGCTTTGCGGTTCGATCGCAGATCATCTGGGCAAAGGACCGACTGGTTCTGAGCCGGGGTGATTATCACTGGCAGCACGAACCCTGCTGGTATGCGGTGCGCGTCAAGGGCAAGGGCCATTGGGCGGGGGACCGCAAGCAAACCACCCTCTGGCACATCTCCGGCAAGGACCAGGACGCGGCCACCGTCCATGGCACGCAGAAGCCGGTCGAATGCATGCGCCGCCCGATCCTGAACAATTCCAATCCCGGCCAGGCGGTGTTTGAACCCTTCATGGGGTCTGGCACCACGCTGATCGCGGCCGAAACCACCGGGCGGGTATGCTTCGGGATCGAGTTGAACCCGGTCTATGTCGATGTCGCCATCGAGCGCTGGCAGTCTTTCACCGGTGCCAATGCCGTGCTGGCGGAAACGGGCGAGACCTTCGCCGACCTGAAAACCAAGAGGCTCGCAGCATGATCACCGCAGAATCCAACCAGCCCGGCAGCATCAGCACGCCCGACGCGATGGAAATCACCCTCCTGATCAACGCCATGGCCGAGATGCGCGCCGAGATCCCCAAGACAAAAGCCTTCCCGCGCATGAACGCCCTGCAACAGGATCTGCGCGCCCTGCAGCAGCGCCTTGCGGTGCTGTTCGGTGCAACCCGTGGCTGGACCTTGTCCCGGTCCGACTTCACTCCGGCGGTGCTGGCGCGGCGCGGTCTGTTCGACGGTCGCGGCTACTATGCCGATCCCTGGCCACGGGACCTGGTCGACCATCCGTTCTACTATCGCAAGGACCGGATGGCATCCGCCGTCGCAGCACACCTCTATGGCACCTTCGATGCGGCCAAGCGGCAGGACATCGCGGCGCTGGCGGAATTGAAGGGCCTGCGCGCCACATGGCCGGAGGACTTTCCAAGCTGGTGGCTTCCCGGCAGAACCACGCTGGTGGTCTACACGCCCATGACCGGACCCGCGCGATGATGATGCCGCCCGACCGGATCGAGCTCTGGCCCCTCGCCCGGCTGAAACCCTACGCCCGCAACGCCAAGACGCACGATCCGGACCAGGTCGCCAAGATCGCCGCTAGCATGGCCGAGTTCGGCTGGACCGTGCCGGTGCTGGTCGCAGCCGACGGCGAGTTGATTGCCGGGCATGGCCGGGTGTTGGCTGCCGCCCATCTTGGCCTGACCGAGGCCCCGGTGCTCGTGCTGGGGCATCTGACCGAGGCGCAGCGCCGGGCGTATCGCATCGCCGACAATAAGTTAACCGAGCTGGGTGGCTGGGACGAGGCCCTGCTCTTGCAGGAATTGCAGGCGCTGCTGGCCGAGGATTTCGACCTCGGGCTGATCGGGATCCCCGAGGATGAACTGGACGCGCTGCTGGTCGACGCCGAGGACCGCCCGACGATATCTGACGACGCGGCCGATGCCATCCCCGAGCCGCCTATTGAGCCCATCACCCGCCCCGGCGATATCTGGGCGCTGGGCAAGCACCGGTCGCACCGGTCGCACCGGTCGCACCGGCTGTGCTGCGGCGATGCCACTGATCCAGCCGCTGTCGCCAGGCTGATGCAGAATGAGGCGGCCACGCTGATGTTCACCTCGCCGCCCTATGCGCAGCAGCGCGACTACGGCGCAGCCAAGGAGAAGGTCGGCGATTGGGATGCGCTGATGCAGGGCGTGTTTGCCGCGGCCCCGGTCACCGATGACGCGCAGGTCCTCGTCAATCTCGGCCTCGTGCATCGGAGCGGCGAATGGCAGCCCTATTGGGAGGGATGGATCGAGTGGATGCGCACCTCTGGCTGGCGGCGATTTGGCTGGTATGTGTGGGATCAGGGGCCAGGCTTGCCGGGCGACTGGAACGGCCGCCTGGCCCCGTCGC
>JAACUH010000057.1 GCA_009993005.1 Rhodobacterales bacterium
GCCTTCCGACAGCTTCATGCGCAGCTCGCGCAGCACGGGAAGCGCGGCACGCACGCGGTCGGTGCCGACCTTGTCCACCACATCGCTGATGAGTGGCGTGATCGCGGCCACAGCCGCGTTGCGCACCGACAGGCCGGTGGGGCTGATCGACACCAGCTTGCGCCGCGCATCGTCCCAGTCGGGGCGGATATGCACCCATCCCGCCCATTCGAGCTTGCCCAGCGTGTTGGTCATCGCGCCCCGCGTCAGGTGAAACACGCGGGCAAGCTGCGCGGGCGTCTTTTCCGTCCCGGTATGGGCCAGATGGTTGAGCACCGAGAAATGCGACAGCTCCATCCCGCGCGGCAGTGCCTTTGCGACGGCCGAGCGCGCCAGTTGATCGACAGCCAGAATCTCGCTGAAGAGCGTGACGGCGAGGCTGTCATTGGGCGTGTTCATCGGGGTCCTTCAAAGGGGCGGTCATGGGTCAGCGACGGCACGCGACTGCGCGACCTTGCCACTTCATCCATGTCGAGATCAACATATGTGATCCCGACATCCGTCCCCGCATCGGCCAGGACCTCGCCCCAGGGCGACACGACCAGGCTGTGCCCATGGGTGCGCCGGGGCGTGCCCGATTGCGCGGCATGGGTGCCGGTTTGCGCGGCGGCCAGCACATAACACCCCGTCTCGATCGCGCGGGCGCGCAACAGCGGCTCCCAATGCGCGGCGCCGGTGACGGGGGAAAAGGCAGCGGGGGCGAGGATGATCCCGGCCCCGGCCTGCGCCAGCGCCCGGTGCAGATAGGCGAACCGCACGTCATAGCAGATGGTCAGCCCGAGCGTGGCAAAGCCCGCGTCATGCACAACCGCCCTGTCGCCGGGCCTGTAGGAGGCCGATTCGCGGTAGGTCTCACCGGGGCCGACATCGACATCGAACATGTGGATCTTGTCATAGCGCGCGACGATCTGGCCCTTGGGGTCGATCAGGAACGACCGGTTGGCAAAGCGGCCATCGGCATCGCCCGTGCGCAGCCCCAGCGATCCGATGGCCAGCCAGACGCCCAGCGCCGCGGCATCCGCGCGCAGGGCGGCGAGCGTGATGTCCGCGTCCTCGGTCTGCAACACCGCGTCCAGCCGGTCGCGGCTGTTGGCAAGGCAGTTCGTCACCTCGGGCGTGAGCACAAACCCCGCCCCGCCCGCCACCGCCTCGCGCAGCAGCGCGCGCGTCACGGCCAGGTTCGCCACCGGGTCGTCGCCTGCGGTGAGTTGCAGCAGCGCCGCCTTCATGCCGTGAGCAGAGGGTCAAGCCGCCCCGCGCTGTCGAGCGCATAGAGGTCATCGCACCCGCCGACATGTCTGCCGTCGATAAAGATCTGCGGCACCGTGCGCCCGCCATTGCTGCGCTGCGTCATCTCGGCGCGGCGCTGCGGCTCTGCGACGACATTGACCTCGGTATAGCTCACGCCCTTTTGCGCCAGCAGCCGCTTGGCCGCGTGGCAATAGCCGCAACTGGGCGATGTGTAGATTTCGATCTTGGCCATAGGGGGCATCCCTTAAACATCATTGACCCTTGATCTAATGCTCTTTGACAGCCCTTGCCAGTAGCAGCACGCAGACCTCGCGCGCGCCGGCACCCAGCGCGGCCTGCGCACAGGCGGCGAGCGTGGCGCCGGTGGTCATGACATCATCCACCAGCAGCACCGCACGACCCCTGATCTGCCCCCCGCGCCCCGGATGCACCGCGATGGCGCCCGACAGCGCCGCAAAGCGCGCCTCGCGCGTCATCCCCTCCAGCGAGCGGGTGCGGGCGGGGCGGATCAGCGCATCGGCGCAGACCGGCCGCGCGGCAACCTTGCCCACCCAATTGGCCAGCAGCGCCGACTGGTTGTAGCGCCTCTTGAGCAGCCGCAGCCAATGCAGGGGCACCGGCACGATCACCGTATCCTCGCGCCACAGCGGCGCCGCGGCCATGGCCATCCAGGCGCCGGCAGGCCGCGCGAGGTCGGTGCGGTCGCCATGTTTGAGCCCCAGCACGATCTTGCGCGCATTGTCGTGATAGACCAGCGCGGCGCGCCCCTGCGTCCAGGGCCGGGCGACGGTCATGCAGTCGTCGCAATGCGCGACCTCGCCGGCATCCTCGCCCGGCAGCGGCGTGCCGCAGAGGTCGCAGACAAGCCCGCTCACAAAAGGCGTGTCGCGCCAGCAGGTGCCGCAAAGGCCAAAGTCGCTTTCGGTCATCGCACCGCAGGAAATGCATTGCGACGGGTAGATCACGCGCAGGGCGCTTTGCAATTGCACCGCGTTTCTCCTAAATGCGCGGGATGCAGACGCCACCCCGCCTTTGTGACCCCGAAGCGCTCCGCCGCAACCGCGCGCGCGCCGCGCGCGCGCCGGTGACGTTTCTGATGGAGCAGGTCGCCGCCGAGGTTCAGGAAAGACTCATCGAGGTTAACAGAAGGTTTACAGCACCCGCGATCGTGACCGGATGGCCCGGTTTCTGGGCTGGCGTGATGCCCGGCGCACAGGTTGTGCCTGATGACGACACGCTCTCGCTGACGCCCGGCGCACATGACCTCGTGCTCCACGCGCTGTCGCTGCATTGGGCGGCCGACCCCATCGGCCAGCTCGTGCAATGCCGCCACGCGCTGCGGCCCGACGGGCTTCTCATCGCGGTGCTTTTCGGCGGGCAGACGCTGCACGAATTACGCGCGAGCCTTGCCGCAGCCGAGGCCGAGGTCACGGGCGGGCTGTCGCCGCGCGTCGCGCCGATGGGCGAGATCCGCGATCTGGGCGCGCTGTTGCAGCGGGCGGGCCTTGCGCTGCCGGTGGCGGATGCGACGCCGCTGACGGTCAGCTATCCGACCCTGACGGCGCTGCTGCATGACCTGCGCGCGATGGGCGAGGGCAATGCGCTGGCGGGCCGCCTGCGCCATCCCACCCGCCGCGCGGTGATGGCGCGCGCCGCCGCGATCTATGCCGAAACCTTTGCCACCCCCGACGGCCGCCTGCCTGCGACTTTCGACATCATCACGCTCACCGGCTGGGCGCCCGCCCCCGACCAGCCGCAGCCACTGCGCCCCGGATCGGCGACGCACCGTCTGGCCGATGCGCTGGGGGCCACGCCACTTGCCCCAACAGATGATTGACCGCGCGCGCAAAGCCTCTATTTCACCTGTTTCATGATGCAGAAACCCAGGACCCCGCCGATGCTTGACGCCAAATCGCAGCGCAACACGGAAACCGTGGCTGTCTGCCCCGTCCATGCCGCGCCCGACCACCCCGCGATCAAACCCGCGCGCATCGGCATCCTCGTGTCAAATCTCGGCACGCCGGATGCCACCGACTACTGGTCGATGCGCCGCTATCTGGGCGAGTTTCTGTCCGACCGCCGCGTCGTGGACTACTCGCCCTGGCTCTGGCAGCCGCTCTTGCAACTCATCATCCTGACCAAACGGCCGTTTTCCTCGGGCGCCAACTACCGTTCGATCTGGAACACGGAAAAGGACGAAAGCCCGCTTCTGACCATCACCCGCGACCAGACCGACATGATCCGCGCGCAGATGCAGGCGCGCTATGGCGACGATGTGATGGTCGATTTCTGCATGCGCTACGGCAACCCTTCGACCAGATCCAAAGTGCGCGAGATGGTGGATGCCGGCTGCACCCGCATCCTGTTCTTTCCGCTCTATCCGCATTACGCCGGCGCCACCTCGGCCACCGCGAATGACCAGTTCTTTCGCGCGCTGATGGAGGAGAAATGGCAGCCCGTCGCGCGCATCGTGCCGCCCTATTTCGACCAGCCCGCCTATATCGAGGCGCTGGCCCAGTCGATCGAGCGCGCCTATGCCGCCAAGGAGGACCGGCCCGAGATGCTGGTCTGTTCCTATCACGGCGTGCCGGAACGCTATCTGCGCGAGGGCGACCCCTATCATTGCCAGTGCCAGAAGACCACGCGCCTGCTGCGCGAAAGGCTGGGCTGGGACAAGACGCAGATCACCACCACCTTCCAGAGCCGCTTTGGCCCCGAGGAATGGCTCAAACCCTACACCGTCGAAGAGGTCGCGCGTCTGGCCGAACGCGGGATCAAGCGGATCGCCGTCTGCGCGCCCGCCTTCAGCGCCGATTGCATCGAGACGCTGGAAGAGATCAACGAGGAAATCCGCGAAAGCTTTGAGCACGCGGGGGGCGAGCAATTCACCTATATCCCCTGCCTCAACGACGATGCCGCGCATATCGAGGCGCTGTGCGGCGTGATCGAGACCAACCTCAAGGGCTGGCTCGACTGACACGAAAAAGGGCCGCCCGGTGTCCCGTGGCGGCCCTGTGTGCAAACGACGCGACCGGCGTCAGATCAGCATCACCTGCGTGCCGACATTGGCCAGCGCGAACAGTTCGGTGATGTGTTCGTTGTAAAGCCCGATGCAGCCGTTCGACGACCGCCGCCCGATCTTGCGCGTGTCGTGGGTGCCGTGGATGCGGTAATAGGTCCAGGACAGATACAGCGCGAGCGGGCCGAGCGGGTTCATCGGGTCGCCGCCGGGCACGACCTCGGGCCATTCGGGATTGCGTTCGCGCATCGAGGGCGTCGGCCGCCAGGTCGGCGCGACCACCTTTTGCGTGACCTCGGTCCGGCCAAGGCGCGTCAGGTCGTCGGTCAGCGGCACGGAGGTGGGGTAGAGCTTGTAGATGCTCTGGTCCTCGGACCAGAAATGCAGCGCACGCGACTGGATGTCGCACAGGATCGCCCCGTTGCGCGTGTCGGAAAAATAGGGCCGCCAGTCGAGCGCGCGGAAACTCGACACATTGCGCGTGACCGAGGCTGAGATCTGCCCTTCAAGCTCGGTCGAATTGTCCTGCTGTGCCGCGAGCCCGGTTGCAAGGCCCGTGGCAAGGCCGGTGCCCATCGCGGCGGTCGCACCTGCCACAAAGAGCCTGCGGTTGAGACCACCTGTTGTGTCTTTGGCCATGGCGTTGTCCTTTCGGGTCTGATCCCTGTTCTGCGGGCTTGATAGAAAAAAGGGGCGTAAGTTGCAATTCAAACAACCGTCATGCTGGCGGATGTGTGCCCAACTCGCGCCATTGTGGGTTTGAACCCGGCCCAAGGAGGCGTTAAGCAGACCGAACGTGATGAAGGAAGCATGATGCTGCGACGTGATGTTCTTGTGGGGCTGGCGATGATCGGGCTGGCCGGCTGTAGCGCGCCGCGCGGGCGGATCGGGCCGGATGGCCTGCCGCTGCCGCAAATCTACCGCATCACGGCAACCGAGGCGGCCGACATCCCCTTTCGCATGCTCGATGGCGTCAACACCCTGCGTCAGGCCACCGGCGCGCGGCCGCTGCAACTCGACCCGCAACTGACCGCCGCCGCCGCCACCCATTCGCGCGACATGGCGGTGCAGAACCGGCCCTGGCATTTCGGCTCTGACGGGTCGTCGCCGATCGACCGGCTGCGGCGCGTGGGCTATACCGGCCCGCTGGTGGGCGAGGTCATCTCGGAAACATTCGAGACCGAGATCGAGACTCTGTCAGCCTGGATGCGCGAACCCACAACGCGCGCCGTGATCCTCGACCCGGCCGCGTCGCGCATGGGGCTGGCCTGGTTTCAGGAACAGACCGGCAAGATCTGGTGGTCGATGGTGCTCGCGGGCTAGCAGAGCGGGCCAGGGTGGGCGTGAGGGCGGACGTCAGAGCGGACGTCAGGGCAGGATGATGATCGGCGTGTTGTCGCGCACCATCGCATAGATCTCTTCGATCTCGTCATTGGTCACGGCGATGCAACCCGCCGTCCAGTCGCGCTGGCCCAGATTGCGCCGCGGCGTGCCGTGGATAAAGATCTCTCCCCCCGGCGGCAAGCCCAGCGCGCGGGCAAGCTCCACATCCCGCGTGTCGGGGTAGGAAATGCCCAGCGACAGGTGATATTGGCTGTTGGGATTGCGCCGGTTGATCAGATAGGTGCCTTCTGGCGTGCGCCCGTCGCCTTCGACCCGTTTCGGCCCGGTCGGGGCAAAGCCAAGCTCGAAGGTGTAGCTGCGCAGCACCTGGTCGTTGTGCAGCAGATGCATCACGCGCCGCTCCTTGAACAGCAGCAATTGCGTGACCTCGGGGCCATCGTAGGTCCGAAATCTCGACGGCGCCGCCCCGCAACCCGCCAGCCCCGCCAGCCCGCAAAGAATGATCGCCCGTCTTGTCAGCCTGGTCACTGTGCGCCTGCTCCGGTCTGTTGCCGTTTGCACAGCGGATAGACGAATTTGCCGCGGCATCAAAGAATTTTGGAGACCTCGCCCCTCACACCCGCGTGAAGCGTGACACGAGCTCCACATGCGCAGCCCAGCGGAACTGATCGACCGGCTGCACCCAGTCGAGCGCAAAGCCCGCCTCAACCAGACGCCGCGCGTCGCGGGCAAAGGTCACGGGGTTGCACGACACCATGGCCACCCGGTTCACGCCCGATTGCGCGATCATGCCGACCTGCGCCTCGGCCCCTGCGCGGGGCGGGTCGATCACCACGGCGTCAAACCGCCCAAGCTCATCGGGCAAGAGCGCGCGGCGAAAGAGGTCGCGCGCTTCGGTCGTCACGGCGCGCAGGCCCGACGTGCCGCGCCATCCCCTGTCGAGCGCCATCAGCATGTCGGCCTCGCCTTCGACCGCATGCACGCTCGCGTTTTCGGCCAGCGGCAGGGTAAAGGTGCCGCAGCCGGCAAAGAGGTCCACGATCCGGCCCCCGCCCGCGACAGCCTCGCGCACAGATGCGACCAGCGCCGCCTCACCCTCGGCCGTCGCCTGAAGGAAGGCCCCGGCCGGCGGCAGCACATCGGCACGGCCGAACCGCTGAAGCGGCGGGGCAATCGTGACCACCGGCTCGCCCGCCCAGACCAGCCGCGCAAGTCCATGCGCCTGCGCAAAGGAGGCCAATTCGATGCGCAGCGCGGGGGTGAGCGCACGGTCGGTCTCGACCAGAACATCCGGCCCGGCGCGGCTGTCGGTGACGGTCAGCGCGACCTCGGCCTTGCGCGAGGCGGCGATGACGGTCAGCGCCTCGAGCGTCGGGATCAGCGCGCGCAGCGACGGGCGCAGGAGCTGGCAGTCGGGCACCGCGACCAGCATATCCGAGGCGCGGGCGTGAAACCCCACCGTCGCGCCCGCCTTGGTCCGCCGGCCCGACAGCTTGGCCCGCCGCCGGGATTGCGCGGGAGAGGTGTCTATCGGCCGGATCAGTGTCGAAAGCCCCTGCCCGGCCAGCGCCCGCGCGACGATTTGCGCCTTCCACTCGGCCACAAAGCCATCGCTGGCGTGCTGCATGGCGCAGCCGCCGCAGGTGCGGAAATGGCGGCACGGCGCGGCGACCCGCTGCGGCGACGGCGTCAGGATGCGGACCGCGCCTTCCGCCTGCACATCGACCTCTTCTCCCGGCAGCACCCGCGCCACAAGCGTGCCGTCATCCAGACGGCCCATCCCGTGATGCGTCACGCTTTCGACCAGCGCCATCTATTCCGCCGCGTCCTGCGCATTGATGAAGCCGCCAGACTGCCGGTTCCAGAACCGCGCATAAAGCCCGCGCTGGGCGAGCAGCCCCTCATGCGTGCCCTCCTCGACGATCTGCCCGGCGTCGAGCACCACGATCCGGTCCATGCTCGACAGGGTGGACAGCCGGTGCGCGATGGCGATCACCGTCTTGCCCTGCATCGCCACATCGAGCGCGGTCTGGATCGCGGCCTCGACCTCGCTGTCGAGCGCCGATGTCGCCTCGTCCAGCACCAGGATCGGCGCATCCTTGAGGATGGCGCGGGCCAGCGCGATGCGCTGCCGCTGCCCGCCCGACAGCTTGACCCCGCGCTCGCCCAGATAGGCACCATAGCCGCTGCGCCCGCGGAAATCTTCCAGCGTGAGGATAAAGTCATGCGCCTGCGCGCGGCGCGCCGCCTCGAACACCTCTTCGTCTGTCGCATCGGGGCGGCCATAGCGGATATTGTCCATCGCCGTGCGGTTGAACATCGCCGTTTCCTGCGTGACCATGCCGATCTGGCGGCGCAGGCTTTCCTGCGTCACGTCGCGCACGTCCTGCCCGCCGACGCGCACCGCGCCGGTCTCGGTGTCGTAGAGCCGCAAAAGAAGCGCCACGAGCGATGATTTCCCCGCGCCCGACGCCCCCACCAGCCCGATCTTTTCGCCGGCCTTTATGGTGAGGTTGATATGGCTCACCCCGCCGGAGGTGCGGCCATAGGCAAAACTCACATCGTCGTAAACCACACTGTCGGCCCGCCCCAGCGTGCCCGCGCCCGGCCTGTCCGTCAGTTGATGCGGCGGGGTGAGCGTGTGAATCCCGTCCTCGACCTCACCGATATTGGCGTAGATCCCCATCAGCGTGAAGCTCACCCAACCTGTCATCTGCGAGATGCGCAGCGACACGACCCCGGTCGCGGCGATGTCGCCCGGCGTCACACCGCCCGACGACCAAAGGTAAAGCGCGGTGCCCACCATCAGGACCGGCAGCGCACCGGCGATGATCATCAGATAGAACCGGAACACGGTGGACACGACGCCAAACAGCATCGTGCGGTTGCGGTAGCCGTCCATCGCGCTGATCGCCGCCTGATCCTCGTGGTCGTGATGCGCGAAAAGCTTGACCGTGCGGATATTGGTCACCGTATCGACGACCTGCCCGGTGACGAGCGCGCGGGCATTGGCGCGCGCCTCGGCGCGTTCGCGGATCACCGGCAGATAGTGTCTGATAAAGGCCAGATAGCCCACCAGCCAGACCAGAAGCACCACCGCGATACGCCAGTCGATCGCGATGACCAGAAACAGCGTGGCGATGATCGACGCCAGCGCATACACCAGCGTGTTGATGATCTCGACCACCGATTCGGTCAGCGCGCGGGCCGCCTGCATCTGCTTTTGCGCGATACGCCCGGCAAAGTCGTTGTCGAAAAAGGTGATCGCCTGCCCCATCGTCCAGCGATGCAGCCGCGACAGCACCAGCACGTTGATGTTTGGCGCAATCGAAATGCTCTGGATCGCTGCGGTGAGGCCAAAGGCGATAGGCCGCAGCGCCACCAGAAACACCGCCGCCCCCAGAAACAGCAGCCGGTTTTCGGCCCAGAGCTGCCCTGCCCCGGCCTGCGCGAGCGCGTCGATGACAAGGCCCAGCAGCATCGCCGCCAGCACCTCGGCCCCGCCGCTGATGACCGAAAGGAAAGCCGCCGCCAAAAGGACCGGCATCGTCCCGGCCAGCGCCCAGCGCATGAAGGGCACAAGTCGTTGCGGCGGCGGCCCTTCGGCCATGTCGAACGGGGCGACAAGCCGGCCAAGCCAGCCTGCCAACCGTTCCCCCAAGGTCGCGCCGCCAGTCATTCTGCCGCCAGTCATTCTGCCGCCTGCGCGCCGTCGCCAGGCTGGCCATCTATCGCAAGAAACCCGCCCGACTGCCGCTGCCAGTAGCGCGCATAGGTGCCACCCTGCGCGAGCAGCGCCTCATGCGGGCCATCCTCGATGATGCGGCCGTTCTCCATCACGATGATCCGGTCCATCCGGGCGATGGTGGACAGCCTGTGTGCAATCGCGATCACCGTCTTGCCTTCCATCATGCCGTAAAGCGTCGTCTGGATCGCCGCTTCGACCTCACTATCGAGCGCAGAGGTCGCTTCGTCCAGCACAAGGATCGGCGCATCCTTGAGAATCACCCGCGCCAGCGCGATCCGCTGCCGTTGCCCGCCCGACAGCTTGACCCCCCGCTCGCCCACCTGCGCGTCATAGGCGCGCCGGCCCTCGCCATCCTGCAGCGTCATGATGAAATCATGCGCCTCGGCCTTGCGCGCAGCGGCGATCATCTCGGCCTCGGTTGCCTCGGGCTTGCCGTAGAGGATGTTGTCGCGGACCGACCGATGCAGCAGCGCGCTGTCCTGCTGCACCATGCCGATGGCGGCGCGCAGGCTGTCCTGCGTCACGCCACGCACGCTTTGCCCGTCGATCAGCACATCGCCCGCATCCGCGTCGTAGAACCGCAACAAGAGCTTGACCAGCGTCGTCTTGCCCGCGCCCGACTGGCCGACAAGACCGATCTTTTGCCCCGGTTCGACCACGAGGTCGATCGGGCCCATGCCCCCTTCCTTGCGGCCATAGCGGTGGTCGAGCCCGACAAGCGCGATCCGTCCCTCGGTGACGCGCAGCGGCTGCGCGCCGGCGCCATCCACCAGCGTGATCGGCTGGGCAATCGTCTCCATCCCCTCGGACACCACGCCGAGGTTCTGGAAAAAGTTCGACACCGCCCACATGATCCAGCCGGTCATCGCGTTGAGCCGCAGCACCAGCGCCGCCGCCGCCGCGACAAGGCCGACCGAGGCCAGCCCGCCAACCCAGAGGTAGATCGCCCAGCCGACGACGCCCACGATCAGGATACCGTTGAGAAAGGTCAGGCTCAGGTCCATCACCGAATAGACGCGCATTTCGTTCATCAATGTGCGGCGCGTCTTTTCGATGACCTCCCTGGCATAGTCGATCTCGCGGTCATGATGGGCGAACATCTTGACCGAGTGGATGTTGGTATAGCTGTCCACCACCCGCCCGGTGACGGCAGAGCGCGCATCCGACGACGCCTTGGACGCGACGCCGACGCGCGTAACGGTCCAGCGCATCAGGATCATGTAGGGAAAGAACCACAGCGCCATCGGGATCAGCAGGCGCGGGTCGGCACCAAAGAGCAGCACCGCCGCACCGACCAGATAGGCGATGGAATAGGTGATCGCGTCGAACACCTGGAACACGACTTCGCCCGCCGCGGGCGGGGTCTGCATGATCCGGTTGGCGATGCGCCCGGCAAAGTCGTTCTCGAACCAGCCGACCGACTGGCGCAGCACATGCCGGTGCGCCCGCCAGCGCACGATGGTGCCAAAGTTGGGCACGATGGCATTGTTGAGCAGCGCGACATGCAGGCCATAAAGCGCTGGCCGCAGCGTCATGACGAACACCGCGACCAGCAGCAACTCCATCCCGTAATCGCGCAGGAATGTTGCGGGCTCTTGTTCCGACAGCAGGTCCACGACCCGGCCCATGTAGGAAATCAGCCAGATCTCGACGACGGCGACCACGATGGACAGCACGCCGGTCACGGCAAAGACCTTGCGAAACGGCATCATATAGGTGCGCAGGAACGGCCAGAGCTTGCGCGGCGGCTCGTCGGTCTGGGCATAGGCAACATAAGGATCGACGAGGTTTTCGAAAAAGCGGAACATGAGGGTGCCCTTTTCAGGCAGATGCGGCAAAATGGGGGTGAAGCGGCCACGCGGGACCGCCCAGCACGGGATCTGTCCGGTCAGGCCAGACGTGTAGAGATCCCGATATCCATTCAGCTACCCTCCGATGTTGCCGGGTTGAGGTAGCGCAGATGCGACAGCGTGTCACCCCTGAAAATGCAGATCAACGCAGAAGCGCCGCCCTGTCGAGGGTAAAGCCGGAAGCGATCCAGCGCGCCTCGACCTCGCGCAGGCGCGCGCCGATGGCGGGGCCCTTGAGCGTTTCCGGCAGATCGGCGGCGCGCACAGGGCAGGTCTGCGTCGCGCCGAAACGGGCCTGTTCGGCCTGAACAGGGTCTATTTCCAGACCCATTGCGGCGGCACGCAGCGCAAGAACATCGACCGCCTCCGCCGCGCCATGGCGGTAGCCCAGCTCGCCCGGCTCTACCCCTGACCCGATCGCGTCGCGCAGGGCCTCCAGCCGCGCGGCCTCGGCCCGGCTGAGTCGAAGCGCCTCTGCGATGCCTTCGCCGCCCAGCGCGGCGAGGCGGCGGATCGGGTCGGGGGGCAGGGCCGCCATCTGTTCGACATGCACCAGCACCGGCAGCAGGAGCGCAGAGGCGCCGGGGAGCAGATGCGCGAGCACTCCGCTCACCGCCATTGCGGCCACGGCCGGCGCGGGGTCGGGCGCGGCGAGCAGCTTGCGCATCTCGGCCCCCACCCTTTCGCGCGACAGCCGCGCGAGCCCGTCCAGATCCGCGGCGCAGGCGGCGAGCCCCTCGGCGTCGATGCCGCCGTCGGGGTCGGCAAACCAGGCGTGAAAGCGGAAGAACCGCAAAATGCGCAGATAGTCCTCGCGGATGCGGTCCTGCGCCGCGCCGATGAACCGCACCCGTCGCGCCAGCAGGTCAACCATGCCACCCAGCGGATCGACGACCGTGCCATCGGGCGTCGCGTAGAGCGCGTTGATCGTGAAATCGCGTCGCCCGGCATCCTCGGCCAGCGTCTCGGCAAAGGCGACGGTCGCATGCCGCCCGTCCGTCGCCACGTCGCGGCGCAGGGTTGTGACCTCGAAAGGCCTCGATTGGGCGATGATAGTGACTGTTCCATGCGTGATGCCGGTCGGCACCACGCGCAGCCCCGCGGCCTCGGCCAGCGCCGTCACGCGGTCGGGCCGCGCGTCGGTGGTGATGTCGATGTCGGTTGCGCCCGCACCGATCAGCGCGTTGCGCACGCAGCCGCCGACGAACCAGACCCCATGCCCGCCGCCCGCGATCGCGGCGCAGACCTGCTGCACCGCATCGTCCTGCACCCAAGGCGCCGCAAGCTTCATCCGCCCACCCGGTCCGCGAGCGCGCGCAGGATGCGCGCCGTCGCGCCCCAGATGTAATAGGGCCCATAGGGCACCGTAAAGTAATAGCGCCGCCGCCCCTGCCAGCGCCGCCCCTCGATGCGGTACTGCGCGGGGTCGAGCACATGGGCGAGCGGCACGCGAAACACCTCGTCCACCTCACCGGGTTCCGGCCGTGGATCAAACGGCGCATGAACCAGCCCGACGATGGGCGTGATAGCAAAGCCCGTCACCGTCTCGTGCTGAGACATGGTGCCCAGAACCTGCACACAGGCGCGCGGCAGGCCGATCTCTTCCTCGGCTTCGCGCAGCGCGGCATCGGTCGGGCCGCTGTCGCCGGCGTCCTGCTTGCCCCCAGGAAAGGCGATCTGCCCGGCATGGTGCTGCAGCCGCGCCGCGCGCTTGGTCAGGATCAGCTCTGCCCGCCCGCCGGTCAGGACCAGCGGCACCAGCACGGCGGCGGGGCGCAGCACGCGCCCCCCGGCAAGGGGCACATCGGGGTTGAGGTCAAAGTCCGAGGTGTCCGCGCCGTCACGCGCCAGCCCGGCGACGACACGCGCGATGAGGTCAGGCGTTGTCACCCGGCCCCTCGACTGCCTCGAACCCCAGCGTCAGCGGGTCGAATTCGTAATGCGCGCCGCAGAACTGGCAATCGGCGGTCACGATCCCTTCGGCCGTTGTCATGTAGCGGATATCCTTGGCCGAATAGATCGACAGGCTTTGCCGCACCTTGTCGTCCGAACAGGAACAGCCAAAGGCCACCGGCTGCGGGTCATAGACGCGCGGGCCCTCTTCGTGAAAGAGGCGCACCAGCAGGTCGGTCGGCTGCACCTGCGGGCCGATCAGCTCCATCTCTTCGACGGTGTCGAGCAGGATATTGGCGCGGTTCCAGTTCTCGCTTTCGTCCTCATCCAGGATGTCATGCGCGGCAAGCAGCCCGCCTTCGCCCGACCCGCCCTCACCCGAGGCAAAGGGCGATGCCTTGGGCATGTGTTGCAGCATGACGCCGCCAGCGCGCCAGCGCTCGTTCTCGCCCGCCAGCCGCGAGCGGCCAAAGGTCAACGAAAACCGCGTCGGCAACTGTTCGGACTGGGCGAAATACGTCTCTGCACAGGCAGAAAGCGAGTTGCCCGCGATGGGTGTGATACCCTGATAGGGCGCGGTGTCCGGCCCCTGGTCGATCAGGATCGCGAAATAGCCCTTGCCGATCTGGCTGAACGGCGCGGCGAGAAGGTCGAGCCGCGTGGCATCATAGCTTGCATAGGCGCGGATGCGGGCAGGTTCGCCATCATCGGTGGGCCCGTAATAATCGGTGGCGATCAGCCGCGCGGGGCCATCGCCGCGCACCTGCAAGGACAGCTTCCAGCGCAGTTTGACCGTCTGCCCGATGAGCGCGGTCAGCAGCGCCATCTCGGCCACCAGCGTCTCGATCACCGGGGGATAGTCGTGCTGCGCCAGCACCCGGTCGAGCACGCCGTCAAGACGCGCGACCCGGCCGCGGATGTCGGACCGGTCGAGTTGAAAGGGCAGGACGGTATCGTCCCAGGCAATGCGCGCGCCAAGGGTCATCGGGAATCCTTCACTGGTCCTTGAGGCCATACCGCGCCTATATAGGCGCGACAAGCGGGCGACCAAGGGTGCGAGTGATGATCAGACGGTATGGCGATCCTGTAAAGCGCGGGCAGCGCTATGCGCCGCGGCCCGGGGCCTATGCCATACTTCTCCGCGGGCGCGACCTGTTGCTGACGTTCCAGCTTGACCCGCATCCCGAGGTGCAACTGCCCGGCGGCGGCATCGACCCCGGCGAAAGCCCGGTGCGCGCGCTGCACCGCGAAGTTTATGAGGAAACCGGCTGGCACATTGCCGCGCCACGCCGGTTGGGCGCATTCCGCCGCTTTGCCTATATGCCGGAATATGACAAGTGGGCGGAAAAGCTCTGCCATATCTTCCTCGCCACCCCCACCCTGCGCATGGGCCCGCCGGCCGAGGCCGGGCATACCGCGCTGTGGTGTCCGATCGGCGAGGCGGGGGATGTGCTGGCAAACGAGGGCGAGCGCGACTTTGTCGCCGCGCTGCGCCGGATGCTCTAGACCAGAAACTCGGCCAGCGCGTCGTCGTCGGTGATGTCGCGGTAGCTGAGCCCGCCGGCCTCCATCCGCGCGATAAAGGCGGGGAAATCGGCCGCATCGCGGGTTTCGATGCCGATCAGCACCGACCCGAAGTTGCGCGCCGATTTCTTGAGGTATTCGAACCGGGCGATGTCGTCATTGGGCCCCAGCATCGCCAGAAACTCCTTGAGCGCGCCGGGGCGCTGCGGCATCCGCAGGATGAAATACTTCTTGAGCCCGGCAAAGCGCTGCGCGCGCTCCTTGACCTCGGGCAGGCGTTCAAAGTCGAAATTGCCGCCGGATGTTACACAGACCACAGTCTTGCCCGCGATCTGCCCGGCAATCTCTGGCAGGATATCGACGGCGAGCGCGCCGGCGGGTTCGAGCACGATGCCCTCGACGTTGAGCATCTCGAGCATGGTGCCGCAGATCCGGTCCTCGGGGGCGAGGTGGACAGTCGCCGGGTCCACCCAATCGAGGCTCGCATAGGTCAGATCGCCCAGCCGCGCGACGGCCGCGCCATCGACGAAACTGTTGACCCGGGGCAGCGTCACCGGGCCGCCCGCCTGCAACGCGGCGGTCAGGCTCGCGCCGCCCAAAGGCTCGACAAAGCGGTAGGCGGTCTGCGGCGCGGCGGCGCGCAGGTAGCCTGTGACGCCGGATGACAGACCGCCGCCACCCACCGGCAGGATCACCAGATCCGGCGCATGGCCAAGCTGCGCGAGGATCTCGACCCCGACGCTCGCCTGCCCTTCGATCACATCGGCATCATCGAATGGCGACAGGAAATGCGCGCCGGCCTCGGCACAAAACGCCTGCGCGGCGGCCAGCGTCTGGTCGAAATAGTCGCCCGTCAGGCGGATCGTCACCTGATCGCCGCCAAAAATCCGCGTCTTGTCGATCTTTTGCTGCGGCGTTGTCACCGGCATGAAGATGGTGCCGCGCACCCCGAAATGCCGGCAGGCAAAGGCCACGCCCTGCGCATGGTTGCCCGCGCTGGCGCAGACGAAATCCTGCTGGTCGGGCTGCGCCGCACGCACCTTGCGCATCGCGTTGAAGGCGCCGCGCAGTTTGTAGCTGCGCACCGGCGAGAGGTCTTCACGCTTGAGCCAGATCTCCGCGCCATATCGGGCAGAGAGGTGATCGTTGCGCTGCAAGGGCGTCTGGGGAAAGAGCGCCCGCAGGGCGGCGGTCGTCTCACGGGCGTGGGTCTGAAAATCGGTCATGATGGGGCAGCCTAGCCCGCAGCGCGGGCAAGGCCAATGGTCATCGCTGCCGCATCATGCGTTCAGCGCGCGATCCTCGACATAATGTCCGTAAAGCGTGGTGAGGATGCTGACCCCGACCATCACGAACACCCATTGCGTCAGCGCCGACCAGATGATCGCGGGCACAGAGCCGGGCACAAAGACATAGGTTGCCGGCGCGTCGAGCAGAAAGGCCGCCACCACCGAAATGACGCCCAGCACCAAGAGCGTGCCGGTGGCACCCTTTGTCCGCTCCCACGCGCCACCCAGACCCAGCGGCGCGCCCAGCGCCGAGGCGGGCAGCGCGACGCTGAGCCGGTAGCCGATCACCAGCAGCGGCACATAGACCACGAGGCCGATCAGCAGCAGACCCGCGAAGCTCGGCCCGTTGGACAACAGCAAGGGCCCGAGCACGAGGCCGGCGACCATCCCGATGATGGCACCCAGCACAACCATGATGAGGGCGATCAGGATCGAATAGCCGAAATAGCCCAAGATCCTGTCCCCGCGAAACGCGGGAACCACGCTGCCCGGCTCTTCGTTCAGCAGGACATAGCGATGCCAGGCGACGGCGATCCACAGGCTTGTCACCAGTGCAATGATGAGCGTTACAAGAAGCTGGACAACGGGAAAATTGCCCGTCTGCGCCATTTCGGCATATTGCGACGCGTCAGCGCTCGTGAGTGACTGACCCAGTGCAAGCGCCACGCCGATCTGCACAAGGTAGAGCACCGCCGAAATGCGGATGGCGGCACCGAAATTGCCAAAAACCTGCTTCACCGAATGGATGAAAATCCCGAGACCCTTCAACGAATTCTCCTCTTTGAATATTTGGACAAGACAAGGCCACGCGCGGGCATGGCTGTCAACGACCAAGATCGGGCGAGCCCGCTTGCTCTTGGGTTCGTTTCTGGATAATCGCGGTCCCTAGCCCGCATGCAGAAGGATAGCCCGACATGACTGCCACCGCCGCGCCGAAAAAGGTCGTTCTCGCCTATTCCGGCGGGCTTGATACCTCGATCATCCTCAAATGGCTGCAAACCGAGTATGGCTGCGAGGTCGTCACCTTTACCGCCGATCTGGGCCAGGGCGAAGAGCTCGAGCCCGCGCGGCAAAAGGCGCTGATGCTGGGCATCGCGCCCGAGAACATCAATATCGTCGATGTCCGCGAGGAATTCGTGCGCGATTTCGTCTTTCCGATGTTCCGCGCCAATGCGCTTTACGAGGGGCTCTATCTGCTCGGCACCTCCATCGCGCGGCCGCTGATCTCGCAGCACCTGGTGCGTATCGCGCATGAGACCGGCGCCGATGCGGTGGCGCATGGGGCGACGGGCAAGGGCAATGACCAGGTCCGGTTCGAACTGGCCGCCTATGCGCTCGACCCCGCGATCCGCGTCATCGCGCCCTGGCGTGAATGGGATCTGACCAGCCGCACCAAACTGCTGGAGTTCGCCGAGGCGAACCAGATCCCCATCGCCAAGGACAAGCGCGGCGAGGCGCCCTTCAGCGTGGATGCGAACCTGCTGCACACGTCCTCCGAGGGCAAGGCGTTGGAAAACCCCGCCAACGAGGCGCCCGATTACGTCTATCAGCGCACCGTCCACCCCGAGGATGCGCCCGATACGCCCGAGATGGTCGAGATCACCTTTGAGCGTGGCGATGCGGTAGCGATCAACGGCGAGGCGATGTCGCCCGCCACGATCCTCACCCGGCTCAACGAACTGGGCGGCAAGCATGGCGTCGGGCGGCTCGACCTGGTGGAAAACCGCTTTGTCGGCATGAAATCGCGCGGCATCTACGAAACGCCCGGCGGCACGATCCTGCTCGAGGCGCATCGCGGCATCGAGCAGATCACGCTGGACGCCGGCGCCGGGCACCTCAAGGACAGCATCATGCCGCGCTATGCGGAACTGATCTACAACGGTTTCTGGTTCTCGCCCGAACGCGAGATGCTGCAGGCGCTGATCGACAAGAGCCAGGAGCATGTGACCGGCACCGTGCGGCTCAAGCTCTACAAGGGCATGGCGCGGACCGTGGCGCGCTGGTCGGACCATTCGCTCTACAGCGAGGCGCATGTGACCTTTGAAGAGGACGCCGGCGCCTATGACCAGAAGGATGCCGCGGGCTTCATCCGCCTCAACGCGCTGCGGCTCAAGCTGATTGCGACGCGCAACGCGCGGGTCGCGGCCAAGGGCTGACCGTTACAGCGGCTGAATAGCGCGTGATGTCACGCGCCGGTGAATTGCGCGTATCGCTCGGCGCGGGCAGGGTCTGCGGCAAAAGGAGATTTGCCATGACCCAGTTCCGCCAGATGTTGAAAACCGTGATCCTGCTGGGGGCGATCCTTGTGGGATTTGCCCTGCAATCGGGCACAGCCGAAGCGCAGCAAAGCCAGCGCATGATCGTCGCGGGCGGCTGTTTCTGGTGTGTCGAGTCCGACTTTGAAAAGGTGCCCGGCGTGATTGCGGCGGTGTCGGGCTATACCGGCGGCACCGTTGCCAACCCCACCTACGATCAGGTCACGCGGGGCGGCACCGGGCATTACGAGGCGGTCGAGATCACCTTTGACCCCTCGCGCGTCAGCTATGACACGCTTATCGCGATGTTCCTGCGTTCGGTCGATCCGACGGACGCGGGCGGGCAGTTCTGCGACCGGGGCAACAGTTACCGCACCGCGATCTTTGCGCTCGACGCCGCGCAGCAGGCCAGCGCCACCGCAGCGATTGCCGCCGCGCAGACCGACCTGGGCCGGCCGATCGTGACGCCGGTGATCCCGGCCGGGACGTTCTATGTCGCCGAGGACTATCATCAGGATTACTACAAGGGCGACAGCCTGATCCTGACGCGCGCCGGACCCAAACGGCAGTCGAACGCCTATGCCTTCTATCGCGAGGCCTGCGGCCGCGACGCGCGCGTGCGCGCCCTCTGGGGTGACGCCGCCCCCTTTGCCGGCTGACGGCTTTCGGGCTTTTCGCGCCGCACGCGCTTGGCTAGTGTCCCCCGACAAGGACCGGGGGGCCCGATGAGCAGCGACAGCGTGACGCCGATGATGGCGCAATACCTCGACATCAAGGCAGGCCACCCCGACGCGCTCTTGTTCTATCGCATGGGCGATTTCTACGAGATGTTCTTTGACGATGCCGTCGCGGCCTCTGCCGCGCTCGACATCGCGCTGACCAAACGTGGCAAGCATCTGGGCGAGGATATCGCGATGTGTGGCGTGCCGGTCCACAGCGCCGAGGGCTATTTCCTGACGCTGATCCGCAAGGGGTTTCGCGTGGCGGTCTGCGAACAGATGGAGGACCCCGCCGAGGCAAAGAAGCGCGGGTCGAAATCGGTGGTGCGGCGCGAGGTGGTGCGGCTGGTCACGCCCGGCACGCTCACCGAGGACGGGTTGCTGGACGCGCGGCGGCACAACTACCTGCTGGCCTATGCGCAGGTGCGCGACGACGGCGCGATTGCCTGGGCGGATATTTCGACAGGGGCGGTATCGGTGATGCCCTGCACGCGATTGCGGCTGGGACCAGAGCTCGCCCGCCTGGCCCCGCGCGAAGTGCTGGTGGCCGATGGCTTTGATGGCAGTTTGGCCAATATAGTCTCTGAATCGGGCGCGGCGCTGACCCCTTTGGGTCGTGCATCATTCGACAGCACGAGTGGGGAAAAGCGGCTCTGCACGCTCTACGCCGTTGCCTCGCTCGACGGGTTCGGGGTGTTTTCGCGGGCAGAGGTGGGGGCGCTGGGCGCGCTGGTCGATTATATCGAGATCACGCAAAAGGGGCGCCTGCCGCTGCTGCGCCCGCCGGTGCAAGAAGGTCAACGCGCCGCGATGCAGATCGACGCGGCGACCCGGCGGTCGCTTGAGCTGACCCAAGGCGCCGACGGCGGGCGGCAGGGCTCGCTCATCGCCGCGATGGACCGCACGGTGACGGCCGCGGGCGCGCGGTTGCTGGAAAAGCGTCTCGCGGGGCCGTCCTGCACGCTGTCCACGATCCTCGCGCGGCAAGAAGCGGTCGCCTATCTGCACGACGACACGCGGCTCACGCAGGATCTGCGGCACAGCTTGCGGGCCGCGCACGATCTGGACCGCGCGCTCTCGCGTCTCGCGCTCGACCGGGCCGGACCGCGCGACATGACAGCGATCCGAGATACCATCGGCGTGGCGCGGCAGGTGGCCGCGCGCCTGCCCGAAGGGCTGCCGCCGGTTCTGGTCGAGGCAGCGAAAGGCCTGGGCGGGCTTGACGACCTTTTCGACCTTCTCGACCGGGCGCTGGTGGCCGAACCCCCGCTGCTCGCGCGCGACGGGGGGTTCATCGCGGCGGGGTTCGAGCCGGACCTCGACCAGGCGCGGCTGCTGCGCGACGAAGGACGCTCTGTCATCGCTGGCATGCAGGCGGACTATGCCACGCTGTCGGGCGTCGCCGCGCTCAAAATCAAGCACAACAATGTGCTGGGCTATTTCATCGAGACGACCGACACCCATGCCGCGCGCATGATGGCGCCGCCGCTGAACGAGACCTTTATCCACCGTCAGACGACGGCCAATCAGGTCAGGTTCACCACGCTTGCGCTCAGCGAAATGGAAACCCGGATCCTCAATGCCGGCGGGCATGCCCTTGACATCGAAAAGCGGCTCTATTCAGGCCTGAAAGACGCTATTCTTGCCCAGGCGGCCGCGCTGGGCGCGATGGCGTCCGCACTGGCAGAGATCGACCTCGCCACCGCGCTGGCCGATCTGGCGCGGGCCGAGCAATGGTGCAGGCCAACGCTTGACGACAGCCGCGATTTTGTGATCACAGCGGGGCGCCATCCGGTTGTGGAACAGGCATTGCGCCGCGCCGGCACGCCCTTTGTCGCCAATGACTGCGACCTGCGCGATGCGCCGATCTGGCTGCTCACCGGGCCGAACATGGCCGGCAAATCGACCTATCTGCGACAGAACGCGCTGGTCGCCATCCTCGCGCAGATCGGGGCCTATGTGCCCGCAAGTGCGGCGCGGATCGGGATCGTGAGCCAGATCTTCAGCCGCGTGGGCGCATCCGATGACCTCGCGCGGGGGCGGTCCACCTTTATGGTGGAAATGGTCGAGACGGCCGCGATCCTCAATCAGGCGGATGACCGCGCGCTGGTGATCCTTGACGAGATCGGGCGCGGGACGGCGACCTATGACGGGCTCTCGATCGCCTGGGCGGTGCTGGAGCACTTGCAGGCCGCCAACCGCTGCCGCGCAATCTTTGCCACGCATTATCACGAGATGGCGACGCTGGCCGACAGGCTCGACGGGGTCGCCAATGCGACCGTGATGGTCAAGGAATGGGACGGCGATGTGGTGTTCCTGCACGAGGTGCGCCCCGGAACAGCCGACCGCAGCTATGGCGTGCAGGTGGCAAAGCTCGCCGGCTTGCCCGCGCCGGTGGTCGAGCGCGCGCGGGTGGTGCTCGACGCGCTGGAAAGGGGCGAGCGCGAGGGGGGCGGCAAGCGGCAGGCGCTGATCGACGATCTGCCGCTGTTTGCGGTGGCGCCCCGCCCTGCCCCCGCGCCGCGCCTGTCCGAGGTCGAGGCGCGGCTGCGCGAGGTGTTGCCTGACGATCTGACCCCGCGCGAGGCGCTGGCGCTGATTTACGAGCTGCGCGGGCTGCTCTGAGGTTGTCGGCCCGCCGCATTGCGGCATAGTGAGGAAAGCATGGGGGGTGCGCGCCGTGGACTTTTCCTTTCACAGCATCTTTTACGAGATTGCGGCGCTGGTGTTGCTGGCGGCGGTGCTGGGCTTTGCCGGGATGGCGGCGCGGCAGCCGCTGGTCGTGGCCTTTATCGCGGCGGGGGTGTTGGCGGGGCCCGATGCGCTGGGCCTGGTGAGTTCGACCGAGTTTGTCGAGACGCTGAGCCAGATCAGCATCGCGGTGTTGCTGTTTCTGGTGGGGCTGAAGCTCGATGTGACGCTGGTGCGCAGCCTGGGCAAGGTCGCGGTGGCGACGGGGCTGGGGCAGGTCGGCTTTACCGCGTTTTTCGGCTTTCTGATTTGCCTCGGGCTCGGGCTCGACGCGGTGACTTCGGCCTATGTGGCGATTGCGCTGACCTTTTCCTCGACCATCATCATCGTGAAACTGCTGTCGGACAAGCAGGAGATCGAGGCGCTGCATGGCAAGATCGCGCTGGGGTTCCTGATCGTGCAGGACATTTTCGTGGTGCTGGCGATGGTCGCGCTGTCGGCCATTGGCGTGGGTGCGGCAGAGGCAAACGGCGGGTCGGCCGAGATGCTTGTGCTGGTTGGCGGCGGCATCGCGATGGTGGCGATTGTCTATGGCTTTGCGCGGTTCATCGCGACGCCGCTTTTGGGCCTCGTGGCCAGATCATCAGAGCTTTTGGTGATTTTCGCGGTGGGCTGGGCGGCGGGAATGGCGGCGTTGGGCGATGCGGTCGGGTTTGGCAAGGAACTGGGCGGGCTGCTCGCCGGCGTCTCGCTCGCCTCGACGCCGTTCCGCGACGCCATCGGGTCACGGCTCGCCTCGCTGCGCGATTTTCTGTTGCTGTTTTTCTTCCTCAACCTCGGATCGGGGCTCGACCTCGATACGCTGGGCGCGCAGGTCGGGCCGGCGATCGTGCTGTCGCTTTTCGTGCTGATCGGCAATCCGCTGATCGTGATGGCGATCATGGGCTACCTTGGCTACCGCAAGCGGACGGGGTTTCTGGCCGGGCTGACGGTGGCGCAGATCTCGGAGTTTTCGCTGATCTTCATGGCGATGGGGATCACGATCGGCCATGTGACCGAGGCGGCGCTGGGACTGGTGACGCTGGTGGGCCTCGTGACGATCGCGCTGTCGGTCTACATGATCACCTTTTCGCACCAGCTTTACCGGTTCTGCGAGCCGTTCATCGGGATGTTCGAGCGCAGCCGCACCTTTCGCGAAGAGTCGCAGGACGGCGATGCGGCGGGGGGCTATGATTTCGTCATTTTCGGGCTGGGGCGCTATGGCTGCAAGATCGGGCAAGCGCTGCAGGATGCGGGGCACCGGGTGCTGGGGATCGACTTTGACCCCGATGCGCTGGCGCATTGGCGCGCGCTGGGCTTTGTCGGGCGGTTTGGCGATGCGACCGACCCCGAGTTTGCGGCGCATCTTCCGCTTGCAGGGGTGCGCGCCGTGATCTCGGCGGTGCCGCGGACGCGCGGGCCGCTGACCGGGTCCGACCCGCAGATGGCGCTGCTGCACGGGCTGAGGGCCGCCAATTTCGCAGGGGCAGCAGTGATGACGGTCAACCACCAGCGCGATGCCGCCCCCTATGAAGCGCAAGGCGCCAGCATGGTGCTGACGCCCTTTGAGGATGCGGCAACCTTTGCGGCAGAGCGGCTGACCGCGCTGCGCTAGGCGTTCATTTGCCGGCAGGGGTCGAGGACACGCCGACCTGCGCGGGGCGCAGCAGGCGGTCGTAGAGCAGGAAGCCTTCGGTCATCACCTGGATGATATCGCCGGCCTTGGTGCCCGGCACCGGGGCCTCGAACATCGCCTGATGGTTCTGCGGATCGAAACGGTCGCCGATTTCGGGCGCGATCACCTCGATGCCGTGTTTCTTGAACACGGTGAGGATCTCGCGCATCGTGAGCTCTACCCCTTCGAGGATCGGGCCAGAGACCGCCTGCGTATCGTCCTGCATCGCCTGAAGCGCGCGTTTGAGGTTGTCATAGACCGGCAGCATGTCGCGGGCGAGTTTGGAGCCGCCGTAATTTTCGGCCTCGCGGCGGTCGCGGTCGGCGCGTTTGCGCATGTTCTCGGCTTCGGCGAGCGCGCGGATGAACTTGTCCTTGAACGCGTCCCGCTCAGCGCGGAGCTGATCGACCTCGTCCAGCAATTCGGTGGTCGCGGCATCGAGGTCGAAGGCCTCGTCAGCCAGTTCGTCAAGGGATTGCGGGGTTACGTTCTGCTCTGCCATTGTCAACTTTCCTCAGGACCGGTCGGAGATGAGTTTGCCGACCAGCTGCGCTGTATATTCCACGATGGGCACGATCCGCCCGTAGTTGAGCCGTGTGGGCCCGATGACGCCGACGGCGCCGACGATCTTTCGATCAGCGTTCATATAGGGAGAGACCACCAGAGAGGAACCGGAAAGTGAAAAAAGCTTGTTCTCTGACCCTATGAAAATGCGCACGCCCTCGCCGCCCTCGGCCAGTTCGAGGAATTGTGCGATATCACGTTTGCGTTCGAGGTCGTCGAACAGGCTGCGGATCCGGTCGAGGTCGGCGGTGCCCCCCTGCCCTTCGAGCAGATTGCCCTGCCCGCGCACGATCAGCCGCTCGGTTGATTCGTCCTCGTTCACCCAGGTGGCGAGGCCGGATTCGACCAGTTCACGCGCCAGGCGGTCGATCTCTTGCCGCCGCGTGCCAATCTCGCGGGCGATGACGCCGGACAGTTCGGAGAGGGTGTGACCCTCTGCGATGGCGTTGAGGAAATTCGCGGCCTCGCGCATGGAGGAGGGAGTCTGGCCCATCGGCGGGGTGAAGATGCGGTTTTCGACATGGGCATCGGCAAAGACGAGGACCACCAATGCGCGGTCGGGTGCAAGCGACACAAAGTCGATATGGCGGATCGGGGCCTCATGCTTGGGCGTCAGCACAAGGCTCGCGCCCCGGGTGACGCCGGAGAGCGCCGCGCCGATGCTGTCCAGCATCGTTGCCACATCGCGGTCGCCATGGCCCAGTGTCTCGTCGATCATCTGGCGGTCCTCACCGGCGAGGTCGCGCACTTCGAGCAGGCCATCGACAAAGAGACGCAGGCCAAGCTGCGTCGGCACCCGCCCGGCCGAGACATGCGGGCTGCCCAGCAGGCCGAGGTATTCGAGGTCCTGCATCACGTTGCGCACCGTCGCGGCGCTGACCTGTTCGGTCAGGGTGCGGGTGAGCGAGCGGGACCCCACCGGCGCGCCGGTTTCCAGGTAGCCCTCGACGACACGGCGGAACACCTCGCGCGAGCGGCTGTTCATTTCCTCGATCAGGGGTGTCTTGTCGGCCATGTGATCCCTTGCTGGTGGCCCATCATCGCGGCCTGCCAATTAAAGCCTTGCGCGGCCGGGCGTCAATCGGGGTTGGTTTTCGGCGCGCCGCGGCGTATCCCCTGCGCGTGCTGGAACAAAGGATGAGAGCGATGCGCCCTTCGGGTCGGAAAACGGATGAGCTGCGCAAGGTCACGATCGAGACCGGGGTCAATCGCCATGCGGAAGGGTCCTGCCTGATCCGTTGTGGCGATACCCATGTGCTCTGCACGGCGACCATCGACGAGCGGGTGCCGCCGTTTCTCAAGAACACCGGGCTGGGCTGGGTGACGGCGGAATACGGGATGCTGCCACGGGCAACCAACACGCGGATGAAGCGCGAGGCCAAGGATGGGCAGTCGGGCCGCACGCAGGAGATCCAGCGGCTGATCGGGCGGTCGCTGCGCGCGGGCGTGGACCGGGTCGCGCTGGGCGAACGGCAGATCGTGGTGGACTGTGATGTGATCCAGGCGGACGGCGGGACGCGCTGCGCGTCGATCACCGGGGGCTGGGTCGCGCTGCGGCTGGCCGTCAACCGGCTGATGAAGGCGGGGCTGATCACGTCGAACCCGCTGATCGACCCGGTGGCGGCGGTGAGTTGCGGGATCTATGCCGGACAGGCGGTGCTCGACCTCGACTATCCCGAGGACAGCGAGGCGGGGGTCGATGGCAATTTCGTCATGGCGGGCGCGCGGCTGGTCGAGGTGCAGATGTCTGCCGAGGGATCGACCTATACGCGCGCGCAGATGGACATGTTGCTGGACCTTGCGGAAAAAGGCATCGCGGAACTGACAGCGGCGCAATTGGCGGCGGTCGGTTGATGCGGCGGTTTGACGGCGCGGCGCTGGTTGTGGCGACACACAACCAGGGGAAGCTGGAAGAGATGACGGCGTTGTTGTCGCCGTTCGGGGTCGTGCTGACCTCAAACGCCGACCACGGGCTGCCGGAACCGGAAGAGACCGAGACGACCTTTGCCGGCAATGCGCGGATCAAGGCGCATGCGGCGGCGCGGGCGACCGGCCTTCCGGCGCTGGCGGATGACAGCGGGATCATGATCGACGCGCTCGGCGGGGCGCCGGGTGTGCAGACGGCGGATTGGGCAGAGACGCCGCAGGGGCGCGATTTCGTGATGGCGATGACGCGGGTCTGGCGCGAACTCGAGGCGGCGCGCGCGCCGGAGCCGCGGCGGGCGACGTTTTGCTGCACCCTGGTTCTGGCCTGGCCGGACGGGCATGACGAGGTATTCGAGGGGACGATGCCGGGGCGGATCGTCTGGCCGATGCGGGGCGAGCAGGGGCACGGATTTGACCCGATCTTTCTGCCCGACGGCCACGACCTGACCCTTGGCGAAATGGATCGCTGGGAAAAGAACCGCATCAGCCACCGCGCCGATGCCTTTGCCAAGCTGGTGGCGGGCTGTTTTGCCTGAGGATTGGGAAGAGGGCGGCTTTGGGCTCTACCTTCACTGGCCGTTCTGCCAGTCGAAATGCCCATATTGCGATTTCAACAGCCATGTCTCGGCCAATATCGATCAGGACCGCTGGGCGCAGGCCTATCTGGGAGAGATTGACAGGATCGGTGCGCTGACGGCTGGCCGGGTGCTGCGCTCGGTCTTTTTCGGAGGCGGGACTCCGAGCCTGATGGAGCCGGCGCTTGTCGATGTGATCCTGCGCAAGGTGCGCGCCACCTGGGCCTGGGCGAATGACATTGAAATCACGCTCGAGGCCAATCCGACGTCGGTCGAGGCGGGGCGGTTTGCCGGATTTCGCGCGGCCGGTGTGAACCGGGTGTCGATGGGTGTGCAGGCGCTGAACGACGCCGACCTCAGGGCGCTCGGGCGGCGACACAGTCTGGCCGAGGCGCGCGCCGCGTTTGATGTCGCACGCGGTCTGTTCGATCGGGTGAGTTTCGACCTGATCTATGCACGACAGGACCAGACGCCGGCACAGTGGGAGCGCGAATTGCGTGAAGCGCTGGCGATGGCGGTCGATCACCTCTCGCTCTATCAATTGACGATCGAGGAGGGGACGGCCTTTGGTGACCGGTTTGCGGTGGGAAAGTTGCACGGGCTTCCCGATGAGGACCGCGCGGCCGATATGTATCTGCGCACGCAGGAGATCACCGCTGCGGCGGGGATGCCGGGCTATGAAGTCTCAAATCACGCCAAGCCGGGCCAGGAGAGCCGCCACAATCTGATCTATTGGCGCTATGGCGACTATGCCGGCATTGGTCCCGGGGCGCACGGGCGGCTCACGGTCGGCGGGCAGAGAATGGCGACCGAAGCGCACCGGGCGCCTGCGGCCTGGCTGGAACAGGTGGAGCAAGCGGGGCATGGCGAAAGCCTGCGGGAGCCGGTCGACGGGCAGGCCCAGCTCACCGAGATGGTCATGATGGGATTGCGGCTTCATGAGGGGATCGACCTCGCCAGACTGGGTCGTCTCGCAGACCGGTCTGGTCATGATATATATAGCAATATCAATGGGCTACGCGATATCGGCATGGTTGACACCGATGGCGGCCGCCTGCGGCTGACTGAGCAGGGGCGGCCGGTGCTGAATGCGGTCTTGCGGAGGCTCTTGCCGGATTAATCGCCCGACAGGGCGCGCAGGAGATCGTCAAGCTGCGCGAGGTCCTTGTAGTGCAAGGTCAGGCGGCCACCTTCGGTGCCGGGAGTCTGGTCGATGCTGACCGACATGCCAAGCGTCGCGGCCAGTTCGCGTTCGATCTGGACGGTATCGGCATCCTTGGCCGCAACGGCGCGGCGCGGCGCAGCCTTCGGCGGCGCGTCTGTCGCCTTTCTGACCAGCGCCTCGGCGTCGCGAACCGACATGCCCCCCTGGATCATCCGGCGTGCCAGCTCTGAGGCGCGGGGGTGACCGACGAGGGTGCGGGCATGTCCGGCGGTCAGCCGACCCTGCACGAGGAAGGCCTGCACGTCGTCCGGAAGGGATAGCAGCCGCATCTGGTTGGCGATGTGACTGCGGCTTTTTCCAAGCGCGGCGGCAAGCTGTTCCTGGGTGTGACCGAAGCGGTCCATGAGCTGGCGATAGCCGGCGGCCTCGTCGATGGCATTCAGATCAGCGCGCTGGATGTTCTCGATGATGGCGACCTCGAGAACCTCGGTATCGCTATAGTCGCGCACGATGACCGGGACATCGTGCAATTGGGCGAGCTGTGCCGCACGCCAGCGGCGTTCGCCGGCGACGATCTCGAACGCGCCGGCGTTTGTCGCGTCGGGGCGCACGATCAGCGGCTGGATGATGCCCTTTTCGCGGATCGAGGCCGCGAGCTCTGCGAGCGCGTCTTCGGCGAAGCTGCGGCGCGGCTGGTCGGGGTTGGGCCGCAAGTTCTCGATCGGGACGCGCTGATCGGCCCGGCGGGGCCGATCCGGCGAGGACTCTGTCGTCACGTCTGCCATCAGCGCCGACAAACCACGACCCAAGCCTCTGTTTTTTATCTGTTTTTCAGTCATTTCAGCCTCAAGTCCGGGGTCATTTCTGGCTTAGCGCTCTCGTGACATCAGTTCTGTCGCAAGCGCCTTGTAAGCATCGCTTCCGGTCGAAGCGGGGTCATAATCGAGGACGGGCATCGCAAAGGACGGCGCCTCGCTCAGGCGGACATTGCGAGGAATGACCGTGCGAAAGACCATTTCGCCAAGAGTTTGCCTGGCATCGGCCTCGACCTGTTGTGAAAGATTGTTCCGCCTGTCCGACATCGTGATCACAACGCCTTCGATCCTGAGGCGTGGATTTGCGGTTTCGCGGACTTCGCGGACTGTGAGCATCAATTGTGACAGTCCCTCGAGCGCGAAAAACTCGCTCTGGAGCGGCACAACGACAGAATGCGCCGCAACCATCGCGTTGACGGTCAATATATTCAGCGAGGGTGGGCAATCTATCAATATGTAGTCGAGCGCGAAGGCCTCCATGGAAGGTTGGCGCAATGCATCGTGGAGAAGAAAGCTGCGTTTTTCATTCGCGATCAGCTCGATATCCGCGGAACTGAGGTCTGTTGTCGCCGGTACGATGCAGAGGTTTTCGACATTGGTGGACTGGATCGCATCGCTCGGCGTCGCATCGCCAAGCAGGAATTCGTAGGTCGTGACGGCCCGGTCGGCAGATGAAAGGCCGAGCCCGGTGGACGCATTTCCCTGCGGATCAAGATCAACCAGCAGGACACGGCGATTGGACTTGGCCAACGCAGCGCCGAGATTGATCGCGGTCGTCGTCTTGCCAACGCCGCCTTTCTGGTTGGCAATGGCGATGATTCTCGGGATTGCGAAAAGTGGGCTGTCAGACACGCGCTATACTTTCGACGCGCAGAATTGCTGCGTTTGCATTGGTGATACTGCGATTTTGGGTCAGTTCAAAGCGCCAATTGCGCCGGGCCAGAGCTATTTCTTCAGCCACCGTCTCACCTTTGGGGAGCAAGGCGATGCCGGTTGGCGAGAGATGACGCGCGGCGTATCCCAGCAGGATGTCGAGCGGCGCGAGCGCCCGCGCGGACAGAACTTCGACGCCGAGTGGCGCGAGCGATTCGATACGTTTGGTCACTACTGTGACGCGGAGGCCAAAGATGCGGGATGCGGTTCGCAGAAAGGTCGCCTTGCGTTGATCGCTTTCGACAAGGACAAAGCGTGCATCGGGCCTGCGTTCCTTTCCCAGAATCGCCACCACGATACCCGGGAACCCTCCGCCGCTGCCAAGGTCGGCCCAGAGGTTGAAATCTGGCGGAGCCAGCGGGAATAGCTGCGCCGAATCAACAATATGACGGTCCCAGATTTCACTCCTGGATGCGGCAGAGATCAGGTTGACCCGGGGCGTCCAGTGCAACACAAGGTCCACGAAGGCACCCAGCACCTCTGCTGTTTCACGTGAAACATCCGCTCCGGGTATCACCTCCCTCATGCAGTCAGGCCACGAACCGTGTCTGACGTCTGCCGGACCCGCGCCGAGATGAGCAAAAGCGCAGAAGGGGTCATGCCATCGACCTGGGCCGCCTGCGCGATTGTCGCGGGCCTGATCGCTGTCAGTTTCTGCTTCAATTCGGTCGAAAGGCCGGGGATCGCCAGATAGTCCAGATCGACCGGGATGGCCTGCGCCTCATCTCGGCGCAGCGCCTCGACATCACGCGCCTGCCGGACAACATAATGCGCATAAAGAGCGTCGGATTTGATCTGCTCCTGAATCTCCGGCGGCACGTCTGCCAAGGACGGATCAAGGAGACACAGGTGATGAAAGCTGCTGTCGGAAAGCGCAAGGATCTCCAGACCACTGCGGCTTTCCTTGTCTGGATTCACGTTGATACCAAGCGCGGCGATGGCGCGCGCCGTGTGGCTTTGGTCCGCCAGCCGGCGCCTTACGTTGTCAAGCGCATCAACCTTGCGGCTGAAACTCGCCCAACGCCGGTCGCCGACACATCCGATGGCCCGGCCTGTCGGCGTCAACCGCTGGTCGGCGTTGTCGGCTCGCAAGGACAGGCGAAACTCGGCGCGCGACGTAAACATGCGGTAGGGCTCGCTCACGCCGCGCGTCACAAGATCATCAACCATCACGCCAATATAGGACGTCGCCCGGCTGAAATGGACCGGCTCGTCCCCCGCGGCCAACCTTGCAGCGTTGAGCCCGGCGACAAGCCCCTGGGCGCCCGCCTCTTCGTAGCCTGTCGTTCCATTGATCTGGCCGGCCAGAAAAAGCCCCGGCAAGGCACGCACCCCCAATGCCGGTGTCAGCGCCCGGGGATCGACAAAGTCGTATTCGATCGCATACCCGGGCTGGGTGATCACCGCCTTCTCCAAGCCTGCGATGGAATTCACATACGCCTCCTGCACATTGGCAGGCAAGGATGTCGAGATGCCGTTGGGATAGACGATTGGATCATCAAGCCCCTCTGGCTCAAGGAAAATCTGGTGCGACGACTTGTCGGCAAATCGCACGACCTTGTCCTCGATCGACGGACAATACCGAGGACCAATGCCTTCGATATGGCCGCCGTACATGGCAGACAAACCGAGGTTTTCCCGAATGATCGCGTGGGTCTGCTCATTTGTATGCGTGATCCCGCAAGAAATCTGCCGCGCGACCGGACCTGTCGCGAGAAAGGAAAACAGCCTCGGATCATCATCCCCAGGCTGCATTTCAAGCTGGCCCCAGTCTATCGTACGGCCATCCAACCGCGGCGGTGTGCCGGTCTTGAGCCGACCGAGGGGGAGGCCAAACGATTCGATCCGCTGTGCCATTTTGGTAGAGGGCAACTCGCCCACCCGCCCGCCGGGGGTCGATACGTCACCAATGTGAATGACACCGCGCAGAAATGTTCCTGTCGTCAACACGACAGCGCGCGCGGCTATTATGCACCCGTCGGCCAGAACGATCCCGGCGATCTTCCCGTTGCTCACTTGCAGATCCGCCGCCTCACCGGCCATGACCGTGAGTCCGGGCGTCTCGGCAATTTCTTGCTGCATCTTCTGCCGGTAGCGGGCACGATCCGCCTGGGCGCGCGGGCCCTGTACAGCGGGCCCCTTTTTCCTGTTCAGCAGGCGGAACTGTATCCCGGCATAATCCGCAACGCGCCCCATGAGGCCATCCATCGCGTCGATCTCGCGTACCAGATGCCCTTTTCCCAGTCCGCCGATCGCGGGGTTGCACGACATCACACCAATTGTATCAGCGCGCAGCGTCACAAGCGCAGTGCGCGACCCCATGCGCGCTGCGGCATGCGCCGCCTCGCATCCGGCATGGCCGCCACCGACGACGACGACATCAAAATCGCGATGTTTCACGTGAAACACTCCTCATTTGCCGATACAGAAACGGGAAAATATCTCGTCGAGTATATCCTCCACATCGACGCGCCCGACAAGTGAGTCGATACCCCGAACCGCGGCGCGCAGCTCTTCCGCGACCAGTTCGGCCGACACATCGCCGCGCTCCATCATCGCCTCAACCGAGTTGAGGGAAATGACAGCGCGCTCCATCGCCACCCGGTGCCGCTCCCGCATCGCAACGCCGATGCCAGAGACCCGCCCTTCGAGCGACCGGGCAATGGCAGCGATCAGGTCATCAAGCCCCAAGCCGGTCACGCCAGACACAGCCAAACCCTCTGCTTTGTAGAGATCGCCCTTGGCAGTCACCACAAGATCCCCATCCGTTGGCATCAGTTCCGGAGCCTGCCCGGGCAGGACAAGGTGGATCCGCAAATCGGCCTCTTGCGCGCGCGCCCGGGCACGACCGATCCCGATCCGCTCGACAGCGTCTGCCGTCTCCCGAAGACCGGCCGTATCCAGCAATGTCACAGGAAGCCCCGCAATTTCCATCCTCACCTCGATCACATCGCGCGTTGTCCCCGCATGTTCCGATGTGATCGCCGCCTCGCGCCCCGCCAAAGCATTGAGAAGCGTCGATTTTCCGACGTTCGGCGCACCAACGATCGCAACTTCAAAGCCGTCGCGCACGCGCTCTGCCGCACTCACTCCGGCCGCTTCGCTGCGCAGCTCGCCTCTGACCGCCCTCACAAGCGTCAGCACCTCGGGCCCCACATCGACCGGCACGTCCTCATCCACAAAATCGATCGTCACCTCGATCAATGCCACCGCGCGGATCAGCCTCGCCCGCCACCCTTTTGCCAGATCCCCAATGGCCCCTGACAGGACGCGCATCGCCTGACGACGCTGGGCCTCAGTTTCCGCATCGATCAGATCCGCAAGACCCTCGACCTGCGCAAGGTCCAGGCGCCCGTTTTCAAGCGCCCTCCGTGTAAACTCACCCGGAAGAGCAGCGCGCAATCTGGGATCCGCGCTCAAGGCACGCAAGACCGACGCGACAACCGCGATACTCCCGTGCAGATGCAGTTCCGAAACCCGCTCACCCGTAAAACTGCGGCCGGCCGCAAAAGTTAGAACCAGCGCCTGGTCGAGGATCTGCCCCCCGGCCCCCCGCAACAGCCGCAGAGCCCGGCCATGTTCAGGCAGCGCACCGGCAAGCCCCTGCGCCACGTCCAGCGCATCCGGACCAGAAATCCGCACAACAGCGACACCAGCACGGCCTCGCGCTGACGCTAGGGCAAAGATCGTGTCCATTTGCTACAAGACTTTGTTATAAAACAGAAATCAGCTGTTCATCGAGTCAAAGAAATCGGAATTTGTCTTGGTCTGCCTGAGTTTTGACAGCAGAAACTCGATCGCATCCGTGGTCCCCATCGGGTTGAGGATCCGTCGCAAGACATAGGTTTTGGCCAGATCACCCTTGTCGACCAGCAATTCCTCCTTGCGCGTGCCCGACTTGAGGATGTCCATCGCGGGAAATACGCGCTTGTCAGCCACCTTGCGGTCAAGCACGATTTCCGAGTTCCCGGTCCCCTTGAACTCTTCGAAAATAACCTCATCCATCCGGCTGCCGGTATCGATCAGCGCTGTCGCGATGATGGTCAGCGACCCGCCCTCTTCGATGTTGCGCGCCGCGCCAAAGAACCGCTTCGGTCGTTGCAGCGCATTTGCATCCACCCCACCGGTCAGAACCTTGCCCGAAGACGGCACCGTGGTGTTGAACGCCCGGCCAAGCCGCGTGATCGAATCAAGCAGGATGACAACATCCCGCTTGTGCTCCACCAGCCGTTTTGCCTTTTCGATCACCATTTCCGACACCGCAACATGCCGCGACGCGGGTTCGTCAAAGGTCGAAGAGATCACCTCGCCCTTCACCGACCGCTGCATGTCCGTGACTTCCTCGGGCCGCTCGTCGATCAGCAGCACGATCAGGTAACATTCCGGATGGTTGGTCGCGATCGAATGGGCGATATTCTGCAAAAGCACCGTCTTGCCGGTCCGCGGCGGCGCCACGATCAGCCCGCGCTGACCTTTCCCGATAGGCGCAACAAGGTCGATGATCCGCGCCGAACGGTCCTTGAGAGTCGGGTCATTCTCGATCTCCATCTTCAGCCGCTCTTCGGGATAAAGCGGTGTCAGGTTGTCAAAGGCAACCTTGTGGCGCGCCTTCTCAGGCGACTCGAAATTGATCTGCTCGACACTGGTCAACGCAAAATAACGTTCATTGTCATTGGGTTCCTGCATCACCCCTTCCACCGTATCACCGGTGCGCAGCGAATATTGCCGGATCATGTCAGGCGAGACATAGATGTCGTCCGGCCCCGGCAGATAATTCGCGGACGGCGAGCGCAAAAAGCCGAAACCGTCCTGCAGGACCTCCAGCACACCATCGCCGCCGATCACCCAATCCTCGTCCGCGCGCTCCTTGAGGATGGCGAACATCATGTCACCCTTGCGCATGGTCGAGGCGTTCTCGATCTCCAGCTCTTCCGCCATGTCGAGCAGGTCTTTCGGGCTCTTCGCCTTCAGATCGGCCAGGTTGAGGCGATGAACCTGTTCACCATCGGTTTCACCATCGGTGTTGAGGACGGTATCAATTTGCGACATGGGATTTCCTGCAAACAGCCAGACGCTGGCCATTCATGCTTGACTATAGGGTGATGATCCTGTCCCGGACGGGCAGTGTTGCTTCCTTAGGCGCCCAAGCGTCCCGAGTCAATTCCGGCCGTCGCTCGACCCGATGTCGCCGCATCCCTCAGAACGGCCGCACCACCACCATCACGACAATCAGCAGCATCAGCAGCGTGGGCACCTCATTGGCAATACGATAGGTCCGCCCTGCCCGCGTGTTGCGCCCCTCGGCAAAATCCCGCCGCCGCGCCGCCAGCCAGCCATGCACCCCTGTCATGCCAATCACGCCAGCCAGCTTGATCCACGACCAGGCGGCAGACCAGTCGAACATGCCCATCGCGATCAGCAGCAGCCCAAACACCCAGGTCGAGACCATCGCCGGATTCATGATCAGCTTCAACAGCTTGCGCTCCATCACCTGGAACGTCCGGTCAAGATCCGATCCCACCGCGGCCTGTTCGGCGTGATAGACATAGAGCCGCGGCAAATAGAACATCCCCGCCATCCAGGCGATCAGCGACACGATATGACCCACCTTGAGCCAGGGATAAAGTTCCAACGGTATGACTGTCATGTCCTGCCCTCTTCTTTCCTGCTCTTCCTAAATAGAATTAAGAAAATAGAAAGATGTTGATGATGTAGGGCCTCGGGATAACCCGCCATTCACGATTCACCCGCAGAGTTATCCTCAGTCCGACAGGCTGCATCCGCCTGGGCCCTGCTGGTCTGTCGTGATGCAAATATCTGGTTTTGAACAGTTTATTTCTGAACATCCGGTCAAGATTCCCCAGTTCGACCCCTTGACTCCCACCAAGCGGCAAAGTCATCCACAACCGACAGTTATCCCGCTCCACAGTGTATGGCCGGACCCGAAGCCGCCCGTTTCTCCCCGTTTCATCCCCTCTACCATCGTCGCCCCGAAAACTGCACACTCTACGCACAGCGTTTCCCTCATGATTGCCCCCGGCCTTATCCACATGTCCCAGCCGATCATTCTCGCCTCTGCCTCTGCGGTCCGCGCCACGCTCCTGCGCAACGCCGGCGTGCCCTTCACGACCGACGTGGCCCGCATCGACGAGGATGCGGTGCGCGACGCCCTTATCGCCGAGGCCGCCAGCCCCCGCGACATCGCCGATGCCCTGGCCGAGATGAAATCCGCCCGCATCTCTGCCCGCAACCCCGGCGCGATGGTGATCGGCTGCGACCAGGTCCTGGCCTTCCGCGGCGCTCTGCTGTCCAAGCCGGTCTCGCCCGAACAGGCTCTCGACCAGTTGCGCGCCATGTCCGGCCAGACGCATCAGCTCCTCTCGGCCGTTGTCATCCACGGCGACGGAAAGCCGCTCTGGCGCCATGTCGGCACTGTCCGTCTGACCATGCACCAGATGTCCGACGACTGGCTTTGCGCCTATGTCACCCGCAATTGGCCGTCGATCCGCGAGGCCGTCGGCGCCTACAAACTCGAAGAAGAAGGCGTGCGCCTGTTTTCGCGGGTCGAGGGCGACTATTTCACCGTCCTGGGCCTGCCCCTTCTCGAACTCTTGTCTTATCTGTCGCTTCGCGGAACATTGCCGTCATGACCCAGCACGACATTCCCCTCGCCGGCGTGATCGGCAACCCGATCGCGCATTCGCTCTCCCCGCGGCTGCACAAACACTGGCTGGGCCGCTACGGCCTCAAGGGCGACTATGTGCCCCTGCACGTCCACGAAGAGGACCTGGAACAGGTCGTCCGCACCCTGCCGCGCATGGGATTTGTCGGCGTCAACATCACCATCCCGCACAAGGTCGCGATCCTTGACCTTGTCGATCACATCTCGGACCGCGCGATCCTGATCGGGGCCGCCAATACCCTGATCTTTCGCAAGGATGGCAAGATCCACGCCGACAATACCGACGGCTACGGCTTTGTCTCCAACCTCAGGCAAGGCGCGCCCGACTGGCGTCCCGACGCCGGGCCTGCCGCTGTCCTGGGGGCCGGCGGCGCGGCCCGTGCCGTGATCTCGTCCCTGATCGAGGTCGGCTGCACCGAGATCCTTCTGTCCAACCGCACCCGCCAGAACGCAGAGGCGCTCAAACATGACTTCGGCTCCAAGGTGCATGTGGTGGATTGGGTGCAGGCCGGCAACATGATCGAAGAGGCGGCAACCGTGGTCAACACCACCTCGCTGGGCATGACCGGCGGCGCCGAATTCCGCGTTCCGCTCGACGGGTTGCGCCCCGGGACCGTGGTCACCGACCTGGTCTACAACCCCCTGCGCACCCGCCTCCTGCTGACGGCCGAGGCCGCCGGCTGCACCGTCGTCGATGGGCTGGGGATGCTGCTGCACCAGGCCGTCCCTGCCTTCGAGCGGTGGTTCGGCACGCGGCCCGCCGTCGATGAAGCAACCCGGGCCGCCGTGCTCGGATGACCTTTCTGCTTGGCCTCACCGGCTCCATCGGCATGGGCAAATCGACCACCGCCGCGATGTTCGCCGATGAGGGCATCCCTGTCTGGGATGCCGATGCCGCCGTGCATCGCCTCTATGCCCCCGGTGGCGCCGCCACAGCACCGCTGGGCGCCGCCTTTCCTGACGCTCTTTCGGATGGTGCGATCTCGCGCGAGGCGCTCAAGACCGCCATCGCCGCCGACCCGGCCGCGCTGTCGCGGATCGAGTCCATCGTGCACCCGCTGGTCGCGCAGGACCGCGCCGCCTTTCTGGCGCAGACGCAGTCCGATATCGTTGTCTTTGACATCCCCCTCCTGTTCGAGACGGGCGCAGAGCGCTGGCTTGACGCCACGCTCGTCGTGACCGCCCCGCCTGCTGTGCAGGCCGCCCGTGTTCTCGCCCGGCCCGGCATGACCCAGGCGCAATTCGACACCATTCTGGCCCGGCAGATGCCCGACGCCGAAAAACGCGCCCGCGCCACCCATGTGATCGAAACGCTGACGCTGGACGACACCCGCGCCGCCGTGCGACAGCTTATCGCGCAGATCAGGGGGCAACCGGCCGATGCGTGAGATCGTTCTGGACACCGAGACGACAGGTTTCGAGCCTGCCGAAGGCGACCGCATCGTCGAGATCGGCGCGGTCGAGCTTCACAACCACATGCCCACCGGCCGCACCTATCACCAATATATCAACCCGCAGCGCTCCATGCCGCAAGGTGCGTTCGAGGTGCACGGCCTCGGTGATGATTTCCTGCGTGACAAGCCGGTCTTTTCCGCCATCGCGCAGGCGTTTCTCGACTTCATCGGCGATGCGAAACTGGTGATCCACAACGCCGCCTTCGACATGAAGTTTCTCAATGCAGAGCTTGGCTGGACCAACAGGCCGCTCCTGCCGATGGACCGGGCGATCGACACGCTTGCCATCGCGCGCCGTCGGTTTCCGGGCGCACCGGCCTCTCTCGACGCGCTGTGCCGGCGCTTTGGCATCGACAATTCCACCCGCACGCTGCATGGCGCGCTGCTCGACAGCGAAATTCTGGCCGAGGTCTATCTCGAGCTGATCGGCGGTCGCCAGCCAGATTTCGGCCTCTCGGCAAACACCGACAGCCCCATGACGCGCGGTGGCGACGCCGGGGCATGGCGCCCGCGTCCCCGCCCGACGCCGCTCCCGGCGCGATTGACAGATGCAGAGACCGCCGCCCACGAGGCCTTTGTGGCCAAGCTGGGCGACGATGCGCTGTGGAAGCGGTTCAGTTGACCGTCGGCGCCGCTGCCTGCGCGGCCTGCGCGCGCCGGGCAAGTTCGTTGCGGTAAAGCGCAAGAAAGTCGATCATTTCGAGGTTCAGCGGCGGGAAACCACCGTCGCGCGTCACGTCGCTGACGATGCGGCGCAGGAACGGAAAGGTGATGCGCGGGCATTCGATCAGCAGGTAGGGGTGCATCTGATCTTCCGGCACGCCTTCGATCTGGAAGACCCCGGCATATTCGATCTCGAGCACGAACAGCGTGTCACCCGACGCCTTGGTCTTGGACGTGATGTTGAGCTTGGTGATGACCTCGTATTGGTTCTCGGTCCCACGCTTGCGCGCATCGAGGTTCACCATCACCGCGATCTCGGGCTGCACATCGCCCTGGATGCCCTTTTGCGCCAGACCGTTCTCGAACGACATGTCGCGGATATACTGGGCGACAACGCGCTGCGTGATCTTGGCGGGCTCGGTGGGGGTGGCCGGCGGGGTGGCGGGAATGTCGGACATGGCTTTCGCTCCGGAAATTGAATGACTTTGCCGCTTACCTATCAGGCCGCGCGCAATGTCTCAATGCTCAAGCCTTCAGTGCTGCGTCCAGCCCGAAGGGCGATGCGTCGGCCGCTTGCCCGGCTCCACCTCTTCGAACTCCGCGTCGATCACGCGATCGTCATGGGGCCGCGACCCCTGCGGACCCGGCCCCATCTGAAACGCCTGCATCCGCACGCGCCCCCGCAGCCAGCGGAACATCGCAAGCCGCACGCGCGGCACCAGCAGCACAAATCCGACCGTGTCGGTGAAAAACCCCGGCGTCAGCAGCAGCGCCCCCGCCAGCAGGATCATCGCGCCATGCGCCAAAGGTTCCGCCGGATCATCGAGTTGCGCCATCGAGCGGCGCAGTTGCGACAGCGCCTGCCCGCCCTGCGCCCGCACGAGCCAGGTGCCCGCGATGGCCGTCAGGACCACAATGGCGAGCGTCGGCCAGAGCCCGATCAGCCCGCCGACCTGAATGAAAAGAGCAATCTCGATCAGCGGGATCGCGAGAAAAAGAGCAAACAGCCACATGGCCGCACCTCGTTGCTGGACTGTGGGGCTTATCTGCGGGCCGCAGGTGGACTTGGCCCCCCCCAGCACTTACATAAGGACGGTGAGGGGACGATCAAAGCCCGCCCCGTCAAGAAAGAGGACCATATGAATTCGCCGATCATCCAGCTTCTTGTTCTTGCGGGGATTGCGATCTTTCTGATCCTGCGTCTGCGCAACGTGTTGGGCACGCGGGAAGGCTTTGAAAAGCCTGCCGTTCCTGCTCCGACCGAGAGCAAGCGCCGGGCACGCCCCGACCTCGAGGTGATCGAAGGCGGCCCCGACCGCGACATCACCGACCATGTCCCCGCCGACAGCAATGCCGCAACCGCGCTGGCCGCGATGAAGGGGGTCGATCACGACTTCAATCTGCGCGAATTCCTGCAGGGCGCGCGTGGCGCCTACGAGTTGATCCTCATGGCGTTTGAGAAAGGCGAGCTTGAGACGGTCCGCCCCTTCATCTCGCCCGAAGTGTTTGATGCCTTTGACGGCGTGGTGCAGCAGCGCGCCCGCGAGGGGATCCGGGTCGAGGCGACCTTTGTCGGTATCAGCGATCTGGGCCTCAAGGATGCGACCTTTGATCGTCAGAGCCGCGAGGCCGAGCTTTCGGTGCGCTTTACCGGCGAGTTGACCGAGGTCGTGCGCGACCGTGACGGCGCCATCATCGAGGGCAGCCCGACCGCGATCAAACGGCAGCGCGATGTCTGGACCTTTGCCCGCGTGATGGGCACCGACGATCCGAACTGGACGCTCGTCGCCACCAGCGAATGATCCGCTGCCATGGCGGGCGTGAGCATGTGCAGGACGCCCGGCCTCGTCCAGGCCGACCGTGGCCGGCCCGGCGGCCGTGACGCCGCCGCCATGGTCGCGGGCGCCGGTCATGCGGCCATCGACCGCGTCGGACGCCGGGTCGCCCCCGCACCGCGCGACGGTGGCCGGGCATGAGGCGCCCCCGCCACCTCTCTGCCGAAGAGCGCGCGCTGTGGGACATGGTCGCGCGCCGGACCAAGCCGCTCGACCCGCCAAAGGCGGCAGACCATCACCCCGAACCCGCCCCGCCACCGCAGATCAAACAGCCGCCCCGCGCCCTGCCGCTGCGCCCCTTTCACGTCGGGCAGGCGGTTGACCATCGCCGCGACCATGACCTGCTCCCCGCGCTGCCCGAGCGGCTGCATCAGGCGCCACTCCAGATGGATCACAAGGCCTATGGCAAGCTCAAGCGTGGCAAGCTCGACCCCGAAGGGCGCATCGACCTGCACGGCATGACCCTGGCCGAGGCGCATCCCGCGCTCGTCACATTCATTCTGTCCTCGCATGCCGCGCAGCGGCGGCTGGTCCTGGTCATCACCGGCAAGGGCAAGGTCCGCGATGACCTCGCGCCGATGCCTGTCAGGCAGGGTGCGCTGCGCCATCAGGTGCCGCAATGGCTCGCGCTGCCGCCGATCGGCCATATGGTGATGCAGGTCGCGCCCGCGCATCTCAAACACGGCGGGGCGGGGGCCTATTACGTCTATCTACGCCGCCACCGCTAGCAGCGGGCGCGCCCGCGCTACGCCGATCGCGCCGAGCAGCCCCGAAAGCAGGAACATCGCGGCAATCCCCGGCATCTGGCCCGGAAAGTCGATGCCGTAGTCGATCAGCGCGCCCGACACCCCCGGTCCGATGGCCGAGCCGAACACCATGATCGCCGCCGCCGCGGCCTTGATCGACCCGGTGTGCCGGGTGCCGTAATACTCCGCCCAAAAGGCGCTGGGCACCGTGGCCGAGATCCCCGACCCTAGCCCCAGCAGCACCAGTGCCACACCCGCCCCCAGGATCGTCTGCGCCAGGAACAGCACGACGAACCCCGCTGCCCAGGGCAGCATGTAAAACGGCACCAGAGCGCCCGAGCCGAACCGGTCGATGGCCCAGCCCGATGCAAAGGTCGCGCCGATGGTCGCGGCGGTGTAGAGTGGCATCAGCGCCACAAAAGCCGTCAGCGTCCAGCCTTTGACCCCCACCAGATGCACTTGTTGAAAGAACAGCGCCGTGCCCCAGGCGGGCGGCGCGATCAGCAGCGGCACCATCAGCCAGAAGAGCCAGTGCCGCAGCGTTTCGGCCCGTGTCCAGTGCCGGCTCGCCATGCCCAGCGACTGCGACGATTCCGCCAAGGACTGCGGTGTCCGCTCCTTGCGCAGCAACACGAGGATGGCGGGGATCGTCAGAACCGTCACCGCCGCCGCGATCACCCAGAGCCAGCGCCAGTCAAACAGCGCCAGCAGCGCCACAAAGATCAGCGGCAGCACGGCCTGCCCCATGGCAAAGCCCATGGTGACAATCGACAGCGCCCGCCCCCGCGTGGCGACAAACCAGCGCGCGGTGGCCACAATGGCAATATGGCCCATCAGCCCCTGCCCGAAAAAGCGCAGCGCAAAGATGCTGAACCCCAGCCCGGCGACCCAACCCGCGGGCATTGCGGACAGGCTCAGACAGGACAGCGCCAGCATGATCAGGGTGAACATGCCAAACTGCCGGGCGCGAAAGCGGTCGGTGAACCCGCCCATCCAGATCATCGCGATGGCCGATGCCGTGGTCGCCACGGTATAGACCGCGCCCCATTGGCCGTTGGTCAGGCCAAAATGCGCCATGATCTGATCGGCAAAAAGCGAGATGAAGAAGGTCTGCCCATAGGACGACCCGAATGTCAGGATGAACCCGGCCAGAAGCCAGGTCCAGTTGTCGGTCACGAAGCGCAGGAAAGTCATGACCCTACATCCCAACAGAGTCAGGGAATGGAAAGCCCGAAAATCACGTCAGAGCACATATCGCGACAGGTCGGTGGACCGGCTCAGCGCGCCCAGATGTGTCTCTACAAAGGCGGCATTCACCTCAACCGCCTCACCGGCGCGGTCAGGCGCGGTAAAGGACAGCTCTTCGAAAACCCGCTCCATCACCGTGTAAAGCCTGCGCGCGCCGATGTTCTCGACGCTGCGGTTGACCTCGGCCGCGATACGGGCGAGCGCCGCGATCCCGTCTGGGGTAAAGCTGACAGTGACGGATTCGGTGGCCATCAGGGCTGTGTATTGCAGCGTCAGCGCATTGTCGGTCTCGGTCAGGATGCGCACGAAATCCTCTTCGGTCAGCGGGCGCAGTTCCACCCGGATCGGCAGGCGCCCCTGCAATTCGGGCAGCAGGTCTGACGGTTTGGCGATGTGAAAGGCGCCAGAGGCGATGAACAGCACATGGTCGGTGCGCACGGGCCCGTGCTTGGTGCTTACCGTCGTGCCCTCGATCAGCGGCAGCAGGTCGCGCTGCACGCCCTCGCGGCTGACATCGGCACCGCGCGCGTCGCTGCGGGCGCAGACCTTGTCGATCTCGTCGAGAAACACGATGCCCGCCTGCTCGACCGCCGTGATTGCCGCGCGCGTCACGGTCTCGTCATCGAGAAGCTTGTCCGCCTCTTCGGAAATCAGCAGGTCATAGCTGTCGGCCACGCGCAACTTCTTGCGCGTCTTGCGCCCGCCAAAGGCCTTGCCGAACAGGTCTCCGAGGTTCATCCCCGGCATCATGCCCGGCTGGCCGGGCACCTCGAACCCCATCGGGGTCGACGTATCCGCGACCTCGATCTCGATCACGGTATCATCCAGCTCGCCTGATTTGAGCTTGCGACGGAACACGTCGCGCGTGCTGTCGCGCGCGTCGGTGCCGGCGATGGCGGCGATGACGCGGTCCTCGGCGGCCTTGTGCGCGCGGGCCTTCACATCCTCGCGCATCTGTTCGCGGGTCTGGGCGATGGCGATGTCCACAAGGTCGCGGATGATCTGCTCTACATCGCGCCCGACATAGCCGACCTCGGTAAACTTCGTCGCCTCGACCTTGATGAAGGGCGCGCGGGCGAGTTTCGCCAGACGGCGACTGATCTCGGTCTTGCCGACGCCGGTCGGCCCGATCATCAGGATGTTCTTGGGATAGACCTCATCGCGCAGATCCTCTGCCAGGCGGCTGCGCCGCCAGCGGTTGCGCAGCGCCACGGCGACGGCGCGTTTCGCATCGCGCTGCCCGATGATGTAGCGGTCAAGCTCGGACACAATCTCGCGCGGGGTCAGGTCGGTCATCTGGGCATCCTTCTGCTGCGATCGATCTAAGCGGCGGCGCGCGGTTTTCCAAGGCCGGGAAACAATATTGACGTTTTGTATATACACGCCTATTTTTACCATCAAATCCAGAGGATTGGACAGAATGAACGGGCCAATGCCACCCCGAAAGATCCTGCGCAAGCTCTGGACGACGGAGACGCCTGCCACACCCGCACCGCCACCCGCGCCACCGCCGGTCGTCTGGGACGCGGCAGAGGTGCGCCTGCCGCAGCCCAAGCGCATGATCTCGCTGCGCGTGGATCCGGAGGTGCTCGATTTCTTTCAGGCGCAGGGCAAGGGCTACCAGACGCGCATCAACGCGGTCTTGCGGGCCTGGATGGAGGCCGAGCGGCGCAAGGGCTGACGGCCGCGCCCGTGGCGGGTGTCGGAGCCTCCGGCGGGGATATTTGTGGCAAGATGAAGCGGGGGCGGCGCGCCCGGACATCAGGCGGGCAGGGATTCCACGGTGAGATTTCCGTTTGTGTAAACGCAGATATCGGCGGCGATGGCCATTGCGCGGCGGGCGATCTGTTCTGCGCTCAGGTCGCTGTCCATCAGCGCGCGCGCGGCGGCAAGGGCATAGTTGCCGCCTGACCCGATGGCGGCCACGTCATGTTCGGGCTCGAGCACGTCGCCGGCGCCGGTGATGACCAGCAGCGTGCTGCCGTCACTGACGATGAGCATCGCCTCGAGCTTTTGCAGATATTTGTCGGTGCGCCAGTCCTTGGCCAGTTCGACGCTGGCGCGGGCCAGCTGGCCGGGCGTGGCCTCGAGCTTTTTCTCGAGCCGTTCGAGCAGGGTAAAGGCATCGGCCGTGGACCCGGCAAAGCCCGCGATCACATCATGGCCGCCGGGTGAGAGGCGGCGCACCTTGCGCGCGGTGCCCTTGATCACGGTTTGGCCCAGGCTCACTTGCCCGTCGCCAGCGATCACCACCTGCCCGCCCTTGCGCAGGCCGATGATCGTGGTGCCGTGCCAGCCGGGAAAGTCGGAATTGCTCATGATGGTCCCCTCTTGTGCCCCCACAATATGTGGACGCGGACCGTCGCCCGCAACCGGCATGAAAACGGGCGCCACGACGGGCGCCCGCGCTTCATTGCGTCTGACCCCGGGGGTCAGAGCGCGCCGTCGATCCAGCTTTGCAGCGCGGCCTTGGGGGCGGCGCCGGATTTGTTCGCGACAACCACGCCTTCCTTGAACAGGAACAGCGCGGGGATGCCGCGCACGCCCATCTGGGCCGGCGAATTGGGGTTTTCGTCCACGTTGACCTTTACGATCTTGATCTTGCCGGCATATTCAACCGACAGCTCTTCGAGGGCGGGGCCGATCATCTTGCAGGGGCCGCACCATTCGGCCCAGAAATCCACCACGACGGGGATCGGCGACTGGCGCACTTCGGCGTCGAATGTTGCATCGGTGACAGCTACGGTTGCCATAAGGCGCACTCCTTTGGTGATGAGGCCGGAACGTATGACCCCGCCCGGGGACCGTCAAGGGACCGCCGCCCGGTCGAAGGCCGCAAGGGCGAGATCGGCCGGAACGGGCATCAGTTGTGCTGTCGATGTCCACAGGATTGCCATTTCGATGGGCGTTTCCGGATAAACCTGCCGCAACATGACGAAATAGGCGCCCATTTGTCGCAGCAGCCCCTCGGGAATGGCGGTCGCGCCGTCGGGAACCCGCTGATTGGTCTTGAAATCGACGACAAGCATGGCCTCGGGCGTGATCACAAGGCGGTCGATGGTGCCGTGCAGACGCAGGGCCCGCCCGGGCCAGGGCGCAGTCACGGAGACTTCGGCCATGGCATTTGCGCCAAACACCGGGGCGAGGGAGGGCGCATCGAGGATCGCCATCGCCTCTTGGATCAGCGCGCCGCTGTCCTGCAGGAGCGCGGCATCGTCGCTCCCCGCGACCAGCGCCGCGGCCTGCATGGCGCGCCGCGGTCCGGCCAGGCCCGGCAGGTGTTCGAGCAGCAGGTGCATCAACCTGCCGCGGGCCAGCGCCGCCTCGCCATCGGTGAGCGCGCTGTCGCCGGGCAGCACCTTGTCCCCGCCAAGGTCGGATGGCGAAACGGGTGCGCTGGCGACGGGGGGCGCCGTGACCGCCGATGGCTCTCGGGGTCCGCAGGGGGATGCGGCGGGAGGTTGCGGGGTGATCCGGGGCAGGGAGGCCCAGTCGAACACCTCGAGCCGCAAGCCATCTCCCTCACCCTCACCCTCGCCAAATCGCCGGGCCACGGCGCCGGCGCGTTCCATGCCCGCTGCAACGGCGCTATACCAGCTTTCATCCGCAGCGTTTTGATCCCCGGCGCCGCAGACGATCAGCCAGCTTTCGGCGCGGGTCATGCCGACATAGAGAAGCCGCTGTCTTTCCCGCCGCTGCGCGTCGATTGCAGCCTCGCGCAGATCGCATAGCGCAAGGGGCATATCATCCACGGCGCCACCCCACAGCGCCTCGCCCCGCCCGCCGAACATCACCTGGCGCACCGCTTCCCGCCGCTTTGCGGTGTCAGGCAGAAAGACGATCGGCGCTTCGAGCCCCTTTGCGCCATGGACCGTCATCACCCGGATGCGGTCACCGATGGAATCCGACTGCCGCTTGACCTCTTGCGCGTCGGTATCCATCCATTCAAGAAACCCTGTCAGGCCCGGCACTTCGGTCGTCTCATAGGCGAGCGCCTGCGCGAGGAGCGCATCAATGCCGTCCTCGGCCTCGCTGCCCAGCCGCGCAATCAGCGCCTGCCGCCCGCCATGATGCAGCAAAAGGCGCATGATCAGGTCATAGGGCCGCAGAAAATCGGCCTGCTGGCGCAGATCGTCCAGGATCTCGCGGGTCTCCGCATGATCCGGGGCGTCGCGCAGCGCCTGCCACAGGAACTGCCCCGAAGGCCGCCCCTGCGCGAGGCGATAGAGCGTCGGCTCGTCCCAGCCCAGAAGCGGGGAGCGCAGCGCGCAGGCGAGCGAGAGGTCATCCTCGGGCAAGGCGAGAAACCGCAGAACGGCCGCGATGTCGCGCACGGCAAGCTCTCCTCCGACCCGCAGCCTGTCGGCCCCGGCGATGGAGAGGCCGCGCGATTTGCAGGCGCGGATGATCTCGTGAAAGAGGGTTGACCGTCGCTGCACCAGAATGAGGACGTCACCGGGCGTCACCGGGCGCTGCACATAGCCTGAAAAACCCTCGACCTTGGCCGCAATAGTCTCTGTTTCGATCATCGTGGCGATGGCGTCGGCGATCCGGTCGGCCAGCAGCCTGTCATGATGCAACGCGCCGGGCCGGTCGAGTGGGTCAGTCCACTCCCGGTCATCCACGGCCTCGGCCTTGGGGATCACGGGCCACAGATCGACCCGGCCCGGCATGTCCGCGTTGAAGGCGCGGTGATAGACATGATCGCCCAGACCCGCGCGCTGCTCGCCCACGAAAGTCTGGTCAACGACGGCAAGAATGGCCGGGGACGACCGGAACGAATATTCAAGCTCGAGCGGCACCAGACCGGCCAGGGTCCGCTGCCCGAACAGGCTGCGCATCCGGTCAAACGCTTCGGGGTCGGCGCCCTGGAAGGAATAGATCGACTGTTTGCGGTCGCCCACGACAAAGATGGTCCGTGTCCTGCCATCGCGGGCGCCGGTTCCGGCCGCGAACTCTTGTGACAGCCGCTCGACCACATCCCATTGGTCGGGGCTGGTGTCCTGCGCCTCGTCCACGAGGATGTGATCGATCCCGCCATCGAGCCGGAACAGCACCCATTGCGCCACGGCATCATCCGTCAGCAACTGGCGCGCCTTGCGGATCAGGTCGTCAAAGTCGAGCGCGCCGCGCCGCAGTTTGACCGCGTCATAGGCCGGCAAAAAGACGCGGGCAAAGTCATGCAGCCGCAGCGTCCGGTCGAGCGCCATGAGCGCAAGCCGCTGCGGACGCGCCGCCTCGACGACCGCCATCATCGCTTCGACGGCCGCAGTCAGGTCGGGGTTGGCCCCGCGCAGCGCACTGGTGGGAAAAGACCCTATCTTGGCCCCAAACGGGGTTTTGGCATCTTTGCCGAACAGGAAAATGTCTTCGAGCACGGCCAGATCGCGCAGGCCCGGGTTGTCTGCGTTTACCCCAGAGAGCTTTTCAGCCGCGCGCAGATCCGACGATTTGCCCGTGCGGCACAACGCCATCAGCGCCGAAAGCACAGCCGCGCTTTGCGGTGGCAGCACCTGTCGCAAGAGCCCCTCACGGTCGAGCCCGGCCTGCACGCCAAGCCGCGCCGCGAGCGCGGCAGGGTCCGCCTCTGCCGCAAAGGCATCACGCCGCGCGACGATCTCCCTGAGCAGATTGTCGAGCGCGTCACCGCTGAACTGCCCCAGCAGCGCGTCAAGCAACGGTCGTTGCGGACCCATCGCAATGCCGTCAACCACTTCGGTCCGCAAGAGGAGCGCCATCCGGTCGTCCATCTCGGCAAATCGCGGGCTCACCCCCGCTTCGAGCGGAAAGCGGCGCAAGAGGCCAGCGCAGAACGAATGGATCGTCTGGATCTTGAGCCCGCCCGGCGTCTCGATCGCGCGGGCAAAGAGCCTGCGCGCATCGGCAAGGCGGGACTGGTCGATCAGATCCTCGATCCCGAGCGCGACCAGATCGGCCCGCAGGGGACCGTCGTCGAGCATCGACCACGCGCCAAGGCGGCGGAACAGCCGGTTCTGCATCTCGCTCGCCGCGGCCTTGGTATAGGTCAGGCAAAGGATGTTCTGCGGATCGACCCCGTCAAGCAGGAGCCGTGCCACCCGGTCGGTCAGCACCCGCGTCTTGCCCGACCCCGCATTGGCCGAAAGCCAGGTCGAATTGCGCGGATCGGCGGCTTCGATCTGGCGCTGGGTGGCGTCGTCAGGGGCGGTCATGCGGGGCCGCCCGGCATCGTCTCGGGCGCGACATCATCGCCCAGTTCCCATTCGCCAAAGCGGGAGAGATGGTCATAATCGCTTGTATCCGCATCCTTTTCCATGGTCATGCGGGCCGAATAACCGCGCGTGACAACCTGCCATTGCGCGATCAGGCTGCGCAATTCGTCCAGCACGCGCGCGGGCGGATGGTCGGCCAGCGGCGCCGGGACAACGGCTGGCGGCGCACCCAGTCCGATATAGGCCGCCTCTGCCACCGTCGCCGCGCCGATCGCGGGAAAGGCGCCCCGCGATACCATTGCCGCCTCGAGCAGCAGTTGCTTGTCGAACCGGGCCTGCTGCTTGCCGGTCGGCGGCTTGCCGGTCTTGTAATCGTAAAGGTTGACCACGCCTTCGGCGGCGATGTCGATCCGGTCGGCCTTGGCCGTCAGCGTGAAGCCGAGGTCGTCGAGCGGCAGCGCGCCGCGGATTTCGAGGTGCCGGGGCACGCCCAGCGCCTGCCGCCCGACCTCGTCGCGCAGGAAATCATCGGCCACCTTGTCGATCCGCGCGAGCCAGATCCGCTGCACGGTCGGCCAGGGGCAGCGGGCCTCCAGAACCTCGGCCGCGGTCGCGATCAACGCGGCGCGGGTGCCGGCTGCGTCCGGCGGCAGGCGCAGGTCGATGAACCGCTCGAACACCTCGTGCAGCACCGTCCCCCGCAACAGCGCGTCGGGCGTCTGGCTGAGCGGGTCAAGCGGGCGCAGCCCGAGGATGTATTCGGCATAGATCGCATAGGGGTCGCGGATCAACGTCTTGATCCGGGTGACAGAGAGGGTCTTCGGGCGATGATCGGGATGCGGGCGTGGTGACGGGCGTTTGGCCTTGTCAGTGACTGTTTGAGGCGCCGAAAGCGCCGCAGCGCGCGCAGCCCATCCCTGCCCGCGCTCACGCATCGCGGCAAGCGCGGCCTTGCCGCCCGTATCCTCCAGCCCGCCCAACAGATTGCAGAGCCGGTTGATCCAGCGCGACGGCACGGTCTGCGCCTCGTCGCCCCGCACGGCGCGCGTGATCCAGACTTCGGCACCGGCCACGGCCTGCATGTAGTCATGCGCGGACAGCCCGATCCGCCGTTCCGGCAGCAACAACCCCGCCTGCGCCCGCATGGTCCGGTTCAGCCAGGGGTCGGCGGCGGGCGCCTCCGGCCAAACGCCCTCGTTCATCCCGCCGAGGATGATGAGGTCAGCCCCCTGCACCCGCGCCTCGAGCGTTCCGCGAAACAGGACCTGCGGATGGCCGGTGTCGCGGTCGCGCACCTCGGCCCCGGCCAGCACCGCACCGAACAGCGCGGCATAATCCGTCGCCGACAGGGGGCCGCCGGCATCGGCATGCAGCACCAGCGTGTCGCAGACCTGTTTTGCGACACGCCCGGCCGCCTCGTCCCACAGGCCGCCTCGTCCTTCGGGGCCGTCGGACAGTCGCTCCGCCAGCGCGAGATGCGCCGTCACATGATCGCAGAGCGGCCTGACCGGCGTCGGATCGAGATCGCAGAGCGTTGTGGCCAGCCATCCGGCCCAGTCAATGCGGCCCCGGTCGGCCCCGGCCGTCTTTTCCGCCCAGCGCACAAAGGTGTCAGCGACGGGAAAGGGCGGCCCGTTGCGACGCAGGTGCAGTTCAAGCTCGCGCGTCCGCAGCAGGTGCAACCCGCGGTCGGCGCCGCCATGCACGAGCGGGTGTTTGAGCAGCGCCAGCAGCGCGGTCGCGGTCAGCGGCCGGCCAAAGAGGTCGGCCACCTGCCGCAAGAGCCGCCCGGGTGGGGAAAGCGGCAGCGGCAGGCCGGCGCTGTCATCGGGCGTGATGTTCCAGCGGTCGAGCGCGGCCGCAACCTGCCGGGTCAGCATCCGGTCAGGCGTGATGAGCGCGGCGGTCCGTCCCTCGTCCACGGCGTGCCGCAGGCGCAACGCGATCGTTTCCGCCTCGGCGCGCGGCGAGACCGCCTCGAGCAGCGTCAGGTCGCGCGTCGCCAGATCGAGGTCGCGCAGGCCCGGCCCTTCGGTGCGCCATTGATCGGTGACAGGCGCAGGACGCAGCGACAGCGACACCAGCCGGTTGCGCGCCGCATTGGGTGGCGCGGCCGTGTCCCAGGGCCGGACATCGCCGGCCTTCAGGCCCAGCGCCTGCATGATCCGGCGAAAGCGGTATTGCGGATGGTCCTCGGCCGTCAGCACGCTGTCGAGCCGGTCCCACACCGCCTGTGGCATGTCAAAGTCGAACCCGGGCAGGATCACCGCGCCTTGCGGCAGCCGCGCGACAGCCTGCATGAACAGCGCGGTGGTGCCGCGCGACCCGGTCGATCCCGCGACGATGACAGGATCCGACGGCGGGTTGGCCAGCCAGTTTGCAGCCAGCCGTTCGACCACGAGACGCTGCCGGGCCTCTTGGTCGGGCGGCTCTGACGGATTGTCGAAATAGCGGCGCACGATGTCGAAAAACCGTTGCGCCCGTGCCCAGTGGCCCGACAGGTCGGTCACGTCGAGCTGCGCGATGGTCTCGGGCGGCACACCTTCGCCCTGCATTTCGGCCATCAGCCGTGCCAGGCTCTCTGACAGGTCGAAAAGGGCCGCGCGCGGGGCGAGGTCGGGCTCGCGGTCCAGCAATTGCGCGACAAGCTGCGACAGCTCGAGCTTGCGGCGCAGCGGCGCGACAGGGGGCGGGATATCCGCCGAAACCGGGTCAAAGGCGAGGTCCGTGACAAGGCGGATGCGCGGCAGGAGGCGCGGCGGCCCGGCATCGAACAACGCGCGCATCCGGCGCTGCATCCGGCGCGTGTTGACATAAAGCGTGACCCGCGCGAGCGCCTCGGGGCCGATGCCGCCTGTCAGACGGTCAAGGCCCGCGATCACCCGATCGGCAAAATCCACACCCGGCGGCAGGCCAAACAGACGCGGACCGTCGCTGTCAGGAAACATCGCCAGCCCCCCTCGTTCCTTCAGCGATCAGCGATTCGGCAAGCGGCAGGTTCTCGGGCCGGCCGACATCGCACCACAGCCCGTCATAGGCGAGACCGTAGAGCCCGCCGCGCGCGGCGATCCTGTCCCACAACAGGTTGAGCGAAAAGACCTCTTCGCGGATCGAGGCGAGCCCCTCCGTCCGCAGGATCTGCGCGCCGGAATAGACAAGCTCCGGGCCCCGCGTCAGCCGCCCCTCTGGCGTCAACCGGAAATCGCCCGCGCCGGAGTGACCGAGCGCGGCGTCGCGCGGCAGCATGAGCAGCAGCGCCTCCATCCGCGCGGGGTCCCAGGCGGCGGCGAGGCGGCGCAGCGGGTTGTCCCCGCGCCAGAGCGCATCCGAATTGAGCGTAAAGACAGGGCCGGGGCCGAGCAGCGGCAAGGCGTGGCGCAGGCCACCGCCGGTTTCGCGCAACAGGTCAGCCTCGTCCGACACCATCACGTCCTGCCCGGCGAGATGGTCGCGGATCTGCGCGCCGAGGTAATGCGTGTTCACCACCAGGCGCGACGGTGCGACGGCGCGGGCCAGGTCGAGCGCATGGTCGATCAGGGGGCGGCCGCTGACCTCGATCAGCGGCTTGGGCCGGGCAGCGGTGAGCGCGCCCATCCTTGTGCCGCGCCCTGCGGCAAAGATCATGACGGCTTGCGGTATCATGCCGGGCGCAGCCGTTGCAGGTGGGACGCGTCGGGCGCCGGCAGTCGGGCGATCAGAGGGCGCAACGGCGCAAGCGCGGGGTGGTGCAGGTCGGTCGCGATATGCCCCCAGACCCGCGGCAACAGGTCAAGGTAGCGCGGCTTGCCCGCCTGCCGCGCCAGCCGGGCAAAGATGCCGAGGATCCGCAGGTTGCGCTGAACACCCATCACGGCAAAGGCGGCGCGGGTCTGCGCCGGATCCTGGCCGGTCAGCGCACAGAAATGATCGGTCATCTCTGCGACAAGCGTCTCAGGCAGGTCGCGTCGCGCGTCGCGCAGCAGCGACACGAGGTCATAGACCGCGGGCGCCAGAACGGCATCCTGAAAGTCGAGCAGACCGATCCTGTCGGTCCCGGCGCGCGTGGGCCGCCAGATCAGGTTTTCCGCGTGGTAATCGCGCAGCGCCAGCGTTGCGGCGTCGGGCGCGTGGCATGCGAGGGCCTCTTCGAGGCTGCGCTGCAGATCTTCGGCCCATCCGGCCGACAGGTCAGGCGCGTAATGGGCGGCAAGTGGTGCGATCATGGCGGCCGCATGGGCCGGCGTCAGAGCGATGAGACCCGTGGGCGCCGGGTGAGCGCGCAGCACGCCCAGCACAGCCACGGCCGCGCGGTAGAGCGTCGCCGCATCGCCCGGCGCGGTGGAGAGCCATTGCGCGAAATGCTGCGGACCGAGGTCCTCGATCACGAGAACGCCGGCCGCAGGCGCGGCATGGAGGATATCCGGCGGGCAAAGTCCGATGCCGCGCAGATGGTGCGCGATGCGGATGAAGGCTGCGGTTTCGGCTGGCGCGGCCGCGTCGGTGATCATCAGGATCGCGGTGTCCCCGCCGGGGCCGAACAGCCGCAGATACCGGCGCGACGACGCATCGCCCGCCAGCGGCACCGCCCGCCATTCGGCCCAGATGGTCCCCTCAAGGGTCGGCGCGGTCTGGACAGGCGCGTCAGTCAAGAGCCGGCACCAGTCGGTCAGCCCAGGCGGCAGGCCCTGAGATGTGCAGGATATGGCCCCCATCGCCGGCCGCAAACGTCAGCGTCAGCGCGGTCGCCGGCACCAATGAGCCGAGCCTGTCCGGCCACTCGATCAGGCAGATCGCCTCATCAAGGGCCGCGTCGAGGCCGAGTTCGACCGCCTCGTCGGGGTGGGTCAGGCGGTAGAGATCGCAATGCCAGACTTCGACCCCGCCTGCATCATAGGTCTGCACCAGGGTAAAGGTCGGCGATGGCACCTCGAGATCGGGCAGAGCCAGTCGGGCGCGGATCAGCGCGCGCGCAAAGGTCGATTTTCCGGCGCCGATCGGCCCCTCGAGCAACAGGCAGTCACCCGCCCGCAGCAGCGGCGCGATCCGCGCCGCAAGCCCGGCTGTTTCAACGTCCCGGGCAAGAAGGATGGGTCCGAACAGGAATGACATGGCCAACAGACTATGGCCTTGTGCCGGACCCGCAAGTCAAATCAGCCCTGTGCTGCGGTTGTCCTTGCGCCGCTGCGCCGGCGTGTGGGTTTGGCGGTCTTGGGGCCGAGTGATGGGATCGGGTCCGCCATGATCTTGCCGCGGATCCGGTCGTGGGTGTCAGACAGCAGGTCTGCCCGGTTGTCAGACAGCAGGTCTGCCCGGTTGTCAGACCGCAGGTCTGCCCGGTTGTCGATCCGGAAGCTCGCGAGGGTGGCGCCGCCGGCGAGCGGCACAAAGCGGCAATCCGCGGCGCGCCCGTCGTCGAGCAGGATGGAGTCGGACCATTCCACGCGATCACCGAAGGCGCCGACAAAGTCGCGCACATCGCCCCAGATCGGCGTCGGCACCGTGCGCGACTGCCAACGGCGCAATTCGGACTGGATCGTATTCTCGGACAGCGCGTCATTGCCATCCGTGTCGCCCGTTCCGCCCCACAGGTCGTGATAACGCGCATTGCTGATCGTGAGCGTGCCCGTCGCGGAAAAGACCGCCACAGCCTCTGGCATCACGTCAAGCACGCCCTGCGTTGTCCGCAGTTCGGCGCGGAAATGGCGGGTGAGGGATACTTCGGCGCTGATATCCTCGAAGAGGAAGGCGATGGCGCCATCGGGATGCGGCCGCCCCGTGACCCGGAAAGTCTGCCCCCCCGGCAGGCTCCAGTTCTCGCAATAGGTGCCCTCGGATGCGGCCGCTTCGAGAGCCGCGACCTGGTCGCGCCAGGAGGCATAGTTCCGGGGCTCGGGCAGCATGTTGATGTCGCGCAGGCGGTCGAGCACGGATTGCACGATGGGGCGGGCGCTCAGAAAGGTCACGGGCAGACCTGTGAGGTCGAGAAAGGCCGGATTGAAAAGCACCAGCCGCCGCTGCCTGTCAAAGATCGCAAGGCCGATGGAAAGGTGGGCAAAGGTCTTGGTCAGGGTCTGCACAAAGTTCTTCTGGGCATGTTCCGCCCGCACGATGCCGTTTGCGTCCGCCGCAAAATTGACCAGGCCATCACCGCGGCGCACGCGCGTGACCTCGAACCATTGCTGGGCCTCCATGTCGGGCACTGTCAAGGCCTGGCGATGGACCGTGGGCTGGCCCGGCTGGGCACCGGCCGGCCCCTCGCCAAAGATGCGCGCGGGTGGCCAGGCGGGGTCTGCGCCATCGGCCAGCGGCTGGAGGCGGTCGCACAGGGCGAGATAGGCGCGGTTGGCCCAGCTTACATTGCCCTGCATGTCTTCCTTCCAGATGAGTTGGGGCGCGTCCTCGCCGATGGCGCGCAGGGTCTGCAACTCTTCCTCGATTGCGGCATTCGAAAGCGCGGCAAAGGCGGCGGGCGCGTCCGCGGCTTCGTGCAGCGTGAGCCGCGCGAGCCCGTCCCAGAGCTCTGCCTCGAGCGTGCACTGGCCGTCGTTGGACGTCACCGTCAGGCTGCCTTGGCTGGCAAGCCCCGCCAGCCGCGTCGCGAGGTCGGGAAACTGCGGCGCCAGAAGGGCCAGCAGCGTCTCATAGTCAGAGCCGCGCGTGTCGGCCAGGCGGAACAGGTTCCGACCGGCCGCCGTCGCATCGACCAGCGTCTCGTCGTCAAAGAGAAAGGCGGCGCGCGCTTCCGCCTCGCGCAAGAGCTCGCGCGCGGACCTGCGGCGCGGCCTGAGGAGCCGGCCGAGCAGGGCCACGACCCCGATGGCCGCAAGCACCGCCGCGACGGTCACGACCAGGTAAAAGGCAAGGCCATCCGGGGAAAAGTTCAGGGGCATCGCGCGACTCGCTGTTCTGGTGTCGAGCAACCATGCGGGCCGATTGGTTAATCGGGCGTTAAGCCTGCCGCCGGACCGGACCCTTTACAGCGTGATCGCAGGATTTTTTCCCAGGGCGCCCCCCTCGGGCATCACCTTGTCGCGTGGCCATTCGACCAGCACCACGGCCCCGCCGCCCAGATCGCCCTCGGACCCGTTGGAAAAGCTCAGCCGCGCGCCGCTCCGCTCCAGCAGCGTCTTGGCGATGAACAGGCCCAGGCCCATCCCCTCGTAACCGGGCCTTCGGGCCTGGTCTTCGGGTTGGCGGCGGCGGCGCATGTAGGGTGTGCCGATCCGGCCGATCACCGAAGCGGGAAAACCGGGACCATCGTCGGCGATGCGGACAGACACGGCATCCGGCCCCCAGCTCGATTCGATGGAGACGGAGCGATCCGAGAAATCGACCGCGTTCTGGATCAGGTTGCGCAAGCCATGCACGATCTCGGGACGGCGCAGGATGATCGGCTGGCGCAGGTCGGTGTCACTGGCCGGGATCACTTCGAAATGCAGCGCCTTGCCCCGGTCGAGATGCGGCTCTGCCGCTTCGCGCACCACGGACTCGAGCGGCGCGCTGCGCAATTGCAGGTCATCCTTGCCCGCCCGCCCCATGGAGCGCAGGATGTCGCGGCAGCGATCGGCCTGTTCGCGGATCAGCGCCGCATCGGCGTGAAGTTCGGGGCGGTCGCCGAGTTCGTCGAGCATTTCGCCGCTCACCAGCTTGATCGTGGCGAGCGGCGTGCCAAGTTCATGCGCCGTGGCCGCCACGACACCCCCGAGGTCGGTCAGTTGCTGTTCGCGTGTCAAGGCAAGCTGCGTCGCCAGCAAAGCTTCGCCCATGGCGTGCATTTCGGTCGTGACCTGCCGGGCATAGACGCCCAGAAACAGGATGCCGATCAGAAGCGCGATCCAGAAGCCGGACAAAAAGAGCGGCGGCAGTTCGAGCACCTGCCCCGTCGCGGTGCTGAGCGCGAGGTGCCATGGCCACAAGACCGTGATCAGCACGATGGCGAGCGTCGCCAGAAACAGCGTGCTGCGCAGGTGCAGGACGGTTGCGGCGATTGTCACGGGCGCGAGGATCAGCAGCGCAAAGGGGTTGTTCAGGCCCCCGGTGAGATAGAGAAGCAGGCCAAGCTGCATGAGGTCAAAGGCGAGCATCAGCGCCGCTTCGCGTTCCGACAGGCGGCGGTGCCCGGGCAGAAGGCGCGCCGACAGCAGGTTCGCGACGACAGAGGCCGCGATGGTCAGGATGACGAGCCCGAGTTCAAAGTGGAGCGTCAGCACGAGCTTTGCGATCAGCACCGCGGTGAGCTGGCCCAGGACCGCGATCCAGCGGAGCATGACAAGCGTGCTGACCCGCACCCAGTTGCTGCGGCTCCGGTCCTGGAACATCTCGATGTCGCTCATGTCCATCACGGTCTTTCCGCGCGCTTTGGCGTTGCCTTTTGCGGTCCTGTCGATGATGTAGGGCGGCAAATCGCCAAAGTCAGAGCCAAGGACCGACCTGTCATGACAAGAAGCCTTTTCTACGCCCTCATTGCAATCGTGATCGCAGGCACCATCGGTGCTTTTGTGGCGACGCGCGGGACGGTTCAGGGCGGGGCTGGCGGCGACGACCTCTTTGCCCAGTGCCGGGCCGGGCAGGTGGCCGGTGGCGACATCGGCGGCCCCTTCACGCTCATCGACAAGGACGGTGCGACCGTCACCGATGCGGACGTGATCACGACGCCCAGCATCCTCTATTTCGGCTATACCTTCTGCCCCGATGTCTGCCCCTTTGACAACGCGCGCAACGCCGCCGCTGTCGATCTGCTCGAAGAGCGCGGGCTGCTGGTGACCCCGGTGTTCATCTCGATCGACCCTGAGCGGGATACGCCCGCTGTCGTGGGCCGCTTTGCCGACAATTTCCACGACCGGATGATCGGTCTGACCGGATCGCCCGAACAGGTCGCGGCGGCATCGCGCGCCTATCGCACCTATTATCGCAAGCAGGAAGGCGACCCGGAGTATTACCTCGTCGATCATTCGACCTTTTCCTACCTCGTCCTGCCCGGCCACGGTTTTGTCGATTTCTTCCGCCGCGAGGACACGGCCGAGGCGATGGCCGACCGCGTCGCCTGTTTCGTTGACGCAGCGGCGAATTGACCTCGTCGGCGGTTCGCTCTACCTCTGTCCAAACGACGGGAAGGACGCGCGGTTGGAGAGCGACACCATTGATCTTGGCCATGACAAGAGCCTCTTGTTGGTGGACGATGACGAGGCGTTTCTGAAGAGACTTGGCAAGGCGATGGAAAAGCGTGGGTTTGACGTGACCCTTGCCGAAACGGTTGCCGCAGGCAGGGCCATCGTCGAGGCCCGGCCGCCGGCCTATGCGGTGGTCGATCTGCGGCTGGAGGATGGCAACGGGCTGGACGTAGTGGAGGCGCTGCGCGACCGGCGGCCCGATGCGCGGATCGTGGTGCTGACCGGATATGGCGCCATCGCGACGGCGGTCGCCGCGGTCAAGATCGGCGCCGTTGACTACCTGTCAAAGCCTGCCGACGCCACCGATGTCACGAACGCCCTGCTGGCGCGGACATCGCAACTGCCGCCGCCGCCGGAAAACCCGATGAGCGCGGATCGCGTGCGCTGGGAGCATATCCAGCGGGTCTACGAGATGTGCGACCGCAACGTGAGCGAAACCGCGCGGCGGCTGAACATGCACCGGCGGACATTGCAGAGGATATTGGCCAAGCGCAGCCCGAAATAGGCGCGGCCTGCGCCGGTGGCGGCGTGGGAGCCTCCGGCGGGGATATTTCTGGCCAAAAGATGCATGGCCGCGCGCCCTAGAACTGCGCCAGCAGCGCGTTGTGCCGCGCGACAAAGGCGGCGCGCACGGCGCGCGGGGGTTGCGGGCGTATCGCGCAGCCCGCGATGACAAGCGGGTCGGGCTTGCCGAAGAAGCGGTCAGCCTCGGCGGCGGTGAAGCCCGCGATCTGTGTGGCCTCGAGCCAGGCGCTGACGCGGTCGGCCTTCTTGATCTGTTTCTTGACCGGCGCGGGGATCTGTGCGGGCAGGCCAAAGCGCAGGTGGACGGCGGCCGCGAGCCTGTCGTCGAGCGCGCCGTAATCGGGCCCTATCGCCGCCTTGACCGGCGAGATCATGTCGCCGATCACATATTCCGGCGCGTCATGCAGCAACGCGGCGAGCCGCCAGCGCGGCGCGATGCCGGGTGACATGCGGGCGAACAGGTCTTCGACCAGCAGGGAATGTTCGGCCACGGAATAGGCGTAATCGCCATGCGTCTGCCCGTTCCACCGCGCGACGAAGGCGAGGCCATGGGCGATGTCCTCGACCTCGATATCCATCGGCGTGGGGTCCAGCAGGTCGAGCCTGCGGCCCGAGAGCATACGTTGCCAGGCGCGCTTCATGACAGCACCGCGAGGTCCGAGGCAAAGCGCGCGATGTAGCGGCGCATCTTGCCTGCCGAGAGGAAATGCCGCAGCAGCATCTTGCGCATCAGCGCGGTGTCGTGCAGTGGGCCGGGCCTGGTGGGAAGCGGCGGATGGTCGGGGAAATGCCGCGCGAGGAAGGCGCCGAGCGTGGTGGCAAAGCGCTGCGGCAACTGGCCGTCGCGGTCGGCCCAGGGTTTGCGCGGGCCGATGAAATGGACGACATGCGCGCCTTCCATCGCCTCGAACAGGCGGGCGGACCAGGAATATTGCCAGTTCCAGACCGGGCTGATCTCGCTCCACGCCCCGTGCAGCACGATGTTGAGCAGCGTCTGGTCATTGCGCATCAGGCGCGCGGCATTGGCGCGGCCAAAGGCGAGCGATTTGTCCAGCAGCCCCGCCGCCTGCCAGGCGGCTGTGTCGATCAGCAGCACGCCGGCGTTGAAATAGGGCGCGTTGCGCAGGCCGTGGGTGCGGAACTCGGGCGCCATGCGGCCAGGTGTGCGCCACTGGAAATTGTCGCGCACCGCCGCCACCGCGCCCGGCATCGGCACGCGCAGGAGCGCCGCCATATCTCCGCCCTGCACGAAGATATCGCTGTCGAGGTAGAGGATGCGGTCATAGTCGCCCGCCAGCGCATCGGGCACCAGCAGCCGCAGATAGGTGGAAAGCGTGCGGCGCGCGTCGCCGCCCAGCCCCGCCAGCGCATCGCCCGCATCGATCACGCAGGCCCGGATGTGCAGGGCAGCGAGGCTGTCGGGGATGGCGAGCGGCGCGGCGGAACACAGGCAGATGTCAAAATCGCGCGCCGGATGCAGGGCCGCGATCTGCGCCGCGGCAAAAAGCGCATAGGGCAGGTAATTGCCGTCGCAGCAGAACACGACCGCGTGGCGCGATCTGGCGGGGGTGGTGGCGGTCAGCATCCGGACTGGTCCTTACCCGGAGCGTCCGGGTATCTGCAGCGCTAGCACGCAGGCCGCCGACGGATCAATCATTCCGCCAAGCCGCGCATTGTCGCGCGGGGGCCAGAGTGCTAAGTGCGCTGCAAATTGCATGTTACAGGATAGCGATCATGCCCAAGGATTACATCGTCAAGGATATCGCGCTCGCCGCCTATGGCCGCAAGGAGCTCGACATCGCGGAAACCGAAATGCCGGGTCTGATGGCGCTGCGTGAGGAATATGGCGTGGCCCAACCGCTCAAGGGCGCGCGGATCGCGGGGTCGCTGCACATGACGATCCAGACCGCCGTGCTGATCGAGACGCTCAAGGCGCTGGGCGCCGATGTGCGCTGGGCGTCCTGCAACATCTTTTCGACGCAGGACCATGCCGCCGCCGCGATTGCCGAGACCGGCACGCCGGTGTTCGCGATCAAGGGCGAGACGCTCGAGGATTACTGGGCCTATACCGACATGATCTTTCAGTTCGGGGGCGAAGGCGGCACCTGCAACATGATCCTCGACGATGGCGGCGACGCGACGCTCTACATCCTCATGGGCGCGCGGGTCGAGGCGGGCGAGACCGACCTGATCGCGGTGCCGACGAGCGAGGAAGAGGTCTGCCTGTTCAACCAGATCAAGAAGCGGCTTGCCGCCACGCCGGGCTGGTTCACCAAGCAGCGCGCCGCAATCAAGGGCGTGTCCGAGGAAACGACGACTGGCGTGCACCGCCTTTATGAGCTGCACAAGAAAGGCCAACTGCCTTTCCCGGCGATCAATGTGAACGACTCGGTCACCAAGTCCAAGTTCGACAACAAATACGGCTGCAAGGAATCGCTGGTCGATGGCATCCGCCGCGCGACCGATACGATGATGGCCGGCAAGGTCGCCGTGGTCTGCGGCTATGGCGATGTGGGCAAGGGGTCGGCCGCGTCGCTGCAGGGTGCGGGCGCGCGCGTCAAGGTGACGGAGGTCGATCCGATCTGCGCGTTGCAGGCCGCGATGGACGGGTTCGAGGTCGTGCTGCTCGAGGATGTGGTGGCCAACGCCGACATCTTCATCACCACGACCGGCAACAAGGACGTGATCCGGATCGAGCACATGCGCGAGATGAAGGACATGGCGATCGTCGGCAACATCGGCCATTTCGACAACGAAATCCAGGTTGCCGCGCTCAAGAACCACAAATGGACCAACATCAAGGACCAGGTGGACATGATCGAGATGCCCTCGGGCCATCGCATCATCCTGCTGTCCGAAGGGCGGCTGCTCAACCTCGGCAACGCCACCGGGCATCCGTCCTTTGTGATGTCGGCGAGCTTTACCAACCAGGTGCTCGCGCAGATCGAGCTCTGGACCAAGGGCGGTGACTATGCGCCCGGCGTCTATATCCTGCCCAAGGCGCTGGACGAAAAGGTCGCGCGCCTGCACCTCGCGCGGATCGGGGTCAAGCTGACCGAATTGCGCAAGGACCAGGCCGACTATATCGGCGTGAATATCGACGGCCCGTTCAAGAGCGAACATTACCGTTATTGAGAACCGCAGGGGGATGCAGCAAAAGTCAGGCTTTTCCCCCTGATTTCCACTTTACCGGTGCGGTTCTCTCCCTTTACCGTGCCGCAATGTCGCGGAATGCGGCCGCATTTGAATGGGCCGTTGCGGCCCAACCAGAACAGTGGGGACTGCACGATGGGTAAGAGAGACGATCTGATCGCCAAATACGCGGACGATCTGCGCAACAAATGTGGCATGGAGCCGGACATGGCGCTGCTGACCAAGGTCACAATCGGCTGCGGGCCGGCGATCTATGACAACGATGCGCAGACCGTGGCCGGTAGCCAGGCTTCGGAGATCGAGACCGTCAAGAAGAACTTTCTCATCAAGAAGCTCGGCCTCAAGGATGGCCCCGAACTCGGCGCCGCCATCGACGCGGTGATGGAGACCTACGGCAAATCCGAGCGCAACAAGTATCGCGCGGTCGTCTATTACATGCTGACCAAGCATTTCGGCAAGGAAGCCGTCTACGGCTGACCCCTTGCGGATCGGCAAGACCGCAGCGCCCGCCCTTTCAGGCGGGCGTTTGCCTTTGTGCACTTGCGCATTTGAAACAAGTTGTCGGTGCTTGGTATTTGCGGAATCACATCTGCCCGATGTAGCAAGAACGCGCAGGCCAGGACGGCCGGACCGATACTGATCTTCGCGTGTGGGAGTACGCGGGTGAGAGGGAGGGTCCTGATCCGTCAGGCCCTCCCGTTCTCTTTCATGCCGATGTTTGTGCGGGCTGCGATGTCGGAGCCTTCGGCGAGGATATTTGGGGCAAGATGAAGCCGGGGCGTCGCGCCCGGATCTCAGACCAGGGTCAAAACCAGCCCGATAAGCCCGCAACCGATGATCGCATAGCCGCCGTCGATCACGGTCAGCCGGAACGGGCGCATCGTGTAGGCGTTGTTGATCATGATCCAGGGCGCGATGAAGAAGGCGCCGACGCCGAGACCGCTGAGCGTGCCGGCGCCGGGCGCGACCACGCCCGAGGTGGCAAAGATGTGCCGCATCATGCCGGCGACGAGGATCATGCAGAGCGCCGACAGCACAAAGGGCATCGGGCTGCCATTGCCGGCAGGCTTTCCATCCTTGTCGAGCGGCACGCCCGCGACGGCGAGCCAGGGCTTTGACAGCGCCATGTACCAGATCGCGCCGAAAATCCAGGATGCCAGCGCGGCAGCGAATACAGCAACGAAACCCATGTGAAATCCTCCTGTCCCTTGCGGCATCCTGCCGCGGACCGCAGGCCTTCGCTAGGGGGTTGTGCCGCCCAGTTCGCAGATGATCTGCCACTCCGCGGGCGTCACCGGCTGCACGGAAAGGCGCGAGTTCTTGACCAGGACCATCTCTGACAGACGGCCATCGGCCTTGATCGCCTCGAGCGTCACGGGGCGGGCCAGCGGGCGCAGGGCGCGGATATCGACGCAATCCCAGCGCGGATCGTCGGTCGTGCTGTCGGGATGCGAGGTGGCGCAGACCTCGACGATGCCCACGACCTCAAGCCCGCTGCGCGAATGGTAGTAGAACCCCTGATCGCCCAGAGCCATCGCGCGCATGTTGTTGCGCGCCATGTAGTTGCGCACACCGTTCCATTCCTCGCCGGCCGCACCTCGCGCGACCTGCTGCTCCCAGCTCCAGACATCGGGTTCGGATTTGAAGAGCCAGTAGGCCATCAGCCGATCACCTTTTTCCATTCCAGAAGCGTCACCGTCTCGAATAGCCCCGCAAGCATGTAGGGGTCATTGGCAGCCCAGTGCTGTGCGGCCGTCAGGTCGGGCACATCAAGGATGATCAGCGAGCCACACATCTGCCCGTCCTCAAGGAATGGGCCGGCCATCTCGACCACGCCGGTCTGCGCGACATAGTCCAGATGGGCGGCGCGGGTGTCGAGGCGCAGTTGCAGGGCGCCGCGTTTGTCGTGGGTCATCAGGGCAAAACGCATGGGATCATTCCTCTTTGAGTGGGCGGGAGAGCAGGGTGCGCATGGCGTCCGACACGCTGATCTCCTCTGCGGCGAGGCGCGCGGTCATGGCGCAGACGGGCAGGTCGATCCGGTGCTCTTGGGCCAGAGAAGAGACTGCTTTGGCCGTTGCGACACCCTCGACCGTGGTGGTCGGGTCAAACGGTTCGCCCCGGCCGAGCGCATGGCCAAAGCGGAAGTTGCGCGACTGTGGCGAGGTGCAGGTGAGCACAAGATCGCCAAAGCCGGACAGGCCCAGCAATGTCTCGGGCTGGGCACCCAGCGATGCGGCGAGGCGCTGCATCTCTGCAAAGCCGCGCGTCATGAGGGCAGCGCGCGCGCTTTCCCCCAGCCCTGCGCCGATGCAGGCGCCGCAGGCCAGCGCGATGACGTTCTTGAGCGCGCCGCCAAGTTCCGCCCCGACGGTATCGGCGCTGCGATAAAGCCGGAGCGCCGGCGTCGCGAGTTGCTGTTGCAGGGCCCGGCATGCGGCATCGTCGGCACAGGCCAGCGTGAGCGCTGTCGGCAGCCCGGCGGCGATGTCGGCGGCAAAGCTCGGGCCGGTCAGGATTGCGGCGGTTGCACCGGGCACGGCCGCGCGGATCGTGGCGACAGGGCCGATCAGGGTCCCCAGGTCGATCCCCTTGCAGCAGGCGATGATGGCCCGACCGGCGAGCAGCGCCGCGTGGGCTTCAAGGAACGGGCGCAGCGCCTGCGCGGGGAGGGCGACAAGGACCGTATCGACAGCCAGAACAGTTTCTATTTCAGCCGAAACTGCAACATTCTGCGGCAGCGTGACGCCAGGCAGATGCGGGCTTTGCCTTGTGTCCCGCAGCGCGGTCACGTCCCGCGCCCAGAGCGTGACCGGCACTCCGCCCCGCGCCAGTGACACGGCCAATGCGGTGCCGAAGGCGCCTGCGCCCAGAACCATGACGCTCATGCCTTGGCGCCCTTCTTGCCTGCGCCCAGAAGTGCCGGGGCCGTGCTGTCGAGCGGCCAGCGCGGGCGGGCAGAGAGCGTCATGTCGTCCAGAGCGCCGCGCCGGAGCCTGTCCAGCCCGACATAGGCGATCATCGCGGCGTTGTCGGTGCACAGCGCGAGCGGCGGCGCGATGAAAACAGTCTCTGACATGGCGCAAAGTGACTGGAGAGCCGTGCGGATCGGCCCGTTGGCCGCCACCCCTCCGGCGACGGCAAAGCTGCGCCGCGCGGGTGTCCCGGAAAAGTATATCTCGAGCGCGCGGCGCGACTTTTCGGTCAGGATCGCCACGACTGCCGCCTGAAAAGCGGCGCAGAGGTCGGCGCGGTCCTGCCTGCGCAGCCCGCCATGGGTGGCTATGGCCCCGTCGCGGGCGCGCAGCAGCGCGGTCTTGAGCCCGGAGAACGACATGTCGCAGCCCGGCCGGTCAAGCAGCGGGCGCGGCAGGGGAAACCGTGTCGGATCGCCGCTGCGCGCTTCGGTCTCGACGGCAGGTCCGCCCGGCTGAGGCAGGCCCAGCAGGCGCGCTGTCTTGTCGAATGCCTCGCCCGGAGCGTCGTCGATCGTGCCGCCGAGGCGTCTGAAGTCATCCTCGCCGCGCACGAGGAGAAACTGGCAATGCCCGCCCGACACCAGCAACATGAGGTAGGGAAAAGGCAGGTCATCGGTCAGCCGCGGCGTCAGCGCGTGGCCGGCGAGGTGATTGACGCCGATCAGCGGCAGGCCGGTCGCGGCGGCGAGCCCCTTGGCGCACATCACGCCCGACAACACGCCGCCGATCAGGCCAGGCCCGGCGGTCACCGCGATCGCGTCAATGTCGGCCAGGGTCACGCCCGCCCGCGTCAGCGCAGCCTCGACACAGCCGTCGATCTTTTCGGCATGGGCGCGCGCCGCGATCTCCGGGACCACGCCGCCAAAATCCGCATGCAGCGCCGTCTGGCCCAGCACCACCGACGACAGGATCTCGGCCCGTGCATCGCCCTGCCGGACCACGGCGGCGGCCGTGTCGTCGCAGCTGCTTTCGATGCCAAGAACGGTGAGCTTTTGCGACATGAAGGTTCCGGTTGCGCCTGTTTGCCTTGCAGGTAACACTCGCAGACCATGCAAACAATGGCCCAGACCGAGGTGCAACCGATGCCCGATGCCCGACCCGTCGTGCTGATCACCCGGCCCGAGGCGGCGGCGGCGCGGTTTCTGGCCGGTCTGGGTGCGGTTTGTGCCGTCCCGTTTGACGCCGTGGTTTCGCCGCTCATCAGGATCGTGGACCTGCCGGGCGATGTGAGGCTGGCCGGACTGACCGGGATCATCCTGACGTCGGAGAACGGGGCGGCGCGTGCTGCGGGTCTGGGTCTGCCCGCCGGGACGCCCGCCTTTTGTGTGGGCACGCGAACGGCGGAGGTCGCGCGCAAGGGGGGGTTTGTGCCGATCGTCGCTGGCGGCAATGCCGATGCGCTTGTCGCGATGATTCTGTCGCGGGGCGTGCGCGGCCGGTTGCTGCATCTGCGCGGCGCCCATGTGCGCGGTGATGTCGCGGCGCGGCTGCGGGGGCCGGACCTGCGGTGTGACGAGGCGGTGGTCTATGACCAGATCGAACAGCCGCTGTCGGTCGATGCCCGCGCGGCTTTGGCCGGAACAGAACCGGTCGTCGCGCCGGTTTTTTCCCCCAGAACAGTGTCTATTCTGGCCCAGAGCCAGCCTTTTTTGGCACCTCTGCATGTGGTCGCCATCAGTGCCGCCGTGGCGGAAGCGGCCGCCGCTCTGCGGCCGGCGCGGCTGGTGACCGTCACGGACAGCGCGGCTGACGCGATGCGGGATGCGACCGCAGGCATCCTGGCCTCTCTCGCCCGCGCTTGAGGCCCGCGCTTGAGGGTCAGGGGCAGGCAAGCTAGGATGCTTCTGACCCGACCCTGGGTCGCGTAGGTCGGGAGGCGCGTCGTGGCGAGAACTGCAAAGCCGAAAGCCGCTGTGGCGAAGGATGACATGACCGAGGCGCCCTTGACCGACAACCCGCAGCCCGATCCGGCTGCGCAGGCGCAGGACCTCGCCGCAGAGCAACCGCAAGAGGCGCCCGAACCTGCCGAGGCCCCGGCTGAGGTCATTGCCGAGCGGGACGAATCGCCCGTCGAGGATGCCCCTGACGCAGAGCCAGCCCCGCCCGAACCTGCTCTTCCCGAGCCACCCCTGCCCGAGCCACCCCTGCCCGGGCCACCCCTGCCCGGGCCGGACCATGAGCGCGCCGCTGTCCCGCCGCCCGGTCCCGCCTTGGCGCCGCAGGTGACGGTGCAAAAGGTCGGTTTTGTCCCCCTTGTGCTGGGCGGCGTCGTGGCTGCGGCGCTGGGCTTTGTCGCGGCCTATGTCGGTGGCACCGCCACGCGCGACGCGCAGCAGGCCGAAATCGCCCGGCTCTCCGGGCAGGTCGAGGCGCTGTCAGGGCAGCTTGCGGCCATTCCCGCGCCGCCCGATCTGACGCCGCTCGCCGATGAGGTCGCGCAATTGCGTGGTCTGATGGATGCGGGCGACGGTCTGGCGGCCGACGCCATCGCGGCGATCGACGCCCGCATCGCGGAACTGGAAAAGGCGCCCTCTGCCGATGGCACCCTGACGGAAAACGCCATTGCCGCCTGGGAGCGCGAGCTTGACACCCTGCGGGTCGAGATTGCGGCCCAGCAGGAGCGGATGCAGCAGGTGGCCGAGGACGCCGCCGCCCAACTGGAAGTGACGCGCAGCGAGGCGGTGACGATCGAGCAAAGCGCCGTCGCTGCCGCCCGCGATGCCACGGCCCGCGCCGCCGCGACCCGGATCCAGGCGGCGATTGATGCCGGCACGCCCTATGACAGCGCGCTGGCCGATCTCGCGGCCCTGCCGGACATCGTGGTCCCCGACACGCTGGTGCAGTCCGCGGCCGAGGGCGTGGCGACCATTGCCGCCTTGCAAGAGGCCTTTCCGCCCGCAGCCCGCGCGGCCCTGGCCGTGGCGCGCGCCGAGGGCGTTGCGGGCGACGAAGGCGGCAAGGTCATGGCCTTTCTGCGCAATCAGTTCGACGTGCGTTCCGTCACGCCGCGCGACGGGGATGCGCCCGACGCGGTGCTGTCGCGCGCCGAGAATGCCCTGCGCGAAGGGCGCCTGACCGATGCGCTGGCCGAGGTCGCGGCCCTGCCCGAGGTCGTGCGCGCCGAAATGGCGGGCTGGACCGCGCTTGCCGAGGGGCGTGCCGCCGCCGTCAGCGCTGCCAATACGCTCCTGCAATCAACCAACGCAAACTGAGGCGAACACATGCTCTTGTCCCTGCTCAAGATACTCGCCTTTGTCGTGGCCGTCACCGCGCTGACCTTTGGCGCGGCCAGCCTGATGGAGGTGTCGGGCGGCGCCGAAGTCACCGTGGCAGGGACCGAGTTCACGCTCAGCCCGCTCGAGCTGACCATCGGTTTTGTCGCGCTGGTGGCGCTGGTGTGGCTGTCGTTCAAGGCGCTGGGCCTGATCGTCGCCGTGCTCAAGTTCATCAACGGCGACGAAACCGCGATCTCGCGCTATTTTACACGCAACCGCGAACGCAAGGGCTATGAGGCGCTGTCGGACGGGATGATGGCGCTCGCCTCGGGCGAGGGGCAGGTCGCCCTGGCCAAGGCCGCGCGGGCAGAGCGCTATCTGGGGCGGCCCGACCTCACCGATATCCTGACCGCGCAGGCGGCCGAGATGGCCGGCGATGCGAAGCGCGCCGAAGAGACCTACAAGCGGCTGCTCAAGGATGACCGCACCCGCTTTGTCGGTGTGCGTGGCCTGATGAACCGGCGACTGGCCAGCGGCGATACCGAAACCGCACTCAAGCTCGCGCAGAAGGCGTTCGAGCTGAAGCCCAAACATGCCGAAACGCAGGACGTGCTGCTGCGCCTGCAGGCGGAAAGCGCGGACTGGGTCGGCGCGCGCGCCACGCTGGGCGCCAAGCTGCGCACCGGCACGCTGCCGCGCGACGTGCATCGCCGCCGCGACGCGGTGCTGGCCTTGTCCGAGGCCAAGGACATCCTGTCGGACAGCAGTTCGATCGAGGCGCGTGAGACAGCGATCGAGGCGAACAGGCTGTCGCCCGATCTGATCCCCGCCGCCGTGATGGCCGCGCGCAGCTATATCGCGGCGGGCAATGCGCGCTATGCCACCCGCGTGATCAAGAAGTCATGGGAGGTGCAGCCCCACCCCGACCTCGCCGCCGCCTTTGCCGAGATAGAGCCCAACGAATCGGCCCGCGCCCGGCTGAAACGCTTTGCGACATTGACCAAACAGCGTGCCGACCATCCCGAGACCAAGATGCTGCTGGCCGAACTCAACATCGCTGCCGAGGATTTTCCGGCAGCCCGGCGCGCGATTGCCGACCTGGTGGAAAGCGAACCGACCTCACGCAGCCTGACCCTGATGGCCGCGATCGAACGCGGCGCCGGTGCCGACGATGCCGTCGTGCGTGGCTGGCTGACCCGGGCGCTGACCGCACCGCGCGGGCCGCAGTGGATCTGCGACAAATGCCACCATATCCATGCCGATTGGGTGCCCGTCTGCGTCAGTTGCCATTCCTTTGACACGCTGAGTTGGACATCGCCGCCGCCGGGTGAAATGGCGATGCCGTCGGGGACCGAGATGCTGCCCCTGATCGTCGGAGGGCCGGCGACCGAGGTCGTCGTGCAAGAGCCTGCGCCAGAGCCGACCGAAGAGGCAGAAGCAGAAACGCGGGCCTGAGAGGCCGGCGGTGTCAGCCGAGCAGGGCAGACATCCGCATGAAATCCTCTTCGGTCGCCCGGCGCCGGATCACGCGGCGGTTGAGGTTGTCGCGCAGTTCGTAGCGGCCGTTCACGATCATCTCGACCCAGCCATCCGAATAGTGCAGCACGATATCGGGCACCTGGCCGCCAGACCTGCGTGACCCGTCGCGCTGGGGTGGGTTGCCGCCACCCTGTCCGCCATTTCCACCCCGTCCGCCGCCTCCGCGTCCGTTGTCGTCATCGCCGCTGTCGTCCTCTCCGCCAGAGTTCCCTCCTCCACCGGAATCGCCTCCGCCGCCGGAATTGCCTCCACCACCGGAGTTTCCGCCGCCTCCGCTCCCGCTGTCGTCGTTGTCATTGCTGTCGTCGTCATCGTCGCGGCTGTTGTGATCGTCGTCCCTCGCGTCGTCATCGCCGCCATCTGCGCGCGCGGTCGAGGACGTGAAGGCCGTCACCGTGCCACCAAGAAGGAAGGCAAGGAATCTGCGGCGAGCGAGGGTATCTGGCAGCGACATCTTGTGTCAGCGTCCTGTTGTCTGAGGTCCATGCGGCCGACGATCCCGAACACGGGCGCCGAACGACTCACTTATCATAAACCACGCCTGTCCTGCCGTCACATCGGACCAAAGTCTGCCCGTTCGGCGCGCAGATACGGACTGCTGTCTGGTTTTGCTGTCGCAGAGAGGTCCATCTGTGCCACTGACGATCTTTCCCCGTCCGGCGGGGGACTGTATGGCTGGGCCATGACGATGTTCGACGCCTATGACGCCGAGATTGCCCAAGGCATGCTGAAGGCCGACCCCGGCCAGCGCGACGTGCTGCCGGCGCTCGAACGGGTGCGGGCCGCGCTGGCCGCCCCGCAGCGCCGCGGGCTTTTCCGCAAACCGCCAGAGCCGGTGCGCGGGCTCTACCTCTGGGGCGGTGTCGGGCGCGGCAAGTCGATGCTGATGGACCTGCTCCACGCCGCCGTGACGGTGCCCAAGCGGCGCAGCCATTTTCACGCCTTCATGCAGGAGGTCCACGGCGGCATCGCCGCTGCACGGGCACGCGGGGGCACCGACCCCCTCCACGAGGTCTCCGACGTGCTGGCGCGCGATCTGCGGTTTCTGGCCTTTGACGAAATGCAGATCAGCGACATCACCGATGCGATGCTGGTCGGCCGCCTGTTCGAACAGCTTTTCCAGCGCGGCGTCACCGTTGTTACCACGTCGAACCGCCCGCCTGACGACCTCTATCTCAACGGGCTCAACCGGCAGCTTTTCCTGCCCTTTGTGGCGCTGCTCAAGACCCGGCTCGAGGTGATCGAGCTTGCCGGACCACAAGATCACCGGCAGGGCCGGATGGAAGGGGCGGTGCGCTATTTCGCGCCGGTCACGCCCGCGGCGCGCGCGCAGATCGACGCGGTGTGGCGCGACCTGACCCGCGGCGAGGCGCATCCGCTGACCCTGCGGGTGACAGGCCGCGATGTCGAGATCCCCGCCTTTCACAACGGTGTCGCGAGGGCGAGCTTTTACGATCTCTGCGGCCGGGCGCTCGGCCCGGCGGATTATCTCGCCCTGGCGCAGGCCGCGCGGGTGCTGGTGCTCGACGACGTGCCGCGCCTGTCGCGGCAGAACTACAACGAGGCAAAACGTTTCGTGACCCTGATCGATGCGCTCTACGAGGCGCGGGTGCGGCTGTTCTGCACCGCTGCCGCGCGGCCCGAGATGCTCTATGTCGAAGGTGAAGGGTCGTTCGAATTCGCCCGCACCGCGAGCCGGTTGCAAGAGATGCAGGCGGCCGACTGGGGCGGGGCGTGACTGGCGCCCGTCAGATCTGCGGTATCACCAGCCGCTGCCCGACGCGCAGCAGGTCCGGGCTCGACAGGATCATGCGGTTCGCGTTGAAGATCGCGTCATAGCGCGCCGAATTTCCGTAGAACATCAGGGCGATGGCGCCGAGGCTGTCACCGGGGGCGACGGTGTAGAAGCGGTGCTGCGCTGTCTCAGTCGCGGTCTGCACCACACGCACCTCGACGCCCGGCCCCTCGACCAGTTCGGGCACCAAGGGTGCCTGACCACCGGCGGCGATCTGCGCTTCGGCCACGATGCTGGCCAGCAGAACGGTGGTATCGACGCGACCCTCGGCGGTCACAAGAATGCGCGGAACGCTGATATCGCCACGGCTGGCGGCTTCGTTGAGCAGAGCGTCGATATAGGCGTCGCTTTGTCCTTCGCGCAGCGCGGCCACCACAAGCGCTTGGAGCGCGTTTTCGGGCGTGACCGGCACGCTGGGCGCCGAGTCGTCGCCGGTCACGGCGCGGATCGAGGACAGCACATTGGCGGTCATCGAGAACATGGGATCATCGCTGGCAGGCGCGGACTGCGGCTCTTGCAATCCGAGGGCCGACAGAACCCCGGCGGTCGTGTCCTGAAGGTTGCTTTCATCCGTCCTGACCCGGTCAAGGGCGGGCCGCGCCGCGAGTTCCGCGAGCAGTTGCGCCGTCGTGCGGGCCTCCACCTCGACCGCCTGCGCCGTGACAAGGGGGGCGTCCGCGAGCAGCGCCTCACCCGCAAACAGGTCGGAGCGCGTCACCTCGGGGTCAGGTTGCAGGGCTTGCCGTGCAACGGCCATGCGCTGCGGCCACTCCGCCACCGGAGGCAGGACGATATAGCCGCACAAGAGGACGGCAAAGACGAAGAACCCCAGAACGACCCGGACCAGAATGTTGGGCTGGCGCGGTGTGTTCGGCGCGGAATAGGCCAAGGTCATGCCCCGTTTACCCTTCGGCTGCGGGCGTCTGCACCGACAGGCCCATCAAGAGCCAATCCTGCATTCCACCACGGTAATAAGAGATCTTGGCAGCGGGATAACCGGCTGCGAGCAGATTGCGGATGGCGCGTGGTGACTGGTCACACCACGGCCCGTTGCAAAACAGCAAAAGGTCGAGCGCCCCCGAAAAGTCAAAGGCATCCGGTGTCCCTGTCGCGCCAAGCGCGCGCATGATGTCATTGCGATAGGGGTTTTCGGCCTCGAGAATGGAAAAGGGCACATTGACAGCCCCCGGGATCGTGCCCGCCTGAAAGAACACGGGCAGGCGGCTGTCGATCAGGATACCCTCGCCCGTCGCGACTTTGGTTTCGAGAAACGCGATCACCTCGAGTTCGCCCAGCGTCGCCACGCCTTCACCGGCCGACATCGGATGGATGCAAAACGGCGGGCAGGGGCGGGACGTGCGGGCAAATTCGCCCGTGATCTGATTGGCCTGATCCTGGATTCGCCCGATGGTGATCTGCTGGCCATTGATCGTGATGACGGCCTCGGCCCGGTCCTCGGTCAGCCGGACCTCTTGCGCATGAGCTGCGGAAGCAGCAAAGGACAAACAAAGCAGCACAGCCGCAACCACGTCACGCAACATGACCGTTCCCCCCAAGAATACGCCAACACAATAGGCAGCGCCATGGCGGCAGGCCACGACATCTAGTGTTAAGTTCCACATCTAGTAGGTTGATCCGTTATGCGTCAATCTTGGATAGCCGCCAGGCCGGCATATTTTCTGTCCACGGGCAGGCGCCGTTTGCCACGTCTTTCGCCGCGACGAAGCCTTCGATATGAAATGAAGCGAGTGGCCGCCTTCGGGCGGTGGGACCAAACGCAGCCGGGACACAAAATCATGCGCAACGCCGAGATCGCAGAACGCCGAAAGACCGCCATCGCACGGGGCGTGGGGATGCAGACGCAGGTCTATGTTGACCGCGCGCTGAATGCCGAGGTCTGGGATGTCGAGGGGCGCCGCTATATCGACTTTGCCGCAGGCATCGCAGTGGTGAACACCGGCCATTGCCACCCGCGTGTCATGGCGGCGGTCGAGGCGCAGTTGCACCGTTTTACCCATACCTGCCATCAGGTGCTGCCCTACGAGCCCTATATCCGGCTGGGCGAGCGGCTCAACGCGCTGGTGCCGGGCGATTTTGAAAAGCGGACGGTGTTTGTAACCACCGGCGCCGAGGCGGTCGAGAACGCGGTCAAGGTGGCGCGCTATGCGACCGGGCGGCAGGCCGTCATCGCCTTTGGCGGCGCATTTCACGGGCGGACCTTCATGGGGATGTCGCTGACCGGCAAGGTGCAGCCCTACAAGGCGGGTTTCGGCACGATGATGCCTGACATCTACCACGTGCCCTTTCCCATCGCGCTGCATGGCAGCACGACCGAACAGGCGATGGCGGCGATCGGGCAGTTGTTCAAGGCCGACCTCGACCCCGCGCGCGTGGCCGCGATCATCCTCGAGCCGGTGCAGGGCGAGGGTGGTTTCTACCCCGCGCCGGCCGAATTGATGCGCGCCATCCGCAAGCTCTGTGACGATCATGGCATCGTGATGATCGCCGATGAGGTGCAGACCGGCTTTGCCCGCACGGGCAAGCTGTTTGCGATGGAGCATTATGATGTGGCGGCCGACATCACCACGATGGCCAAGGGGCTGGCCGGTGGCCTGCCGCTCGCCGCGCTGACAGGCCGCGCGAGCATCATGGACGCGGCCGGACCCGGCGGGCTGGGCGGCACCTATGGCGGCAATCCGCTGGGGATCGCGGCCGCCAATGCCGTGCTCGACGTGATCGAGGAGGAGGGGCTCTGCGCGCGCGCCAACATGCTGGGTTCGCGGCTGCGCCAGCGGCTGGAAAGTCTGCGCGCCGAGGTGCCGCAGATCGCCGACATCCGCGGGCCGGGTTTCATGGTGGCGGTGGAGTTCAACCTGCCGGACGGCTCTGCGCCCGATGCGGCCTTTACCACGCGCGTGCGTGAGGCGGCGCTGGAGCGGGGGCTGATCCTGCTGACCTGCGGTGTCTATGGCAACGTGATCCGCTTTCTCGCGCCGATCACGATCCCCGACGAGGTGTTTGCCGAGGCGCTCGACGTCATCGAGGCCTCGGTCCGCGCGGCGCAGGGGTGAGGGCGGGGAAAGAATTTTCGTACGAAAATTCTTGGAGGATTTTTCGTACGAAAAATCCTGGCCTCCGGCGGGAGTATTTGAGGCACAGAGAAGCCAGGGATCAGTCCCTGGCGCGTTTGCTCATCAGGCGCGGGCCTGTGCAGTCGGCGCTGTAGGGAGCTTCGGTCTGCGCCTTGAACGGGGTTGAAGGCGGCACGCCCGAGCTTTCGATCCAGGCGCCGTCAAGGCAGAAATCCTGCGCATAATTGCCCGCGTTGAAACCGAAACCGGGGTTGCCGCAGTCTGTTGCTGTGCCGTCGGCGTTCCAGGCCTGGTCGATCGGGCCCGCGATCTGGGCGTCGGTCGGAAAGGTCATCGTGGCGGGGATATAGCGCAGATACCAGCTAGTCGCCGCCGTGCGCTGGGCGAGGTCCCAGGTGCCGATGAGTTGCCCGTCGTGGTAGCCCGAGATCTTGAACCGGGTCACGTCGGCCTCGGTCACCATGGGGCCGGCAAGCAGCGCGTCGGGAAACTCCATCGTGCCCGTCATCGTGTAGCCATTGCCGCCGACCCAGCAGAGATGGACCAGCGCGGCATCGGCCTGGGGCGCGGCAAGGGTGAGTGCGGTGGCGAGAAGGATCTGTTTCATGTGTTTTCCCTCAGGACATGGCCGGCGAGGTACAGCGACCCGCAGATCAGGATCCGAGCTTGCGGGGTCCGGTCGCGGATCGCCGAGATGGCCGCTTGCACGTTAGAGGTAGTCGTCACGCCGGTAAAGCCTGCCGCGATTGCCGCCGCTGCGGTATCATTGGCGGGGATAGAATTCGCCTCGCCGGGGATCGCGATGGCGGTGAGCGTTTCGGCCACTCCGGCGAGCGGGCGCAGGTAGCCGCCGATATCCTTGGTGTTGAGCATTCCGCAGATCAGGTGGAACGGCCGCCCTGGCATTTCGCGCAGTGCCTGGGCCAGAGTCTGGGCCAGCGCCACGCCGGCCGCGGGGTTGTGGCCTCCGTCAAGCCACAGTTCGGCCGGGCGGGCGAGGTCGGCCAGCGCGCCGCTGTCGAGCCGTTGCATCCGGGCGGGCCAGACTGCACCGGTCACGGCGGCCTCGCAGGCGGCGCCCTCCATGCCCAGCGCGCGCAGGGCCGCGATGGCGACGCCGGCATTGGTCACCTGATGTGGTCCGCGCAGCACCGGCAGCGGCAGGTCCAGCAATCCGTGGTCGTCCTGGTAGATCAGCCGTCCGCGTTCCACCCCCACATGCCAGTGCTGGCCATGCACCAGCAGCGGTGCGCCAAGGCGCGCTGCCCGGCGTTCGATCACGGCAAGCCCCGCGTCATGCTGCGGGCCCACGATGCAGGGAACGCCACGCTTGATGATCCCGGCCTTTTCACCTGCGATTTCGGTCAGCGTGTCGCCCAGATAGGACTGGTGGTCGAGGTCCACGGGTGTGATCACGGTCAGGCGCGGTGCGGCGATGACATTGGTCGCGTCAAGCCTGCCGCCCAGGCCGACCTCGAGCAAGGTCCAGTTTGCCGGGGTGTCGGCAAAGGCGGCGAAGGCCGCGCAGGTCGTGATCTCGAAAAATGTGATCGGGTCGGGCCCGTTGGCCACGACGCAGCGGTCGAGCAGCGCGGTGAGCGCCTCCTCCGAGATGATCTCGCCCGCCAGGCGGATGCGTTCGTGAAACCGCGCCAGATGCGGCGAGGTATAGGCATGCACGACGTCGCCAGCAGCCTCGAGTCCGGCGCGCATCATCGCCTGCGTGCTGCCCTTGCCATTTGTTCCCGCGATATGGATCACCGGGGGGAGCCGGTCCTGCGGATCGCCCAGCGCATGAAGCAGCCGCCAGACGCGGTCGAGCGTCAGGTCGATGACCTTGGGGTGAAGTGACATCATCCGGGCGAGGATGGCGTCGGATGTGGGCGCGGTCATGGGGCGGGCTGCGGCTCGGCGGATGTGGCAGAGGCGGCTGGGCCAGAAGCGGCTGGGCCAGAGGCGGCTGGACCGGAGTCGGCTGGACCGGATGCGGCTGGACCAGAAGCGGCTGGGTCAGAGGCTTCGGGGGCGGGCAGCTCGCCCTTGACCGGGGCGGTGGCACCGGTAAGCATCCGCAGGATCGCCACAAGCTCGTCCTTGAGTTTCGTGCGCGGCGTCACGCGGTCAAGCATCCCGTGGTCGAGCAGGTATTCGGCCCGCTGGAACCCTTCGGGCAGCTTTTCGCGGATCGTCTGTTCGATCACGCGAGGGCCTGCAAAGCAGATCAGCGCGCCGGGTTCGGCGATCTGCACATCGCCCAGCATCGCATAAGAGGCCGTCACGCCGCCGGTCGTCGGATGCGTCAGCACCACGATATAGGGCAGCCCGGCCTCCTTGAGCATTTCGACCGCCACCGTGGTGCGCGGCATCTGCATCAGCGACAGGATCCCTTCCTGCATCCGCGCGCCACCAGCGGCAGAGAACAGAACCAGCGGCCGCTTGAGCTTGATCGCGCGTTCGGCCGCCACGATGATGGCGTTACCGACATACATGCCCATCGACCCCGCCATGAAGCTGAAGTCCTGCGCGGCCGCAACGATGGGCGTGCGCCCCATCTCGCCCTCGGCCACCAGCATCGCCTCTTTCTCACCGCTCGCCTTGCGGGCGTCGCGGATGCGGTCCACGTATTTCTTCTGGTCGCGGAACTGCAACGGGTCGGCGATGGGTTCGGGCACCTTCACCTCGGTGAACACGCCGCCATCGAACAGCGCGGCAAAGCGTGCCCGCGGCGTGATCGGCATGTGATGGCCGCAGTTGGTGCAGACCTTGAGGTTGTCCGAGAGTTCGCGGTGAAACAGCATCGTGCCGCATTCCTCGCATTTGGTCCACAGGTTCTCGGGCACCTCGCGGCGAGAGAACAGCGAGTTGATCGTCGGACGGACGTAGTTCGAGATCCAGTTCATCGTCGTGTTCCCTGATATGGCTGAGCTGGATTTAAGCGCCAGTCCGTGGAAATGCAATCAGACAGGCCATGACAGGCCATGACAGGCCATGACAGGCCATGAAGGGCCATGACGGGCGATCCGGGGCAGAGCCGGGGGCACCCATGCTTGCAAGTGCGGCTTGCCCCAGAACGGCGGGCGACCTATCCCTGGCGGGGTTGATAGGGGCAGAGAGGGGCCGCCATGAGCATCGGCAAGACCGGGATCGCCGGGCCCCAGGCGGGCGGGCGCCAGTTGCATGGGGGCCGCTAGCGTGCGTCGCATCGGCCTCGTCGCGGCACTGGCCTTGCTGGCCGGTTGCGATGGCGATGTCGCGCCATCTGCCATGCCGCTGCTGGATGGGGCGGTCACGGCCCGGGGGCCGGACGGCTATTGTGTCGATCAGCGGGCCAGTCGCCCGGGATCGGGCTTTGCCGTCATGGCGGGCTGCGCGCTGATCTCGCCCTCCACGGTGATGCCGCAGACCGAGGGGCTCGTGACGATGCAGGTCGGCCCGGCGGGCAGCGCGACGGTCGCCGGCGCCGAGGCGTCGCTGGCGCAATTGCTGCGCGGCGCGGCCGGTGCGCAACTTCTCAGCGCGGCGGGGCGGGCCGATACGGTGCAGGTCGAACAGGTCGAGGCCGCGACCGGCGTTGTGATCGTGCGCTTTCGCGACCGCGCCCCGGCTGTGGTCGCGGGGCTCGAGCAGGCCGAATGGCGCGCGTTTCTCGACGTCAATGGCCATCTGACCACCATCGGCGTGCGCGGCCTTGCCCGTGCGCCCATGTCGCCAGACCGCGGGTTGCGCCTGCTGGAACAGGCGATCCGCGCGGTGCGCTCGGCCAATCCCGCGCCTATCGCATCCGCGGCGGGATAAGTTCGGCCGAGGTTGTTTCCTTTTGCGAAACAATTTGGCAGGTATTGTTTCGACGATACGCTCTGGGCACCGCGTGCCCCGATCCCGTCTGCGGGTTGAAAGTTGAACGATGGCACGACGTGGTTTCCGATTGATCGAGGGGCTTTTGCATCAGGGCGCCCTGCGGCGCTGGCGTGCCGCCGCGCAGGCCGCCCCCAAGGAAGAGCTGTCAACCCTGCGCAGCCTGCGCAACCGCGCGCGCCAGATGCGGCAAGTGATCGACGAAGTGACCTTTGTCGCCGAAAGCCGCCTCGCGCTGCCCCGGATCGGGTCGAGCGCCTTTCCCCGTCCGGCCGGCACCGACTGGTCGTGGCGCCCGCAGCTCTGGCGTGGCCCGCTGACACAAAAGGGCCTGTCCGGCGTGGCCAGCAAGACGACGATCGGCGATGAGGTCACGATCTTTCATGATTGCCGGATTTCGGAACTGACCTGGCGCCAGCTTCGCAATGTCCGCGAGGATGATCTTTCGCCCTTTGCGCTGCGAATGGATGTGTTCCGTTTTGACGGATCGTTCCTCAGCCTTGTGGTGGACATGCCCGAGGCGGCCTGCGCCGGGCTCAAGCGGCGCCACCTGATGCGGCTGGGCCTCACGGTCGATCTGGAAAAGCCGCTGGAGATTTTTGCCCGACTCAACATCAAGCATGGCCCCAACACCGAACAGATCGTGCGCGAGATGCCGCTGCACGAGGCCGAGGTGTTTGTCGAGTTTGACCTCGCCTATACCAAGCTCAATGAAAAGCGGGTGGACAGGATGTGGGTCGATCTGATCTTTGAGGGGCCCGAGATGAACCAGATCACGCTGCGCGACGTGACCTTTGCCCGCTATCCGCGCGCCGAACTCTGACCGGGGACGCTACCGATGCCTGACATGACCCTGACACGCACAAGGCTGCTCGCGGGCCAGTGGGAGGCCGTGCTGAGCGCCCCTGACGGCGCCCGCCCCGAGATTGCGGTCACGCATCTGGGTCGCGCGCTTGCCGGGGTCGAGGTGACGCAGACCGAAGAGGCCGGTCAATGGCTGCTGCGTGTGCCCGTCCCGCTCGAGGCGATCGCGGACGGCGTGCAGACCTTTGTCATCACCGATGCCGCGACGGGCGCGCAACTCGACAGTTTCACGATCATCGCGGGCGAGGCGCTGGCCGAGGATCTGCGCGCCGAAATCGACCTCCTGCGCGCCGAGTTGGACATGCTCAAGCGCGCCTTTCGCCGCCATTGCGTCGAGACCGCTGTCTGACGCGGCGTCTGACGCGGCGTCGGGCGTGACCGGCCCAGCGATCTGGCGCAGATTGTCGCCAAGAGGGGGACCATCATGACCGAATTTCCGCATCTTCTCGCGCCGCTCGACCTGGGCCATGTGACCCTGCCCAACCGGGTGCTGATGGGGTCGATGCACACCGGGCTCGAGGAGACCGGCGATTGGAACCGCGTGGCCACCTTTTACGCCGAACGCGCGGCGGGCGAGGTCGCACTGATGGTCACGGGCGGCATGGCGCCCAACCGCGAGGGCGGCGTCTTTGCCGGTGCGGCGGGGCTGTTCACGGACCGCGACATCGCCAATCACCGCATCGTCACCGGCCGCGTACATGATGCCGGCGGGCGCATCGCGATGCAGATCCTGCATGCGGGCCGCTATGCCTACAGCCCCGAATGCGTCGCGCCCAGCGCGCTGAAATCGCCGATCAGCCCCTTTGCCCCCCGCGCGCTGGATGCCCAGGGGATCGAGAAGCAGATCGCCGACATCGTCACCGCCGCCGCCCGCGCCCGCGAGGCCGGCTATGACGGGGTCGAGGTGATGGGGTCGGAGGGGTATTTCCTCAACCAGTTCCTCGTCACCCATACCAACCGCCGCGAGGACGATTGGGGCGGCAGCTATGCCAACCGGATGCGCCTGCCGGTCGAGGTCGTGCGCCGGGTGCGCGCGGCGGTCGGGCCTGACTTTATCATCATTTACCGCATCAGCCTGATCGACCTGATCCCCGACGGGTCGAGCTGGCCCGAGGTGGTCGAGCTTGCCCGCGCGATCGAGGGGGCGGGGGCCAGCATCCTCAACACCGGCATCGGCTGGCACGAGGCGCGGGTGCCGACCATCGCGACCTCGGTGCCGCGCCGCGCCTTTGCATGGGTCACGAAAAAGCTGATGGGCGAGGTCACGATCCCGATCATCACGTCAAACCGCATCAACACCCCCGAAGTGGCCGAGGCCGTGCTGGCCGAGGGCTGTGCCGACATGGTAAGCATGGCGCGCCCCTTTCTCGCCGATGCGCAGTTCGTGGCCAAGGCGCGGACCGGCCGTGCCGCCCAGATCGCGCCATGCATCGCCTGCAACCAGGCCTGTCTGGATCATACCTTCAGCGGCAAGCTCACCTCCTGCCTCGTCAACCCGCGCGCCTGCCACGAGACCGAGCTTGTCATCGCGCCTGCCGCCACGCCGCTTTCGGTGGGTGTCGTCGGCGCCGGGCCTGCCGGGCTTGCTGCCGCGCTGACAGCCGCCGCGCGCGGCCATCGCGTGACGCTCTACGACAAGGCGGCCGAGGTCGGTGGGCAGCTCAACCTCGCCAAACAGGTGCCGGGCAAGGAAGAGTTTCACGGTCTCACGGCCTATTTTGCCACCATGGTTGCGGCGGCGGGCATCACCTTGAGGCTGGGTGTCGCGGTGGGGGAGGATGACCTCGCCAGCCATGACACGGTCATCATCGCCACTGGCGTGTTGCCGCGCGACCCCGCGATCCCCGGCCAGGACCTGCCCCATGTGCGCAGCTACATCGACGTGCTGCGCGGCGCGCCGGTCGGCCCGCGCGTGGCGGTGATCGGCGCGGGGGGGATCGGCTTTGACGTGGCCGAATACCTTGTGACCGGCGAGAGCCCGACCGAGAGCCTGCACGACTGGCTCGCCGAATGGGGCGTGGCCGACCCTGATGAGGCGCGTGGCGGCCTCGCGCCCGCCGGCCCGCAGCCCGCGGCCCCACTGCGGCAGGTGACGCTCTTGCAGCGCAAGGCCGAGAAACTGGGCCGCAGGCTGGGCAAGACCACCGGCTGGATCCACCGCGCCGCGTTGCAGATGAAGGGGGTCGAGATGATCGGCGGCGTGAATTACGACCGCATCGACGCCGATGGCCTGCATGTGAGCTTTGGCGAGGGCCACGAAAACCCGCGCCTGATTGCCGCCGATACCATCGTGCTCTGCGCGGGCCAGGTGCCCGCACGCAGGCTCGCCGATGCGCTCATCGCGCGGGGGCGCGCGGTGTATGTGATCGGCGGCGCCGATGTCGCGGCCGAGCTTGACGCGAAACGCGCCATCGACCAGGGCACGCGGGTCGCCGCCGCGCTTTAGCCGCTATTCCGCCTGTCGCTGGCGCGGGTTCGCCTTGGCCAGCGCCTGTCGCAGGGCCGCGAAACTCGCCGGTGTGCCGCGCGGCTCGCGCAGGGTGAGGAACCGCTCGAGCGCCGGCTGGCAGGCGATGGCCGCGTCGATCGCTGCGTCGCTGCCCGGCGTGTAAAGGCCAGAGCGGATCATCAGCGCGGCCCGGTCAAAGGTGCCCAGATGGCTGCGCGCCTCGCCGATCAGCGCGTTTTCCTGCACACTCGCCACATCGGGCAGCGAGCGTGACACCGACCGCAGCAGGTCCACCGCTGGAAACTGCCCGCGTTCTGCGATGGCACGGTCCAGCACCACATGCCCGTCGAGCACCCCGCGCAGCATGTCAGCCACGGGTTCGTCCATATCCGACCCGGCGACGAGCACCGAATAGATCGCCGTGATGTCGCCCGCCTCCCCGCTGCCCGGTCCCGCGCGTTCGCACAGCCCCGCGATGGCCGGCCCGGTCGAGGCCGGATAGCCGCGAAGCGACGAGGGCTCTCCCGCAGCGATGGCGATCTCGCGATGCGCCTCGGCAAAGCGCGTGACCGAATCGAGCAGCAGCAGCACCTGCCGCCCTGCATCGCGGAAATGTTCGGCCACGGCCGTTGCGGCCAGCGCGCATTTGCGCCGCACTTGCGGTGCACGGTCCGATGTGGCCGCCACGACGACCGACCGCGCCATGCCGTCGGGGCCCAGCACCTCTTCCACAAAATGGCGCAGCTCGCGTCCCCGCTCGCCCACCAGCCCGATCACGATCACATCGGCTTCGACCTGCCGGGCAAGGTCGGCGAGCAGCGTGGATTTGCCCACGCCAGAGCCCGCAAAAAGCCCGATCCGCTGCCCCCGCGCGAGCGGGAGGAGCGTGTTGAACAGGGCAAACCCGGTCTCGACCCGCGCGCCCATGGCGCGGCGGTCATGCGGGGCAGGGGGGGCCGCGCGCAACCGGCGCGGCACAAGTCCGGGCAGCAGCGGCGCCCCGTCAAGCGGCCGCCCGTCCGGGTCGATCACCCGCCCGATCCAGTCGTCATGCGGCGCAAAGACCAGCGGCGGCATCAGCCGCGCGGGATCGCCCAGCAGGACGCCATCGGCCGGCCCCTCGGGCAGCAGATGCACCAGATCCCCTTCGGCCAGCACGACCTCGGCGCCCAGATGACCGCCATGGTGCAGGACCAGCACCTGATCCCCCAGACGGGCGAGGCTGGACAGGCCCGCGACCGTGATCCGGTTGCCCGAGGCGCCGACAACCCGCCCCTGCCGATACCGCATCTGCGTCCGGCGCAGAGCCGTCGTCACCCGCGCCATCACCTGTGCCGTCATCGCATGTTCCTCTTTTGTGCGACGGCCTTCTGCCGACAACCCCTTCTTAAGGAATCAGGGTTAAGGCTTGATTGAAGCCAATCGAGGGAGAAGCCCCGATGTACCAGAACCTAGACTTGTTCCGGACAGCAGATGCCATGGCGCGCCACGCAGGCGCCCGTCAGGCCGTTGTTGCCGAGAATATCGCGAATGCCGATACGCCGGGCTACCGCGCCCGCGAAATCGGCGCCTTTGCCGAAACCTATCGCGATCATCCGGTCATGGCCTTGCGCACCACGCGCCCGGGCCATGTGCACAGCGCGCCGATGGCCAGCGCGGCGCGCGCCCACCTGTCTGATGCCGAACGCTCGCCCAATGGCAACTCGGTCTCGCTCGAAATCGAGATGCTGCACGCGGTCGAGGTGCAGCGCGAACATTCCCGTGCGCTGGCGATCTACCGCCATGCGCTGGGTGTCATCCGCACATCGCTGGGACGCTAGATCATGCCTGATTTTTCCGATGCCCTCAATGTCGCCGCCAGCGGTATGCGCGCCCAGGCGACCCGCCTGCGCCACGTGTCCGAGAATATCGCCAACACCGACACTCCCGGCTACCACCGCAAGACGGTGACGTTCCGCGCGGTGGTGGATGGTGGCGACCGCTCTGGCGAGGTCGAGGCCGGGCGTGTCCGGCTCGACCGCACAGCGTTGCAAAAGATCTACGACCCCGCCCATCCGCTGGCCGATGCCACGGGCCATTACGACGGGTCCAACGTGAACCTCCTCGTTGAAATCGCCGACGCCCGCGAGGCGCAGCGCAGCTACGAGGCCAACCTCAAGATGTTCGATCAGATCCGGCAGATGTCCAATGCCCTGATGGATCTGCTGCGCAAATAAGGAGCCCCACCCATGGAAGCACTGACCTCGATCGTCGCCGACCGCTATGCCGCGTCCAAACTCGCGACCGCACCCCAGCCCGGCGCTGGCGGCGGCTCTGCCTTTGTCAACGCGGCGCTCGATTTTGCCGCGACCCTGCAACAGGGTGAGCAGACGGCCTTGGCGGCGATGACCGCCGGCGCCGACCCCCACGCGCTCGTTCAGGCGCTCGCGCAGACCGAACTTGCCGTCGAGACGGCGGTCACGATCCGCAACAAGGTGGTCGAGGCCTACCAGGAAATCCTGCGGATGCCGGTGTAGAAGATGTCCGAATCGCTGTTCTACGACACCTTGCGCCAGGGCCTCTGGATCGCCGCCATCACCGCGGCGCCGATCCTGACTGTCGCGCTTTTCGCGGGTCTCGTCATCGGCCTCTTTCAGGCGCTGACCTCGATCCAGGAGATGACCCTGACCTTTGTGCCAAAGCTGTCGGCGATCCTGCTCGTGTTCTGGATGACGATGGGCTTCATGACCGAAACGCTGGTCTCCTATTTCCGCGACACGCTCGTGCCGATCATCGCGGGGGTCTGAACCATGGATAACGCAACCTATACGACCCTTACCCGCCAGTCGGGCCTGATGCGCGAAATGCGCAATGTTGCCAACAATATCGCCAATGCCTCGACCACGGGTTTTCGCGCCGAGGGGCTGATATTTTCGGAATATGTGAGCGCGCTGGGCCCCGGCACGCCGTCGCTGTCGATGGCGACCGCTAACGTGCGCGACACGGTGATGACCCAGGGCACGCTGGCGCAGACCGGCGGCCCCTTCGACCTCGCCATCGAGGGCGACGGGTTCTTTCTGATCGAGACGCCGCAGGGCCAGCGGCTCACGCGTGCCGGCAGTTTCACCCCCAATGCCGATGGCGATCTGGTCACGCCTGACGGCTACCGCGTTCTGGATGCCGGCGGCGCGCCGGTGTTTGTGCCGCAGGGCGTGGGCAATATCGGCATCGCGCCCGATGGCACCATTTCCGCAGATGGCGCGCCGATCGGTCAGGTCGGTCTGGTGACGCCCACCGACCCCGGCGCCATGATCCGCGAGGATGGCGTGCGTTTTCGCGCCGACGCGGGCTTTGGCCCGGCCGAAGGCGGGCGCATCGTCCAGGGCTTTCTCGAAGGGTCGAATGTCGATCCCGTGCTGCAGATCGCACGCATGATCGAGGTGCAGCGCGCCTACGAGCTGGGCCAGAGCTTCATGGACAAGGAGGACGAGCGGATCCGCAGCGTGATCGCCGCGGTGGGGCGCTAGGCCGCTCACCACCGGGCCCCGAGGCCGAACAGACCAGCGGGCCGAAAGGTCCATCATAACAGGAGAACAGGCAGAATGCGTGCCCTTCAGATTGCGGCTGCCGGCATGACCGCGCAGCAGATGCGGGTCGAGGTCATCTCGAACAACCTCGCCAACATGAACACCACCGGCTACAACGCGCGGCGCGCCGAGTTCGCCGATCTTCACTATCAGCAGATGGCGCGTCCCGGCACCATCAACGCCTCCGACGGCACCGTTCTGCCCACCGGTGTGCAGCTCGGCCTCGGTGTGCGCGCCAGCTCGGTCTCGATGATGCTGGCACAAGGGGCGCTGGCGGCCACCGGTGGCGACCTTGATGTGGCGATCGAGGGGCAGGGCTACCTCGAGGTGACGCTGCCCGACGGCCGCCCCGCCTATACGCGCGACGGCGGGCTGAAACTCACCGGCGACGGGCTGATCGTGACCGCCGACGGCTATCCGGTGGCACCCGACATCACCATCCCGCGCGACGCGCGTTCCGTGTCGATCAATGCCGAGGGTGAGGTCTATGCCTATTTCAACGACCGCGTCGATGCGGAGTTCCTGGGCCAGTTCACCCTTTCGGGCTTCTCCAACCCCAAGGGGCTCGAGGCGATCGGGTCCAACCTGTTTGTCGAGACCGCGGCCTCTGGCCCCTCGGTCATCGCCACGCCGGGGCAGGACGGGCTCGGCATGCTGCGGCAGGGCTATCTCGAGGACAGCTCCGTCGATCCGGTGCGCGAGGTTACCGACCTGATCGAGGCGCAGCGGGGATATGAGCTCAACTCCAAGGTGATCAGCGCCGCCGACCAGATGCTGGGCGCGATGGTGCAGATCAGATGATCCGTGCCGCCGCCCTCCTTCTCCTGCTCGCCGCTCCGGCCTTTGCCGATGTGGTGGTGGCTGTCCGCACGATCCCGGCGCAGAGCATCATCGGCCCGGACGATGTCGCGTTGCGCGCAATGGACGTGCCCGGCGGCATCGACGACCCGCAGCTCATCATCGGGATGGAGGCGCGCGTGGCGCTTTATGGCAACCGCCCGGTGCGGCCCGCCGATGTCGGCTTTCCGGCGACCATCTCGCGCAACCAGATCATCACGCTGGTGTTCCAGCGCGACGGGCTGATGATCTCGACCGAGGGCCGCGCGCTCGACCGGGCCGGGCCCGGCGACCTGATCCGCGTGATGAACCTCGCCTCCCGCAACACCGTCACCGCCCGCATCGGCGCGGATGGCGCCGGCTATGTCTCTCCCTGAGGATATCCCATGACCAGACTGACCGCCTTGCTTGCCATCCTGGTGCTGCTCTCGGCCTGTGGCCGCATGTCCGACATCGGCCGCGCACCTGAATTCACACCGCCCATTTCCGGGGTCGAGCGCACCGCGATGGTGACCTACGGCCTGCCGCAGGCGATCGACTCTGCGCCGCTGCTGCCCACGACCGCCTCGCTCTGGACCGGCGAGCGCGGCTCGCTTCTGGGTGACCGGCGCGCGGTGCAGCGCGGCGACATCCTCACCGTGGTGATCGAGATCAACGACAGCGCGCAGATCTCGAATTCGTCTGACCGCTCGCGGTCCGCCTCGCAGCAGATGGCGGTGCCGCAGCTTCTGGGCATCCCGCAGCGCATCAACGAGGTGCTGCCCGACGGCGCGAGCATGAATACCGCGGTGCAGCTCAATTCCTCCAGCGTGGCGGCCGGCGATGGATCGGTCCGGCGGTCCGAAAAGCTCACGCTGCGGGTGGCGGCCACGATCATCGACGTGCTGCCCAACGGCGTGCTCTCGATCGAGGGCAGCCAGGAGGTGCGCGTGAACTTCGAATTGCGCGAGCTGATCGTCAGCGGCTACGTGCGCCCCGCCGACATCACCCGCCAGAACGAGATCACCTATGACAAGATCGCCTCGGCCCGCATTTCCTACGGTGGGCGCGGCCAGATCAGCGACATGCAACAGCCCCGCTATGGCCAGCAGGCCGCCGAAATCCTCCTGCCATTCTGACGCGCCGTTCCGAAAGGGTCCGCCATGCGTATGCTCATTCCTGTGATCCTGCTCCTGCTCGGTATCGGTGGGGGTGTCGGTGCGGCGAAGTTCCTGCTGCCGCCTCCCGAAGAGGCCGCAATGGCCGACATCGCCGCGGCCCCCTGCGGCGATGTGCCGGCCGCCGACCACGCACCGTCCACCGCCGAGACGGGTCATGATGCGCCGGCCGGCGATGCCGCCGCGCGGGAATATGCCCTCATGAACAACCAGTTCGTCGTGCCGGTGGTCGAAAACGGCCGTGTTGCCGCGATGGTCGTGCTGTCGATCAGTGTCGAAGTTGCCGCCGGCACCACGGACAAGGTCTTTGCCGCAGAGCCAAAGCTGCGCGATGTGTTCCTGCAGACCCTTTTCGACCACGCCAACAACGGCGGCTTCGAGGGTGCCTTTACCAATGCCACCAACATGCGCAACCTGCGCGCCGCGCTGCGGGTCGTGGCGCGCGACATTGTCGGGCCCGATGTCTCGGACGTGCTGATCATCGACATCCTGCGTCAGGATGTCTGACATGCGCAGGCCACTCTGGCTGGTCCTCGCCGCAGCGCTTGCCGGCCCGCTGTCTGCCGACCCTTCGGATCTCTGTATCGCCGTGGCCCAGGATGCCGCCCGGCTCAGCGGCGTGCCGCTCTCCGTCCTGATCGCCATCACCCAGACCGAAACCGGCCGGACCGAGGGCGGCCAGACCCGGCCCTGGCCCTGGACCGTCAACATGGAGGGTGAGGGCCACTGGTTCGACACCCGCGAAGAGGCGTTGGCCTATGCCAATGCGCAATACGCGCGCGGCGCCCGCAGCTTTGACGTGGGCTGTTTCCAGATCAACTACCGCTGGCATGGTGAGAACTTCACCACGATCGACCAGATGTTCGACCCGCTCGCCAATGCCACCTATGCCGCGCAGTTCCTGCTGCGCCTGCACGGCGAAACCGGCGACTGGTCAAAGGCGGCCGGGGCCTTCCATTCCCGGACCGAGGAATATGCGACACGCTACCGCGCCCGGTTCGACAGCCTGCGCAGCGCGGCCATTTCCGCCGGGGCTGACAATGGCAGCTATCCCGTGGCCGACGCGGCGCCTGTCCAGGTTGCCCGCAGCGACGCGCGCGGACAAGCGGCCCTCCTGCCCCGGACCAACACCTTTCCCTTGCTGCAACCGCGCGATGGCGCCCGCGCGCTGGGTTCGCTCGTGCCGCTGACCACAGGAGGCTGACCGATGCCGATGATGACCCTGCGCGCCGTGTTCCAGCCCACCGTCCTGCTCGCGCTCGCGCTCATGGCGATCATCGTGATGATGATCCTGCCGATGCCGTCCTGGGTGCTCGACCTCGGGCTTGCCGCCTCTTTCGCGCTGGCGATCCTGATGTTCACTGTCACGCTCTTCATCGAACGCCCGCTCGACTTTTCGGCCTTTCCGACCGTGCTGCTCGCCTCGCTGATGCTGCGGCTGTCGCTCAACGTTTCGTCCACCAAGCTGATCATCGGCGAGGGGCATACCGGCACCGGCGCCGCCGGCGAGGTGATCGAGGGTTTTGCGATGTTCGTGATGGGCGGCTCGGTGCTGCTGGGCCTCGTCGTCTTTGGCGTGCTGCTGATCGTCAATTTCATCGTGATCAACAAGGGCGCGACCCGGATGGCCGAGGTCGGCGCGCGTTTTGCGCTCGACGCGATGCCGGGCAAGCAGCTTGCCATCGACGCCGACATGTCGGCGGGCGCCATCGACCATGCCGAGGCCAAGGCGCGGCGCGAGCTGGAACAGGCCGAGACGACGTTCTTCGGCTCGCTCGACGGCGCGTCGAAATTCGTCAAGGGGGATGCGGTCGCGGGGCTGCTCATCACCGCGCTCAACCTCGTCGTGGGCCTCATCATCGGCACGGTCATGCACGGGATGCCCCTGGGCCAGGCGTTCGAGACCTATGCCATCCTCACCGTGGGCGACGGGCTGGTGAGCCAGATCCCCGCCGTCATCATCTCCATCGCCTCCGCGCTCTTGCTGGCGCGCGGCGGGGCCAAGGGCGCGGCCGACCTCGCCATCGTGGCGCAGCTTGGCCGTTATCCCGCGGCGCTGGGCACCGTGGCGCTGCTGATGGGGCTCTTTGCGCTGGTCCCCGGACTTCCCTTTGGGCCCTTCATGCTGGGGGCCGCGATCCTCGGCGGCGCGTCCTGGCTCGGACAGCGCACGGCCGGCCTGGCGCGCGCAGCCGATGCCGAGGCCGCGGCCCGTCCGGTTGCCGCCGCCAAGGCCTCGCTGGGCGACCTGCTCGACCTCGACGATATCCATGTCGAATTCTCACCGGACCTTGTCGAGATGGTTCTGGATGCGGGGACAGGGCTGGACGCGCGGATCGGCAACATGCGCAGCCATGTCGCCACGACCTATGGCCTGCTGCTGCCCGAGATCCGGCTCACCGACAATGCGGCGCTCCCGCCCGGCACCTATGTCGTGCGCGTGCAGGGGGTCGAACAGGCGCGCGACGTGTTGCGCCCTGGGCGGGTGCTTGCGCTCATCTCCGGGCCGGTCGATCCCGCGCTCGGCGGCGAGGATGTCAAGGAGCCCGTCTATGGCGCGCCTGCCCGCTGGATCGGGTCCGACAGGCAGGAGGCTGCCGCGCTGGGCGGTCTGACCACCGTTCTGCCCGCAGAGGTGATGGCCACCCACCTGCTCGAGATCATCAAGCGGAACTTTGCCCGGCTGCTCACGCTCAAGGCGCTGCGGCGGCTGCTCGACGAAATGGTCAACCTCAGCGACCAGTCGCGCGCCACGGCCAACCGCAAGATGCTGGACGAGTTGATGCCGGACAAGGTTCCCGTCGATGCGCTCTTGTCCGTGCTGCGCCTGCTGCTCGACGAACGGGTGTCGATCCGCAACATGCCGCTCATCCTCGAGGCGGTCGCCGAAGGGCGGCAGATCCACACCACCGCCGAAGGGATTGCGGAACATGTGCGCCAGCGGCTGGGTTTTCAGCTTGTGGCCGAGTTGCGCAGGCCCGATGGCACCATCCCGCTCGTGCAGCTTGCCCCGGAATGGGAGGATACCTTTGCCACCTACCAGATCAACGCCGAGCGCGGCGGTGGCGACGTGGCCCTGCCGCCCGAAGAGTTCAACCGCCTCGCCACCGCGATTTCCGATAAACTCGGCCGCGCGGCCGAAAACGGCAGCTATCCCGCGCTGGTCACATCGACCCGCCGGCGCCGGTTTCTGCGCACGGTGCTGATGGCCAAGGGGATCGCCAATCCGGTGCTGTCCTTCGAAGAGATCGGCGTGAACGCGCGCCCGGCGCTGGTGGGGCTGGTGGCCGCATGATCGACACGCTTGCAGCACTGGTGCCGATCGGCCAGGAGGCGCTCTGGGCCGGTTTTGTCGTATTCCTGCGGATCGGCGCGATGCTGGCGCTCGTCCCCGCCTTTGGCGAGCAATCGGTCCCCGCGCGGCTGCGGCTGGTGCTGGCGCTGGCGTTTTCGCTGGTCGTGCTGCCGGCCGTTGCCCCCACGCTCGCGCCGCCCCCGTCAGAGCCTGCGCGCCTGTTGTTGCTGGTGGCGGCAGAGGTGCTCGCCGGGCTGTTCTTTGGCATCATGCTGCGGCTCTTTGTGCTCGCTTTGCAGATGGCCGGCACCATCGCGGCGCAGTCCACCTCGCTGTCGCAGCTTTTTGGCGGCGGCGCCGGTGTTGAGCCGGCCCCTGCGATAGGTCACCTGCTGGTAATTGCCGGGCTGGCGCTGCTCACCATCCTGGGCCTGCATGTGCGTCTTGCCGCCTTCATGATCGAGACCTATGCCCTGATCCCGCCCGGCACCCTCCCCGGTGCCGCGCTGGTCGCACAGGCCGGCCTGCAGGAGGTCACGCGCGCATTCTCGCTCGCCTTTACCCTGGCCGCACCCTTTGTCATCGCCTCGCTGATCTACAACGTCACGCTCGGCGTCATCAACCGCGCCATGCCACAGCTCATGGTGGCCTTTGTCGGGGCGCCGGCGATCACGGCGGGTGGTCTGCTTTTGCTGCTGGTCTCGGCGCCGATCCTGCTGGACATCTGGGGCGATGGCCTGCTCGCCTTTCTCGAAAGCCCGTTCGGTGACCTGCCATGAGCGGCGAGGAGGACGACAGCGACAAGCAATACGAAGCCTCGCAGAAAAAGCTCGACGATGCGCGGCAGAAGGGCGATTTCGCCCGCTCGGCCGACCTCACCACGGCGGCGGGCTATGGTGGCTTCCTGCTGGCGGCGGTAGCGCTCGGCGGCACCTCGCTGCTCGGGGCGGGCACCGTGCTGGCCTCGCTGCTTGAGCAGGCGGCGGGGCTGTCCGGCCAGATCTTTTCCGGCATCGGCCCGGATCCGGCACTCGCGGGGATGGCGCTGCAACTGGGCGCGAGGCTGGCCCCCTGGTTTGCGCTGCCCGCCGGGCTGGCGTTGTTGTCGATCATCGCACAGCGCGGCTTTGTCTTTGCGCCCAGCAAGCTGGAGCCGAAACTCTCGCGCATCTCGGTGATCTCCAATTTCGGGCAGAAATTCGGTCGCACGGGACTGTTCGAATTCGCCAAGAGCCTGGTCAAGCTGATCATCTATTCGGCGGTGCTCGGCATTTACCTGCAGTTCCAGATGCCGCGCATCATCGCCAGCCTCTACCTGACGCCCGCGATGGTCACGGTCGAGCTCTTGCGCCTGTGCCTCGGTCTGTTCGGCCTCGTGCTGGTGGTGGCCTTCGCGCTGGGCGGGATCGACATGGTGTTCCAGATCGGCGAGCACCAGCGCAAGAACCGGATGTCGCGCAAGGAACTGATGGACGAGATGAAGCAGTCCGAAGGCGACCCCGCGATGAAACAGCAGCGCCGTCAAAGAGCGATCGACATTGCGATGAACCAGATGTTGTCGGACGTGCCGCGTGCCGATGTGATCATCGTCAACCCCACCCACTATGCGGTCGCGCTGGAATGGGACCGCGCGTCCGGCCGTGCACCGGTCTGCATCGCCAAGGGCGTGGACGAGATCGCCGCCCGGATCCGCGAAATCGCGGTCGAAAACGCGATCCCGATCCATTCCGACCCGCCAACCGCGCGGGCGCTGCATGCGGGTGTCGAGATCGGCGAGGAGATCGGGCGCGACCATTACGCCGCCGTCGCCGCTGCGATCCGCTTTGCCGAGGCGATGCGGCAAAAGGCGCGGGCGCGATGACCGGTCGCCCGGCCGACCTCGCGGCGCTGGCGCAGCTGGCCGAGGCCGTCTTTGCCGCGCGCCAGGCGGGGATGGCGCGGCTGCGCCAGCACGAGACGCGGCTGCGCGGGCATATCGACGACCTCGAGAGCCGCAAGCGGGCGGCCTTTGCCGCGCTTGCGGGGGATGACATGGCGCTGCGGGCTGGGGTCGATGTGCTGTTTCACGACTGGGTCAACAGCCGGACAGAGGCGCTCCAGCGCGAGCTTGCCCTGACGCTCGCCGATCAGGCCCGCGCCCGCGCCGGCCTTGCCGAGGCATTCGGACGCAGCCAGGCTGCGGCGGCGCTGCGTGACGATGCGCAGACCCGTCGCGCCCGCGACATCCTGCGCCGCCAGGAAAGGGGATGAAGTCAGAACGGGGGATGAGGTCAGCGCGGGGGCAGGCCGCGAAACCCGGCCTCGGCCATCAACGCATCAGACCGCGCCTCGATCTCGGCTTCGAGCCGCGCCATGAAGTTGGGAGTCTTTAGACCGGCAGGGATACGCGGCAGGAACTCGACCACCGCCAGCCCCGGCTTGCGGTAGATCCCCTTGCGCGGCCAGAACACGCCAACATTGCAGGCG
>JAACUH010000090.1 GCA_009993005.1 Rhodobacterales bacterium
CCCGACCAAAGGCAGCAAGGGCTGAGCGCGGCGCGCGGCGCAGAAAACCGGGCCGAAAGTCAAAACGTGGCGTCCCCGGCCGCGGCCGTGTCGATTTTGCACTGTTGCGACTGGGGCTGTCGCGCTAACTACCCTCGCAGAGCATTTCACGCCCGAGGGAGAACGCACCGATGAAGGTCCTGGTTCCGGTCAAGCGCGTGATCGACTACAACGTCAAGGTCCGCGTCAAGGCGGATGGCAGCGGTGTCGATCTCGCCAACGTCAAGATGTCGATGAACCCCTTTGACGAAATCGCCGTCGAAGAGGCGATCCGTCTCAAGGAGGCCGGCAAGGCGGAAGAGATCATCGCCGTGTCGGTCGGCGTGCGGCAGGCCCAAGAGACGCTGCGCACCGCGCTGGCGATGGGGGCGGACCGGGCGATTCTGGTCGTGGCGACCGAGGATGTGCATCAGGATATCGAGCCGCTCGCCGTGGCCAAGATCCTCGCCGCGATCGTGGCCGAGGAACAGCCGGGGCTGGTCCTGTGTGGCAAGCAGGCGATCGACAATGACATGAACGCCACCGGGCAGATGCTCGCGGCGCTTCTGGGCTGGTCGCAGGCGACCTTTGCCTCGGCCTTGACCGTCGAGGGCGACAGCGCCACGGTCACGCGCGAGGTCGATGGCGGGCTTCAGGATATCAAGGTGGTGCTGCCCGCCGTGGTCACGGTCGATCTGCGGCTGAACGAACCGCGCTATGCCAGCCTGCCCAATATCATGAAAGCCAAGAAAAAGCCGCTGGATGAAAAGACCCCCGCCGATCTGGGCGTGGACATCACCCCGCGCCTGAGCGTGGTCAGGACGGTCGAACCCGCGACGCGCAAGGCGGGGATCATGGTCGGTTCGGTCGATGAACTGGTGGCGAAACTCAAGGAAGCAGGGGTGGTGTGATGGCGGTTCTTCTTCTGGCCGATGTGAACAACGGGCAACTGGCCACCGACGCGGTCGCCAAGACGCTGCGTGCCGTGGCGACACTGGGCGAGGTGCATGTGCTGGTGGCGGGGCAGGGCGGTGACGCGGCGGCGGCCGAGGCCGCGACGCTGGCCGGCGTGGGCAAGGTGCTGTTTGCGGGCGATCACGGCTTTTGCCACACGCTGGCCGAACCCGTGGCAGGGCTGATCGTGGGCCTTGCCGGCGACTACAGCCATATCGTGGCCCCCGGCACGTCGGACGCCAAGAATGTGCTGCCGCGCGTGGCGGCCCTGCTCGACGTCATGATGATCTCTGAGGTGACCGCGGTCATCGACGCGGCGACCTTCGAGCGGCCCATCTATGCGGGCAACGCAATCCAGACCGTGGCCTCGTCCGATCCGGTCAAGGTGCTCACGATCCGCACGGCGGGTTTTGACGCGGTCGGAGGCGGCAACAGCGCGCCTGTCGAGGCGGTGACAACAGCCGCCGTGGACGGCCTGTCGCAATGGGTCGAGGATCGCGGCGCGACTTCGGACCGGCCGGAACTCACCAGCGCGGGGATCGTGGTCTCGGGCGGGCGCGGCGTGGGGTCGGAAGAGGACTTTGCGCTGATCGAGCGGCTCGCCGACAAGCTCGGCGCGGCGGTCGGCGCCTCGCGCGCGGCGGTCGATTCGGGCTATGCCCCCAATGACTGGCAGGTCGGCCAGACCGGCAAGGTCGTGGCGCCGGACCTCTATGTCGCGGTCGGCATCTCGGGCGCGATCCAGCACCTCGCGGGCATGAAGGACAGCAAGGTGATCGTGGCGATCAACAAGGATGAAGAGGCGCCAATCTTTCAGGTGGCCGATTTCGGGCTGGTCGCGGACCTCTTTGCCGCTGTGCCGGAGTTGACGGACAAGGTGTGACCCGACGCCCGGCGCCGACGCCCGGCGCCGGTGCTTGCGGCTGCTGCGGAGCCTTCGGCGAGGATATTTTTGGCAAGATGAAGCGGGGGCGCCGGTCTGTTGCAGGACCGGCGCCGCCTCTTTTTTCAGCCGCGCTCGGCGCGGATTGCGCCGGTCAGCGCGGCGGCGGCCTCCTGATGTGCGGTGATCGACAGCGCCGCGGCGGCCGCGCTGGCCTGAAACGGTGAAAACACCATCCCGTCTGTCCCCCGTGCGACGGCCCGCGACGAGGGTTGCACCATGATCACGCCGCGCACCAGCGGGCGCAGGCAATTGACCATCCGCCGTGTCACGAAGAGCGGGTCGAAGCGGAACGGTTCGGCGCGGCTGTCCCAGGGAGCGTCGCTCGGCAGGCGCTCGGCGAACCAGAACAGATAGACATGGCTGCCGATTTCGGTCAGGAACCGCGTCATCCGCGCGACCCAGGCTTCCTCGAGTTCGCGGCGCAGGATCTCGAACCGCTCGGGCGAGACGGCATAGAGCGCGCCGAGCATGTGGCGGGTAAAGCAGAAATCGGAAAAATCGACCTCGGGATACAGCGCCTGCAGCACGCTCGACGCGCGCAGGAAGCGGTCGTTGCGGCGGGGGTGCACGGTGTAGAACCGGTTCGACATGTTCTGCGCGCCCATCACCTGCACGATGTTGAGCCGCGCGTCATGGCAGGCGGCCAGGATCGTGGGATCATTGGCAAAGGCGTCGATGCTCGCGTTGATGCAGCCGAAATTGACGCAGACCTCGCCCAGATCATCCTCGACCAGCGCGGGAAAGGGGCGCTCTATGAACTTGCCATAGGTCTCGTTGCCGCCGACAAAGGCGATGTATTTGCCGTCCAGCGGCCGACGCGGCCCGCGAAAGAAGATTCGGGACGTTCCGTATCGGCACGGGGCATAGCTGAACCCCGCTTCACCAAGCGTGTCATGTTTCATGGTACCCACCACTATGTTCTCTCACCGCTGACCAGATTCGTCGCAAAGCGTTGCGATTCTCCTAAATCGACAGTTTGAGAAAGAGTTTACGCACCGTGCCGTCCCGTCGGGTTTGTCGAGCGGCCTTGATGCGGGGCGCGCTCGCGTCCTATGGTGCGGCGCGGTAAACGAAAGGGCAGGGCGGATGGACATCAGGACCGTTGGCGTCGTGGGGGCGGGGCAGATGGGCAATGGCATCGCCCATGTCTTTGCGCTCGCGGGCTATGACGTGGTGATGACCGATGTCAGCCGGGATGCACTCGACCGGGCCATCGCGACCATCACCCGCAACATGGACCGGCAGGTCAGCCGGGGCACGGTGAGCGCGACCGACCGTGACGCCGCGATGGGCCGGATCGGCACGACGCTCGCATTGGCCGAGCTGGGGCAGAGCGACCTCGTGATCGAGGCCGCGACCGAGAAAGAGGCGATCAAGCAGAAGATATTCGACGACCTGCTGCCGCATCTGAAGCCCGAGACGATCCTGACCTCGAACACCTCGTCGATCTCGATCACGCGGCTCGCCGCGCGCACCGACCGGCCGGAAAAATTCATGGGCTTCCACTTCATGAATCCGGTGCCGGTGATGCAACTGGTGGAACTGATCCGCGGCATCGCCACCGACAAGCCGACCTTTGACGCCTGCCTTGCGGTGGTCGAACGGCTGGGCAAGACCGCGTCGAGCAGCGAGGATTTTCCCGCCTTCATCGTCAACCGCATCCTGATGCCGATGATCAACGAGGCGATCTATACGCTTTACGAAGGGGTGGGGTCGGTGCAGTCGATCGACACGTCGCTGAAGCTGGGCGCCAACCATCCGATGGGGCCGCTGGAGCTTGCCGATTTCATCGGGCTCGACACCTGCCTTGCGATCATGAACGTGCTGCATGACGGGCTGGCCGATACCAAATACCGCCCTTGCCCGCTGCTCACGAAATATGTCGAGGCCGGATGGCTGGGCCGCAAGACGCAGCGCGGGTTCTACGACTATCGCGGCGACGTGCCCGTTCCGACACGCTGAGGCCGGCCCGCTAGCTTCTATCGCGCAGCGCCAGAGTGCGCGCGCGCAGCCAGGCCATGAAGGCGCGCGGGTCGCTGCAGCGCGCGGCAACCTCGTCGGGCAGCACGGGCGCGCCGAGCACCGGGCGCTGCGGCTTGTCGAGCGAATGCACGATTTCGTGCAGCAAAAGCCCCTGGCGCAGCGTCGGCGAGAGCCTGTTGGCGATCTGGTAGAGCCGCGAATTGGCCCCCGAGAAATAGACCGGCACCACCGTCGCACCCGAGGTGCGGATCATCTTGGCGGTAAACACGTTCCATTCGGCCTCGACCACCGGGCCGAACATGCTTTGCGAGGTCGCCACGACGCCCGAGGGGAACAGCGCGACAAGGCCGCCGGCGCCCAGATGGGCCATCGCCTGGCGCCGCATCTCGAGCATCTTTTTCTGCGCGTCCTGTTCATGCGGAAAGGGGACGGGGATCATGTAGCTCGCCGCGGATTCGTCGATCCCGGTCAGCAGGGCGCGCGTGAGGATGCGGTAATCGTTGCGCACCCGGCCGATCATGTCGGCGAGGATCATGCCATCGACAAGGCCGTGCGGATGGTTGGCCACCAGCACCACCGGACCCGTGGCCGGGATGCGCGCGCGCAATTCGGCGTCGGGTGTGAGCAGATCGACACCCATGACATCGAGACAGGCCCGCCAGAAAGCCTGCCCCGCGGGCGGCCCGCGCCGTTCGAATGTGCGGATACGGCGGATGATCGTGATCTTGCCCGTCATCCATTCCATCGCGCGGATGGCGGTGCGCTTGAGCGGGCTCTCGAAGGTGTTCGAATAGGTCAGGCTGCGGCGGTCATAGACGCGTGGCGCATCAGGCTCGCGCGAACCAAGGCCGGGCAGCTTTGGCGCGGTGACGTTGCGGGTCGTCGTATCGGTCAATGCAGAGTGCTCCCCCGTCGGGCCTGTCACGGCACGGCGTTCTCTCAGTCGGCTTCGCCAAACCTGTCCGCAACAAGTGCGGCGATGGCATCGGCAAGCTTGTCCGCCTCTGCCCCGCGTGTCTCGACCTCAATAAAGGTTCCCTTCGAGGCTGCCAACATCAAAAGCCCCATGATGCTGTCGCCGCAGGCGTCCATCCCGTCCTTGCGCACCGTTGCCGTTGCGTCATGGGCTTCGACCACCTCGACCAGCTTGGCCGAGGCGCGGGCGTGCAACCCCTTTGTGTTCACGATCTGAAGCCGGCGCTGCGTCATCGCGCCCCCGGCCAATTGCAGCAGTTCAGCCCCATTTAAGCCCCATCTCGTCATCGACGGCATGGCTGTCGATGTATTTGCGCCCGGCCGCGAGCGAGGCGGCAACGGCGTCGCCCACCGATTTGCTGCGCGACTTTGCCAGCTTGATCAGCATCGGCAGATTCGCGCCGTAAAGGATGCGCCGGTCATCCGGGCCGCAGGCGCGCAGCGACAGGTTGCTGGGCGACCCGCCGAACATGTCGGTCACGATCACCACGCCCTGGCCCTGGTCCACGGCATCGGCTGCGGCGCAGATTTCGGCCTGTTTCGCGGCGCGGTCATCATCGGGGTGGATGGCGACGGTGCGCACATCATCCTGATGCCCCACGACATGTTCGACCGCCGCGAGATACTCCCGCGCCAGCCCGCCATGTGCCACGATCACGATCCCGATCACGCGTCAAGTTCCCGCTTCAACCCGGCCGCTTGCGACAGTTCACCCGTCTCGGCCCGGCGTTCCAGTTCCCTGTGCCGCTTAGATACTTGCCATCCGTCCTGCGCAAGCGTCTTGGCCAGTCTCTCGGCAACTGCGACCGACCGGTGTTGCCCTCCGGTACACCCGAAGGCGATCGAGAGATGCGATTTCCCCTCGTCCCGGCAGGCGGGCAACATCAGGCGCACAAGGCCGAGGATCTGGTCATAGAAGGGAGCAAAGCGGGGGTCGGCCGCGACATGGGCGTCCACGGCGGCGTCACGGCCCGTCAGCCCGCGCAGCGCGGGGGCCCAGTGCGGATTGCGCAGGAACCGGCAGTCGAGCACGATATCGACGCCGCGCGGCAGGCCGCGCTTGTAGGAAAACGAGTGGACGGTCACGTTGAGCGTGCGGCCTTCTTCGGGGGCAAACCAGCCCTCGATCTCGGCGCGCAATTCATGCGGTGTCATTTCGGTGCTGTCGATCAGGATGTCGGCGCGGGCACGGATCGGCAGCAAAAGCTCCCTTTCGCGGCGGATGCCGCTGAGCGCCGCACCGTCGGGGGAGAGCGGATGACGGCGGCGGGTTTCAGAGTAGCGGCGCACCAGCACATCCTCGCCGCTGTCCACATAGAGCACCTGCTCGGCGATCTCGGGACTCGCGGCGAGGCGGTCGATCGCCTCGATCAGCGCGTCGGTGCCAAAGTCGCGGTTGCGCACGTCCAGCCCCAGCGCGAGCGAGCGCGGCAAAGGCGGCCCGTCGATCAGGCGCGGCAGCAGCGACAGCGGCAGGTTGTCGATGATCTCGTAACCCAGATCCTCGAGCGCGTGCAGCGCAGTGGACCGCCCGGCGCCCGATGGCCCGGTGACAAGCACGATGCGTTGGCGGGTGTCATCCGCCAGGCTGTCATCGGCAAAGGCGCGGGGTCCTGGCATTCGTGGCGTACCTCCGGTCAGGAACGACGGCCTGCGATGAGATATTGCAGGACTGCGGCGGCAAAATGGCCCGTCGCGGGGTTGTGAAGCAAGGGCAGAGCGTGGCCCAGCAAGGTGACGCTGCGGAAGGGCGGCAGGCGGTCGGCCTCGGGCGCGCCCAGATCCACCACCAGGGCCAGATGCGCCTCGTCGATCGGCGCGGCGTTCAGCAATCCGACGCCGCGCGCCTCGATGAGGCCGCGCAGGGGGGGCGGGCAGCGCGCGACGATTCTGCCCTGTTCGAGCGTGAGGATCGTGCGGTCATCGGCGACCAGCCGGCAGCCCATGGCCAGCAGCGCCAGACCCAGCGCGGATTTGCCCGCGCCCGCTGGCCCGAGGATGAGCACGCCGCGCCCGTCCTGCGCCACCGTTGTCGCATGCAGCGTGAGGGGGCCCGCGACCATCGCGGCGCCTAGACCGGCAAGCCCACGACAAAGCGCGCGCCCAGCGGGTCCGAGGTCGGGTCGGCCTCGGTCGGGCGGATGTTCTCGGCCCAGATGACGCCGCCATGCGCCTCGACGATCTGCTTGGAGATGGCGAGGCCAAGCCCCGAATTGTTGCCGAACTGGCCGGCAGGCCGTTCGGAATAGAAGCGCTGGAAGATCTTGGTCAGCGCCTCTTCGGGGATGCCGGGGCCAGTATCCTCGACCACCACCAGCACGCGGTTCTCGCGCTTGCGCGCCCAGATGCGGATCGCGTCGCCCGCCTCGCAGAACGAGATGGCATTGGTGATGATATTGACGAAAACCTGCGCGAGCCGCCCCTCGAGCCCATAGATTGTGATCGGCCCGACCGGCAGGTCGGCGATATAGTCGATACCCTTGCCCTCGGCCTCCTTGCCCAGGAAGTCATTGAGATTGCCGAGCATTTTCAGCAGGTCAAAGGGTTGCTCCTCTTCCTTTACCAGCTCGCTGTCGAGCCGCGAGGCGCTGGCAATGTCGCTCACCAGCCGGTCCAGCCGCCGCACGTCATGCTCGATCACCTCGATCAGGCGGGCGCGCTGGTCGTCGCGTTTGGCGACATGCAGCGTGCCCACGGCCGAGCGCAGCGAGGCGAGCGGATTCTTGATCTCGTGCGCGACATCGGCGGCGAACTGTTCGTTGCCCTCGATCCGCTCGTAGAGCGCCGCGACCATGCCGCGCAGCGCGCCGGAAAGCCGCCCGATCTCGTCCGGGCGGCCGGTCAGGTCCGGGATGCGGATGCGGTTGGGCGACATCTTGCGCGCATTGCGGTCGCGGCCCAGTTCGGCCGCGGCGGCGAGGTCGGCCAGCGGGTTGGCGATAGTCGAGGCGAGCACGAGGCTGAGCCCGATCGACACGAGGATGCCGATCACCAGCATCTGCAGCACCTGTTCGCGCTCGCGCCGCACCAGCGCGTCGATCTCACCCGCGGCCGAGGTCAGCGCGACGGCGCCCACGGCGGTGCCGTTCTGCATGATCGGCGTCGCCACCGCAAAGATCGTGCGCCCCGACGGGTCGGTGCGCGTTTCCACCGTGGTGATGCCGGTCAGCGCGCCCGCCACCAACGACCGCGCCTGACCTGCGGTGTCGAACTCCTCGCGCGGGGCGGTCGTAGGCGCGAGCAGGCTGGCGAGCCCGTCCCAGGCGCTGTTGAGCAGGTCGGTGATGACGGTGCCACCACCGTCATAGGTCAGGCCCCTGACCGCCTCTGTCCGCTCGGTGGCAAGTTGCGTGCCCACCAGCGTTTCGGTCGGATCGAACACAAAGACCTCGATCCCGCCGCTGATATCGAGCCCCGCCAGCGTCTGCGCCACATCGACGCCGTCACCTGTGATGAGGCTGACCGGCGCCCCCGCAGGGAGCCGTGCCTCGAAGACATTGGCGACGAGCTGCGCCTCGCTCACGAGGCTGGAGGCGCGCTGAAAGGCGAGGTTGTCGCGCGACGGGGTGAGGTAGAGCATCCCCGACACCAGCAGGATCATCGCCACCAGATTGAAGGTGATGATCTTGCGCGCCAGCGGCGAACGGTTGAGCGTGACCAGCCCGCGCTTGCGCCGCCGGTCCTGCATTTCCTTTTCGGCAAGCCCCTCGGGTGCGACCCAGTCGTCACCCAGGACCACCTCGCCCGCCGCGCGCGCGTCCTCTGCGGCGGCCTGACGCGCAGCCCGCCGGACCGAGTTGAGGTCGCGCACGTCGATCTTTGGGGCGGCGGTCATGGCCGGGGCTCAGCCCTTACTCTTCGTTGTAGCGATACCCGATACCATACAACGTCTCGATCGCCGAGAATTCATCATCGGTCTGGCGCATCTTCTTGCGCAGACGCTTGATGTGGCTGTCGATGGTGCGGTCATCGACATAGACCTGATCGTCATAGGCCACGTCCATCAACTGGTCGCGCGATTTGACAAAGCCGGGGCGCTGCGCGAGCGCCTGCAACAACAGGAATTCGGTGACGGTCAGCGACACGTCGCGGCCTTTCCACTTTACCGCATGGCGCAGCGGGTCCATCGTCAGGTGGCCCCGCGTCATGATCTTGTTCTCTTCGGATGTATCGACCACATCGCCCGAAATCGCGTCCTGACGGCGCAGGAGCGCGCGGATGCGTTCCACCAGAAGCCTTTGGGAAAAGGGCTTTTTCACATAGTCGTCGGCGCCCATGCGCAGGCCCAGAACCTCGTCGATCTCATCGTCCTTGGAGGTGAGGAAGATCACCGGCATCGAGGTTTTCTGCCGCAGCCGCTGAAGCAGGTCCATCCCGTCCATGCGCGGCATCTTGATGTCGAGCACGGCCATGTCCGGCATCCGCTTGTTGAACGCGTCAAGTGCCGATTGGCCGTCGTTGTAGGTTTCGACCTCGAAGCCTTCGGCCTCGAGCGTCATGGAGACGGACGTCAGGATGTTCCTGTCGTCGTCCACCAGTGCGATTTTAGACATGGGGTTCCCCTTACTGCTCGATTACGCTGTTTTTGCCTGCTTTTTCACGACTATGTCCCGTTTTCGGGGGTGCAGATCAATCAGAAACTGCGAATCACCCCCACCGCATCGGATTATTGTGTCGTGAAAACACTTACCGATGACTTAAATGCCTCACCGGTCGGGCCAAGGCGCGGCGTAATCGGGGCAATTTCACGGCAACGGACCCGCCGCGCCAGCGGGCGTTTGCCCGTGTCCGGGCACGGCGCGCGGCCCGCCGGCGGCTGCTTGCGCTAACACCCCGGATGGTTGCGCTAACGTCGCAAAGCAAGGCTGTTCATGTGGGAAATCATCATGTTAAGGCGGTCATGTCGGCCCGAGGGAGACCGGCCACAACAGGAGACGACCCGATGATCGAAACCCAGACGCCCACCGCAACGACGCTTGACGCGCAAGGCATCACCGGGCTGGCGCATGTGTTTTACAACCTTGACGAGGCCGCATTGATGGCAGCGGCGCTGGCGGCTGGCGAAGGCGAAGAAGGGCAGGGCGGCACGATCCTGGTCAACACCGGCAGACACACCGGCCGCAGCCCCAAGGATAAATACATCGTGCGCAGCCCCGCGACCGAGGGCAACGTCTGGTGGGACAACAACGGCGCGATGACGCCAGAGGCGTTCGACACCCTGCGCGCCGACATGGTCGCGCATCTGCACGGCGCCACGGCCTATGTGCAGGACCTTTATGCCGGCGCCGACCCCGCGCACCGGCTCGATGTGCGGGTGATTACCGAACTGGCCTGGCACAGCCTGTTCAGCCGGCACCTGTTGCGCCGGCCCGCGGCCGCCGAACTGCCCGGCTTTAGCGCCGATTTCACGATCATCGCCTGCCCGTCCTTCAAGGCCGACCCGGCCCGGCACGGCTGCCGCAGCGAAACCGTCATCGCGCTGAACATCGACGCGCGCATGGTGCTGATCGGCGGCACCGCCTATGCCGGCGAGATCAAGAAGGCGGTTTTCACGCTGCTCAACTACCTGCTGCCGGCCAAGGGCGTGATGCCGATGCATTGCTCGGCCAACCATGCGGTGGGCAACCCGGTCGATACCGCGATCTTCTTTGGCCTGTCGGGCACCGGCAAGACCACGCTGTCGGCCGACCCGTCGCGCACGCTGATCGGCGACGACGAACACGGCTGGTCCGACCGCGGCACCTTCAACTTTGAAGGCGGCTGCTATGCCAAGACGATCAACCTGTCGCCCGAGGCCGAACCCGAGATCTATGCCACAACCCGCCGCGCGGCGACGGTGATCGAGAACATGGTCTATGATCCTGTCACCAAAGAGCTCGACTTTGCCGATGACAGCCTGACGGCCAACACCCGCTGCGCCTATCCGCTGTCCTATATCTCGAACGCGTCTGACACCGCGATGGGCGGGCACCCCAAGAACATCATCATGCTGACCTGCGATGCCTTTGGCGTGCTGCCGCCGATCGCGCGGCTGACGCCGGCGCAGGCGATGTATCACTTCCTGTCGGGCTTCACCTCCAAGGTGGCCGGGACCGAGCGCGGCGTGACCGAGCCAGAGCCGACCTTCTCGACCTGCTTTGGCGCGCCCTTCATGCCGCGCCGGCCCGAGGTCTATGGCAAGCTGTTGCAGGCCAAGATCGCCAAGCATGGCGCGACCTGCTGGCTGGTCAACACCGGCTGGACCGGCGGCGCCTATGGCACCGGCAGCCGGATGCCGATCCGCGCGACGCGGGCGCTGCTGGCGGCGGCGCTGGATGGCTCGCTGGTCGAACAGACCTTCCGCAAGGATCCGTTCTTCGGCTTTGACGTGCCGGTCGCGGTGGCGGGCGTGGACAGCGGCCTGCTCGATCCGCGCAGCACCTGGGCCGACGCCGAGGCCTATGACCGGCAGGCGGCCAGGCTGGTGCGGATGTTCGCCGAAAACTTTGGCCAATACGTCCCGCATATCGACGCCGATGTGAAGGCGGCCGCCATCGGCTAGCCGGTCGGGCGACAACGGCGACAACGGCGCCACCGGCGACAACGGCGCCACCGGCGACGGGCCGCGCCACCGGCGACAACGGCGCCACCGGCGACGGGCCGCGCGGAGGGGGATTTACATTTGCCCGCCGCGCGGCAACCTTGCGGCCATGAGACATCTGGCCCTCCTTGCCTTGCTTGCGTTGCCCCTCCCGCTTGCCGCGCAGGGGGCGGATGAGGTCGGCCGCGCCATTTCGGCCTTTGAGGCGGGCATCATCTGCGCGCCCGAGGTGACGGGCACAAACCCGGCGCCCGATACCATAGCGGGCGTGACCAACATTGTGGACGGCCCGGTCGAATTCGTCTCGCGTGGGCGCAACGTGCCGGCGGTGCTGGGCATGGGCTTTGGCGCCAGGGCGCAGGCCAAGGGCGGCGACATTTTTCCCGTGACCGTCGTCGTGACCCACCCGCCGATGGGCGATGCAGGCCAGACCCGGCAAAGCTACGAGACCATCGTGCGCGGCGACGAGATGTCGATCACGCTCTACCAGTTCGATTTCGACTACGAACTGTTGCCCGGCCCCTGGGTGATCGAGGCCTATGACGGCGACCTGCTGCTCTTCCGGGCCAATTTCACCGTGGTCGCGCCGGCGCTTGTGCCAGAGCTCGCCACCCTCTGCGGCTACGAGAATCTGCTGTCCTGACCCGCGCTAGCGCAGCGGATCGAGGCGCGCATCCTCGAGTGTGCAGTCGCGGATCACGTCATCGCCACAGCGCCGGAAGGCGAGGTCGCGGGTGAGGCAGAGGCGCACCTCCTGGATATAGCCGCTGCGGCAGGTCACGGTGATCTGGTCGCGCGCGAGGCCGGGATTGTCGCGCAGAAAGGCCTGCTCGACCACCGCCGCGGGCAGGGTCACGGGGCGGCTGAGCTGGGTGAAAACCGCCGGACGCGTGACGCGGCCATAGGCCTCGCGCGCCAGTGCGTAGAAGTCCGCAGGCGACAGGCCCGAGCAGCTTCCATGTTTGTTCCACTGATACCAGGCGAGGCCGGATGTGCCCATGATGTCAGCCATTTGCGCGGTCTGTCCCCGTGTCGGTTCGCTGTAGCGACTGCGGCAATGCTCGGGCCAGCCCCGCGCGTATTGCGGCCAGAGCCCGTGCAGCACCCAGCCGAAATCGCCGCTCTCGTCGCATTGCGGCGAGCCGCGCGCATCGCCCTCGAGCGCGCACCAGTTGGGCGACCAGGACAGCGACAACACGTAATAGTCGAATTCCCCCGCCACATCCTGCGCCCGCAGGGCAGGCGCGATGAGCAGGGCGGCAAGAAGGGCAAGCAACAGGCGCGGCATTTTGATCTTTCCTAAAGAGGCGAGGCCGACTATATAGCCTCGAAGTTCCCCGACAACGAGAACGATGGTCCGCAAGGGCCGCCCTAGCCGGGGCCTTGTCAAGTCATGGGATAACGCCGCTTGTTCAGGAGACGCCGAAATGTCCGTTAAACCGATCATGGCCCGCGCCACTGCCGTCTGGCTGGTGGACAATACCACGCTGACCTTCAAGCAGATCGGCGATTTCTGCGGGCTGCATGAGCTCGAGGTGCAGGGCATTGCGGATGGCGACGTGGCGACCGGGGTCAAGGGCTTTGACCCGGTGGCGCACAACCAGCTCACCGCCGAGGAAATCGCCAAGGCGGAAAAGGACCCGACGCAGAAGCTGCACCTGAAGTTCTACGCCGCCGCCCAGGGCGAGGAAAAGCGGCGCGGCCCGCGCTACACGCCGCTGTCCAAGCGGCAGGACCGGCCTGCGTCGATCCTGTGGCTGGTCAAGTTCCACCCCGAACTGTCGGATGGCGCCATCGCCAAGCTGGTCGGCACCACCAAGCCCACCATCCAGGCGATCCGCGAGCGCACGCATTGGAACATCGGCTCGATCGACCCGATCGACCCGGTCGCGCTGGGCCTGTGCCGGCAGGGCGAGCTTGACGCCGCCGTGCAGAAGGCCGCCGCCAAGAAGGCGCGCGAGGGTGGCACGATGACCGACGACGAGCGCCGCAAGCTCTTGTCCACCGAGCACAGCCTCGGCATGGCGCCCGAACCGCGCATGCCCAGCGCGATCAGCGGGCTCGAGACGTTTACCCTGTCGGATGCCGATGACCCGCGCGGCCCGGCCGAGGAGGAGGAGGACGAGCCGATCGACCGCCGCGACATCCGCGACGCCGACAGCTTCTTCAACCTGCCCGGCGATACGCATGACGACGACGACGAGGACGAAGGCACCGGCCGCCGCTGAGGCCCCACCGCCCGCGCCGTCATATCAGGCCCGGCCCCCGCAAGGGGACCGGGCCTTTTGCTATGCGGCGCGGACTTGTGCGCAGGGCGTCGGGCGCGCTAGCATTGCTCACCCGGTGCCGTCAGATCCGGGGCCGGACCATTTGATCTGGGAGGTTTTTGATGCGCGCATTTCTCGCACTCTTGCTCGCGGCATTGGCCGCGCCGGCCGCAGCACTCGAAATCTGCGACGAGCTTTGGTTCACCCGCAACCTGATCTACGACCGGGCGGGATACTGTTTTTCCTCGCCGCTGGGGCGCGCGGTTTTCGACAACAGCGACTGCACCGGCAGCGCGCTGAAGCTCGATGCCGCGGCGCTGAACATGGCCGCGCGGTTGCAGGCGGCCGAGCAGGAGTGGGAATGCGCGGTGGACACCAGCCGCCGCACGCTCGATGTGCCGCATCTGGCGGCGCGCATGACCATGATCGACATCCCCGAGCCCGATGGCTACGAGAGCGGCTGCATGGGCTGGCTGGGCGGGCCGCTCACACTGCACGCCGCGCGCAGCAGCGCCGCCCCGGTCACCGGGATGATCCAGCCCGGCGACAATATCTATTACGGCTTCATCTCGGTGGACGACTGGCATTTCATCGTCTCGTCCCATGGCACCGCCGACATGGGCTGGCTTCGTGACCGGCCCGACCTGTGGACCAACTGCCGGTCCTTTGCCGGCTAGAGCGCGCGGCGGGCCTTGAGCGCGGCGGTGATCGTGCCGTCGTCGAGGTAATCAAGCTCGCCGCCCACCGGCACGCCCTGCGCCAGCGAGGTGACGGTGATGCCGGGCAACTGGTCGGCGATGTAATGCGCCGTGGTCTGCCCGTCGATCGTGGCGCCGAGCGCGAGGATCACCTCGCTCACCGCCTCGGTGGCGATCCGGTCGATCAGGCGGGGGATGCGCAATTCGTCCGGGCCCACCGCGTCGAGCGCCGAGAGCGTGCCGCCCAGCACATGATAGCGGCCGTTGAACACCTGCGCGCGCTCCATCGCCCAGAGGTCGGCGACATCCTCGACCACGCAGATCTGGCCGTTGGCGCGTTTCTCGCTGGCGCAGATGGCGCAGATTTCAGAGGTGCCGATATTGCCGCAGTTGAGGCATTCGCGCGCAGTGGCGCCGACCTGTGTCATCGCCTGCGCGAGCGGCAGCAGAAGTTGGCCGCGCTTCTTGACAAGATGCAGCACCGCACGCCGGGCCGAGCGCGGGCCGAGGCCCGGCAGCCGTGCCATCAGCGCGATCAGCGCCTCGATGTCGCCGGTATCGCTCACCGGTCGGGCCTTTGCGCCCCTTGCGGGCGGTGGCGCCTCCGGCGGGAGTATTTTTTGCACAGAGAAGCCATGGGCGGCGCGTCAGAACGGCAGTTTCATGCCGGGCGGCAGGCCGAGCCCTTCGGAGAGTTTTGCCATCTCTTCGGCAGCGCGCTCGCCGGCTTTTTGCTGGGCATCCTTGATCGCGGCGAGGATCAGGTCCTCGACCATCTCCTTGTCATCGGCGGAAAAGATCGAGGGGTCGATGCTGAGACCCGTCAATTCGCCCTTGGCGGTGGCGGTGGCGCGCACCAGGCCCGCGCCCGACTGGCCCTCGACCGTGATCGTGTCCATGTCGGCCTGAAGCTGGGCCATCTTGCCCTGCATCTCCTGCGCGGCCTTCATCATCTTGGCCATGTCGCCAAGCCCGCCAAGTCCCTTGAGCATCTGCCGCTCTCCCCTGTGCTGATCCGGTTTCAGAGATACGCAAGGCAGGCCTCGGTCACAAGGGTCAGTCCTCTTCGAACGGGTCCCATTCGTCGGGCACGACCGCCAGCGCCTCGGCTTCGGCGGCGGCGGTGATGGCGGCCTCGCTGCGGATCGCGGTGATACGGGCCCCGGGAAAGCTGGTCATCACCGCCTGCACGAGCGGGTGGGTCATTGCCGCCTCCTGGAGGGCATGGTCGGCGGCCTCGCGCGCCTCGGCGATGGTGGCGCCGCCGCCGCTGTTCACGACACTGATCGCCCAGCGGTTGCCGGTCCAGAACTGAAGCCGCTGGCCCAGGCGCTGCACCAGGTCGCGGGCGGCGGTGGGGGTGGGTTCGACCTCGATCCGGCCGGGCTGGTAGGCGACGAGGCGCAGGCCGGTCTCGACCTCGACCAGCAGGGTCACGTCGCGGTGGTGGCGGATCAGGTCCACCACATCCTCGAAGCGCGCGTAGCGGGCGAGGGCATCGGGCGCGGGCGCGCGGGCCAGCGCGGCAGAGGGGCCGGCGGGGCCGGCGGGGCCGGCGGGGCCGGAATGGGTGGGCGCGGGCGTGCTGGCGCGGGCCTCCGGCGCAGATTGGCCTGCGACGGACTGGCCTGCGACGGGCTGGCCTGGCGCGGGGGCGGGGCGGCTGCCGCCGGGGCCGCTTGTGGGGGGCGATTTCTGCAGCGTGCGGATCAGTTCCTCGGGCGAGGGCAGGTCGGCCACATGGGTGAGCCGGATCACCGCCATTTCGGCCGCCATCATCGCATTGGGGGCGAGCGCCACCTCGTCGAGTGCCTTGAGCAGCATCTGCCAGAGCCGGGTGAGCACCCGCATCGGCAGCGCCTGGGCCATCGCCTGACCGCGCGCGCGCTCATCGGGGCTGATCGTGGGGTCGGCGGCGGCCTCGGGCGTGATCTTGACCACACTGACCCAATGGGTGATCTCGGCGAGGTCGCGCAGCACGGCGAGCGGGTCGGCGCCTTCGGCATATTGGGTGGAAAGCTCGGTGAGCGCCGCCGCCGCCTCGCCCCGCACAATGAGGTCGAAGAGGTCGAGCACGCGGCCCCGGTCGGCGAGCCCCAGCATCGCGCGGACCTGTTCGACCGTCGTTTCGCCCGCGCCATTCGATATCGCCTGATCGAGCAGCGAGGTCGCATCGCGCGCCGAACCTTCGGCGGCGCGGGTGATGAGCGCGAGCGCGTCGTCGCTGATCTCGGCCGCTTCGGCCGAGGCGATGCGGCGCAGCAGCGCGATCATCACCTCGGGTTCGATCCGGCGCAGGTCGAACCGCTGGCAGCGCGACAGCACCGTCACCGGCACCTTGCGGATCTCGGTCGTGGCAAAGATGAACTTCACATGCGGCGGCGGTTCCTCGAGCGTTTTCAGGAGCGCGTTGAAAGCGCTGGTCGAGAGCATGTGCACTTCGTCGATGATATAGACCTTGTAGCGCGCCGAGGCGGCCCGGTAGTGGACCGAGTCGATGATCTCGCGGATATTGGCGACGCCGGTGTTCGATGCGGCGTCCATCTCCATCACATCGACGTGGCGGCCCTCCATGATCGCGCGGCAATTGTCGCAGGTGCCGCAGGGCTCGGTCGTGGGGCCGCCGGTGCCATCGGGGCCGGTGCAGTTCATCCCCTTGGCGATGATGCGCGCGGTCGTCGTCTTGCCGGTGCCGCGGATGCCGGTCATGATGAAGGCCTGCGCGATGCGCCCGGCCGCGAAGGCATTGCGCAGGATGCGCACCATCGCGTCCTGGCCGACGAGGTCGGCAAAGGTCTCGGGCCGGTATTTGCGGGCGAGGACGCGGTAGGCGGGGGCGGGCGTGTCGGTCATCGGGGCATCCTGAAAGGCTCGCACAGACTAGGCCGCCGCAGGTCTGGCGTAAAGCGGGCGGGCGGGTATTCTTGTGCGGAAGCGGTGGCGCGGGACCGGGCGGCATCGGGCAGCGGAGGCGCGGATGATCGGGTTTGAACCTTATGGCTTGGCGGTGGGGCGCGGCGTGCTCGCGCTGTCGCCGATGCCGGGGCGCACGCGCCATTATGGCACCGACAGGGCGCGGCTGCTCGACTGGCGGCCGGGCATGGTCATCACCATGACGCCGCTGTCGGACCTGGCGCGCAAAGGGTCAGGGGGCCTGCCAGATGACCTTGCGGCGGCGGGGATCGCATGGCGGCACCTGCCGGTCACGGATTTCGGTGCGCCGGATGCGGGGGTCGTTGCGGCCTGGGCGGAGGTCGAGGCCGAGGCGCTGGCGCTGCTGGCGCAGGGCGGCCGGGTGCTGGTGCATTGCTACGGCGGCTGCGGGCGGTCAGGGATGGCGGTGCTGCGGCTGATGATCGCGGCCGGCGAGGCGCCCGGGGCGGCACTGGCGCGGTTGCGCGCGTTGCGGCCCTGCGCCGTGGAGACCGATGCGCAGATGCGCTGGGCCATGGCGGGTGGGGCATGACGCGGGCGCGGCTGGTGCTGGGGTTGCTGGTGGCGTGGTTCGTCCTGCACGCGCTGGCGCTGATGGCGTTTTCCTGGGTTGCGCCCACCGGCGACGGGTTCACGCGCGGGATGAACCGGCTGCTGCTGGCCGTGGGCTTGCAGATGGCCGCGGCGGTGCTGGGTGTCGCGGCCTTTGTGCTCGGCCGCGCGCTGCCGCCCGGCCACAGGCTGCGGCGGATCGCCTGGGTGCCGCTGATCCTTGCGGGGCTGCTGGTGCTGGCCATCGCGGCACCCTTTGCGCTGCCGCGCTAGCCGGTCTCGTCGCCCCGCTTCATACGCGCGGTCCTTTTCCCGCTTTTGTAGAGCTTGTTCATCTGCCGCGCCCGCGCGCGGGCCTGGGCCACGGTTTCGCTGCTGTGGCTTTCCTCGCGCGAGAGTTTCTGCCAGCGGCGCAGCCGGTCTGGGTCGAGCGTTCCGGCCGCGATGGCGGCCTGCACGGCGCAGCCCGGCTCGCTCTCGTGCTTGCAGTCGGAAAAGCGGCAGGTGCCGAGCAGGTCGGTCACATCGGAAAACACCGCCTCGATCCCGTCGGCGGCGTCGGAGAGTTGCAGCTCGCGGATGCCCGGCGTGTCGATCAGCCAGCCGCCCGCCAGCGTCGGGCGCAGGGCGCGCGCGGTGGTGGTATGGCGGCCCTTGGCGTCATCCTCGCGGATGCCCTGCGTCGCCGCGATCACCCCGGTGAGGTGGTTCTGCAACGTGGTCTTGCCCACGCCCGAGGAGCCGACGAGCGCCAGCGTCTGCCCCGGCCCGCACCAGGCATTGAGCCGCGCGACGTCCGTCCCATCGCGCCCGTTCAGCGCAAAGGCGGTGACGAGGGACGACAGCCGCGCGGCGGTGTTCACATAGCTGGCGGGGTCGGCGGCCTCGTCGGCCTTGGTCAGCACGATCAGCGGCAGGCAGCCGGCGGAACTCGCCATCGCCAGGTAGCGTTCCAGCCGGGCCACGTTGAAATCGGCGTTGCAACTGGTGACGATGGCGAGCGTATCGACATTGGCCGCGATAAGCTGGCGCGCGGCGACCGGCCCGGCCGCGCGCCGCCCGATCTCGGTCAGCCGGTCGAGCCGGGCGGTGACGCGGGGGCCCTGCACCATCACCCAGTCCCCCACGGCATAAAGCCCGGTGCTGTCGGGGGTGATGACGCTGGCGGGCCCTGTGGCGGTCAGCACGGTGAGGCCCGCGCGCGACACTTCGGAGACGCGGGCAGGGGTGGCAGGGTCGTCAGGCGCGACCTGACGGGCAAAATGGGCCGACCAGCCCAGGCTGGCGAGTGTATCGGTGGTCAAATTGGGGTTTCCCGTGACGAAGGACATTGGCCCGCGCTCATGCGGGCGGTGCCGGCGCGGGCGGCGGCGGTCTCAGACCAGCGCGGCCCGGAGGGTGATGACATCGGCCATGGTATCCTCCTTCGCAAACGGGGTGCGGTTGCCCGCGGGACAAGGTGAGAGGCTGAACACGACCCAAGCGGGTCTCGTTGCGGCTGCTTCCTTCCGGACCTGACCGGGTTGGCGAGGCGCCTGCCCGCGCCAACCTCTCGACGGATGATATAGGCCGAACTCTGGCGCGGCGCAAGAACCCGCCGCGCGGTCAGGCGGGCAGCAGTCCGGCGGCGATGGCGCCCGCCATCAGCGTATCCGCGATGATATCGGCGTGGCGACAATGGGAATGGTGCATGTCGCGCACCTGCACCACGCGGCAACCGGCGGCGGCGGCCGCTTGCGCGCCGGGGTCCGAATCCTCGAACACCAGACAGCGCGCGGGGGCCACGCCCAGCCATGCGGCGGCCAGCAGATAGGGGTCGGGCGCGGGCTTGGCCTGCGCCACGTCGTCAAATGTCACCACCTTGCGGAACCATCTGGCGAGGTCCGCGACCGCAAGCTTGGCCTGCGCGGGCGCGCGCCTGCTCGATGTGGCGAGCGCCATCGGCAGGCCCAGCGCGTCGATGCGGCCCAGAAGCGCGACCGCGCCGGGCTTGAGCGGGATGCCCGCGCCGAACTGCGCATAGGTGAGCCTGTCCCAGATCGCGTTGAAACGGTCGCTGTCGATGGTGGTGCCCAGATGCGCGGACAGCAGCCGCGCGCGCTCGGCGTCGTGGATGCCCGCCAGCGTCTCGAAAAACGACAGCGCGACCTCATGCCCCATCTCGCGCAGGGCCTCGACCCCGGTCGCGTTGCAAAGCTGTTCGGTGTCGATCAGCGTGCCGTCGAGGTCAAAGATGACGGCGTCATAGGGCATGTCAGTCATCGGGGCGGCGGTCCTGCAAGGCTCGTGACTGCCTAGCCGCAGCGCTACCGGCTGTCGAGCGGCGTTGTCCGCGCGTCTGCCTAAAACCGCAGGCTGTAGCGGTCGAGCCCCTCTGCGCCCGGCCCGATGCGCACCAGCCCGGCCGGAGCGGGCAGGCAGGCGCGTGCGCCCGGGCCGATATCGACCCAGGCGGCGGTGCCGGGATGGCTGGCAAAGCGCCAGACCGGCCGCGCGTCATGCGCCGTGTTGTCGCCCCGCGCGAAATGCGCGACGACGAGTTCACGCACGCTGACCTGGCTCTGGTGGAGCACTGGCGCTTGGCGCACCGCCTCGAAAAACCCGCCGCCACCAGCGCGGTAGCCGTTGGTGACGACCGCAAACATCTGGTCGGCTGCGACCGGCCGCCCCTGCCAGCGGATGTCGCGCACCCGCTGCGCCTGCGGGTCGGACAGGCGGCCATCGGCCAGATGGCGGGCGGGCTGCGTGGGGTCGATCTCGTAGGTCAGCCCGTCCATCACGTCGAAATTGTAGCAGGGAAACTCCGGGTCGATCAGTGGCTGGTCGGTGACGCCGGGGGCGATCTGCAGGAACTGCCCCGCCGCGCGCTCCAGCCAGTCGGACAGGCCCGCGCCGCTGACCGCCACGATGCTCACCAGGTTGGGAAAGGGATAGAACTCGGCCACGTGGCGCATGAGCAGCGGTCCGGCGGGAATGTCGATATATTGCGCCGGGCTGCCCCGCCCGCCGACCCGGAATGGCGCCACAGCGGACAGCAGCGGCAAATCGGCGCTGTCTGTTCCGGCCAGCGCGACGATGGCATGGGCGCGCTGGGCGTCGGCCAGGATCTGCAGCGTCAGGTCGGGGGCGATCAGCGCGAAATGGTTGTGCAGCGGCACCGGCGTCTGGCCGACAGGCTTGCGGATCCGGGCCAGCACGGCGTCATGTGCGGCCTGCGCCGTGGCCCGCACGGTCGGGTCGCAGTCCGTCGCGGCATCATCGACCCGGGCCAGCCGCGTGGCATGGGCCACGGGCACCCAGGCGTCGCCCTGCCTGTCGAGCAACAGATCGACCACACCCAGATGCGATCCGAATTGCCCGGCCATCACCGCGGGTTTGCCGTGCAGCGTGCCTCCGGCCGGGTCCACCGCCGGGCCGGCGCGGTCCGCGCCGTCAAACCCCGGCCCGGGAAAGAGGCCGTGCGTGTGCCCGGCCAGCACCACGTCGATGCCCGGTAGCGCGGCAAGCGGCACCGCCGCATTCTCCATCCCGGGCGCATGGTGTTCCTCCCCGATCCCGGAGTGGCACAGCGCCACGACCAGATCGGCGCCCGCGGCCCGCAGCGCGGGCAGATGTGCCTGCGCTGCATGGACGATATCATGCGTGCCGACCCGCCCCTCGAGATGGTGCCTGTCCCAATCGGCCAGTTGTGGCGGGGCAAAGCCGATGATGCCGATCCGCAGCGGATAGCGCTGCCCGTCAGCGGCGGTGATCTCGCGCGTCAGCACGGCCCAGGGCGCGATGAAGGTCGGGTCGGTGGCCGGGTCGCGCGCCGCACCACGCGTGATATTGGCCGACACGATGGGAAAACCCGCGCGCGCGATGGCGCGTTCGAGGAAATCGAGCCCGTAATTGAATTCGTGATTGCCCAACGTGCCGCCGTCGTAACCCAACGCATTCATCGCCGCGATCATCGGATGCAGGTCGCCGGGGCCAAATCCGCTGTCCTGTGCGATCCAGTCCGACAGAGGGTTGCCTTGCAGGAAATCCCCATTGTCGAACAGCAGGCAATTGGGCGCCTGCCTGCGACAGGCCCGGATCAGGCCCGCGGTGCGGCCCAGACCGATGCCGGGCGCGGGCAGATCGGTGAAATAGTCATAGGGCATCAGGTGCAGGTGCAGGTCGGTGGTCTGCAGGATGCGCAGGTGGGCCTGGACGCGGCTCGTGTCGAGGCTGAAGAGTTGGCGGTAGATCACGCTTTGCCCTTCCCGACAGAAATCATGACAAAACAACCATAGGACGAACCGAGTCGGACGCCAGCCGAAATCAACCCGGCGTTTGCCCAACCCCTGCGAACGTGGCAGGAGTGCATCCATGAGACATGCAGAGTCGGTGACATTCGGGGGGTCGGCGCTCGACCGGGCGGCGGAATTGCGCGGCGACGCGGCGGCACGCGCGGCGCTGGCCGCGCAGCCGGGCGCGCGCGCGGTGGTGCTGTGGCGCGGCAAGCCGCTGGTCGCAGGGACAGGGCGCGACAGGCTCGCGCGGCTGCCGCTGGCGCATCCGCTGATCGCGGGGCGCGGCGACGGGATCTTTCTGGGCCGCGAGGAGGGGCAGGGGCTTTCGGGGCATGGTCTCTGGGCGCATGACCTGTCCGACTGGGACCCCGAGGACGTCGATTTCTCGACCCTGGGCGCGTTCCTCGACCCGTCCGAACAGCACCATCCGTTGCTGCCCGCCGACCAGGTCTTTGCCGAATTGCGCGCGGTGATGACCCGTCTGTCGCCCCGCGACGCAGAGCTTGCGGCGACGGCGCGGGCGGTGATGGGCTGGCATGACAACCACGGCTTTTGCGCCCGCTGCGGCGCGCGCAGCGACATCGTGATGGCGGGCTGGCAGCGCAGCTGTCCGGCCTGCGGCGCGCATCACTTTCCACGCACCGACCCGGTGGTCATCATGCTGGTCACGCGCGGCAATGACGTGCTGCTGGGCCGGTCGCCGGGCTGGCCCGAAGGGATGTATTCGCTGCTCGCAGGCTTTGTCGAGCCGGGCGAGACGGTCGAGGCCGCCGTGCGCCGCGAGGTCTACGAGGAGGCCGGCATCAGGGTCGGCGCGGTATCCTACCTCGCCAGCCAGCCCTGGCCCTTTCCCGCCTCGCTGATGCTGGGCTGCCGGGGCGACGCGGTGAGCCATGACATCCTGCTCGACCGCAACGAACTCGAGGCCGCGCTCTGGATCAGCCGCGAGCGCCTCGCGCAGGTCTTTGCCGGGCGCGACCCGACGATCCTGCCGGCGCGCGAGGGCGCGATTGCCCATTTCCTGCTGCGCAACTGGCTTGCGGATACGCTCGATTGACGCAAGACTGGCCCCGAGGCGGACCAAGACCGCGCAAGCGGCGGCGACAATTCAACGGAGCAGGATGATGGAATTCACGGCCAGAGAGGATGTCGAGGCGCCGATCGCCTATGTCTTTGCGCAGGTCACCGATTTCGCGGCCTTCGAACGGCAGGCCTTGCGGCGCGGCGCCGAAGTGCGCCGCCGCGACGGCATGGCGCGCCACGGCATTGGCAGCGCCTGGGACATCGCCTTCAAGTTTCGCGGCAAGGATCGCCAGTTGCGCGCCGAAATCACCGGCTTTGACCTGCCCAACAGCTACCGCGTCTCTTTGACCTCGGCCGGGCTCGAGGGGGGGCTGACCGTCGATCTGGTGTCGCTGTCGCGCGAACGCACGCGGCTGACAGTGACTGTCGCGGTCGAGGCGCGCAGCATCGGCGCGCGGCTCTTGCTGCAATCGCTGCGGCTTGCGCGGGGCAACCTCAACAAGCGGCTCGCGGCGCGCGTCGCAGACTATGCCGTGCAGGTGCAGGACCGCTACGTCCGCTCGGTCTGAGCGGTCAGGACGCGCGATCGTGCCGCCGGGGTGCGGCCGGATAGACGCCCATCAGCTTGATCATATCGGTGAAGTAATCCAGCTCTTCGAGCGCCAGCGCCACATTGCGGTCATCTGGATGGCCCTCGATCTCGGCAAAGAACTGCGTCGCGGTGAACTGGCCGCCGACCATGTAGCTTTCCAGCTTGGTCATGTTGACGCCGTTTGTGGCGAAACCGCCCATCGCCTTGTAAAGCGCGGCGGGGATATTGCGCACCCGGAACACAAAGCTCGTCATCATCCCGAACTTGCCGCGCCTTTTGTAGTCGGGCTCGCGCGCCATGACGATGAAGCGGGTGGTGTTGTTCTGCTGATCCTCGATATGGCGGGCGAGGATGTCGAGCCCGTAGATCGACGCGGCAAGCTCGCTGGCCAGCGCGGCGCGGGCGGGGTCGCCGGCCTGCGCCACCTCGCGTGCGGCGCGGGCGTTGTCGGTGCTCACCACGCCGCGGATGTTGTGGGCGCGCAGGAACCCCGCCGCTTGCGGCAGGATCACGACATGGCCATGCGCCTCGGTCACACCGGCGAGCGGGGCCCCCTTGATCCCCAGCAGGTTGACATGGACCCGCACAAAGGTCTCGTCCACGATATGCAGCCCGCTGTCGGGCAGCAGGTGGTGCACGTCGGCGACGCGCCCATAGGTCGAGTTTTCGACCGCGATCATGCCGAGGTCGGCCTCGCCCTTGCGCACCGCCTCGATCGCGTCCTCGAAGGTCGCGCAGGGCAGCGGCGTCAGGGTCGGGCGGGCCTCGATGCAGGCCTGGTGACCATAGGCCCCGAGTTCGCCCTGAAATGCGATCTGTCCACCCATCCTGCACTCCCCCCAGAGAAAAAGCCCCGCTCAAGGGCATTTCGTCGCGCCTCTACACCTTGCGCAAGGGGGGCGGAAGCGGGTAGACACCCGCCAGACTGGCTTCGAAATGGAACGCGACATGTTCGACACAATGACCATGACCAAGACACTCGGCGCCCTTTGCGGGTCGCTGCTGGTGTTTCTGCTGGGCGGATGGCTGGCGGAATCGATCTATGTCGGCGGTGGTCATGGCGAACATGAACAGGCCTATGTGGTCCCTGTCGCGGGTGCGGAGACCGAAGCGGCCCCGGTCGAGGAAGGCCCCGACTTTGCCGAGGTGTTCCTGGCTGCCGATGCCGAGGCTGGCGCCGGCCTGTTCCGCGCCTGCCAGTCGTGCCACGCGCTCGAGGCGGGCAAGAACGGCACCGGGCCCTATCTTCTGGGCGTCGTCGGCCGCGCGCCGGGCACCGCCGAGGGCTTTCGCTACTCGGCCGGGTTCTCGGAGCTGAACGCCGGCTGGACGCCCGAAGAGCTCAACCATTTCCTGACCGCGCCAAAGGCCTACGCCCCCAATACCGCGATGGGCTATAACGGGATGCGGTCGATGACCGACCGGGCGAACCTGATCGCCTATCTCGACGGCCTCGACAACTGAACCCGTCCTGACGCCTCACGCCTGACGCCTGACGCCTCACGCCTGACGCCTCACGCCTCACGCCTGACGCCCGGGCCGCCCTGCACCCGCAGCGCGGCCCTTATCTATTGCGCGACAGGGTGACGCAGGCCGCGATGGCGGGATGTTGCGCGGGATCACGCATTCTCAACTTGAATGTTTCGCGCTGCGCACTCTACCTTCAAGCAAGCGTCACAGAACCGCCAAACCCGACAGGAGAGCCAGAATGACCGCCCAGCCCCGTCACCGCCGCGCCAAGGTCGCCGTCATCGCAGAGACGGTCCCGCATCGAGCGATGTGGCTTACCGGGGCGCTGCTTGCGGTCGGCGCCGCGCTGGTTGCGCTGCCGGGGCGGGCGCAGGATGCGACGATCATCACGAGCCATGGCTATTCCACCTTTGGTGAGCTGAAATACCCCGCCGATTTCGCGCATCTGGACTATGTGAACCCCGACGCGCCCAAAGGTGGCGAGATCAGCATCTGGGCGCAGGGCACGTTCGACACCATGAACCCCTATTCGCGCGAGGGGCGCGGCGGCGCGCTGGCCACCAGCGGCTACGAGACGCTGCTGACCGGCACCGCGGATGAGGTCGGGGCGTCCTACTGCCTGCTGTGCTCCTCGATCGAATATCCCGAGGACGAGAGCTGGATCATCTTCCACATGCGCCCCGAGGCGCGGTTCTCCGATGGCACGCCTGTGACCGCGCATGACGTGGTGTTTTCGCACAACCTGCTGATCGAACAGGGCCTGCCGTCCTATTCCGAAATCGCGGCCTACCTGGTGTCCGATGTCGAGGCGATCGACGACCATACGGTCAAGTTCACCGTCGCCGAAGGCGCGCCGAGCAGTGACGCCTTTGGCCTCGCGGGCGGTGTGCCGGTCTGGTCAAAGGCCTGGTACGAGGCCACCGGCGCGCGGCTCGACGAGCCGCGGTTCGACATCTCGCCCGGCTCGGGGCCCTATATGCTCGACAGCTATGACGTGAACCGCCGCATCACCTATCGCCGCAACCCCGACTATTGGGGCGAGGATCTGCCGATCAACGTGGGCCGGGGCAATTTCGACGTGATCCGGGTGGAGTATTTCGCCGATACCACCGCCGCCTTTGAAGGCTTCAAGGCGGGCGATTTCACCTTCCGGCAGGAAAACAGCTCGATCAACTGGGCCACGACCTATGATTTCCCGGCGCTGAGCAACGGATGGGTCATCAAGGCAGAGCTGCCCAACGGCAACCTGCCCGCCGCGGTCGGCATGGTGTTCAACCTGCGGCGTGAAAAGTTTCAGGACATCCGCGTGCGTCAGGCCATCGCGCTGATGTATAACTTCACCTGGACCAACGAGACGCTGCAATACGGCCTCTTTGACCAGCGCGAAAGCTTTTGGCAGAACGCCGACATGGCCGCGCAGGGCGTGCCCGAGGGGCGCGAGCTCGCGCTGTTGCAGGGGCTGGGCGACATGATCGACCCGGCGATCCTGACCGAGCCGGTGACGGTGCCGCATGTGTCCGGCAGCGGGCAGCTCGACCGCGCCAACCTGCGCCGCGCCATCGACCTGATGGCCGAGGCCGGCTGGGTGCCCGGCGCCGACGGCAAGCTGCGCAAGGATGGCGAGGTGTTCACGCTCGAATTCCTCAGCTCGAACCCCAATTTCGAGCGCATCATCACCCCCTATATCGACAACCTCCAGCGGCTCGGGATCGAGGCGCAGTTCAACCTGATCGACCCGTCGCAATACACCAACCGCGAACGCGATTTCGACTGGGACATGATCTACGACGGCTATGACAACAACCTTGAGGAAAGCATCGGCCTGCAACAGCGCTTTGGCTCTGACGGGGTGACGGATGTGTTCAACCCGGCCGGCTATGCCTCGCCCGCTGTCGATGCGCTGATCGAGATCGTGGCCAATGCCGAAAGCCGCGAGGAGATGGCCGCCGGCGTGCGCGCCATCGACCGGATCATGCGGCGCGAGCTTTTCGTGATCCCGACCTGGTATAATCCGAACTACTGGGTCGCCTATTTCGACATGTTCGAATACCCCGAACCGCTGCCGCCCTATGCGCTGGGCCAGCTCGATTTCTGGTGGTACAATGCGCAAAAGGGCGAGGCGCTGCGCGCTGCCGGCGCCCTGCGCCGCTGACCCCAGACAGACAGGTTCATGGGCGCCTATATCCTGCGACGTTTCCTGCTCGTGATCCCCACATTGCTGGGGATCATGATCGTGAACTTTGCGCTGGTGCAATTCGTGCCGGGCGGCCCGATCGAACAGATCATCGCCGACATCGAAGGGCGCGGCGACGTGTTCCAGACCATCGCGGGCGGGTCGGGCGACAACGAGATCGCGCAGGAACAGGGCGCCTATGACAGCCGCTATGTCGGCGCGCGCGGCCTTCCGCCGGCGTTCATCGAACAGCTCGAACGCGAATTCGGTTTCGACAAACCGCCGCTCGAACGGTTCCTGTCGATGATGTGGGACTACATGCGCTTCGACTTTGGCAAGAGCTGGTTCCGCTCTGTCACCGTCGTCGATCTGGTGCTGGAAAAGATGCCGGTGTCGATCACGCTGGGGCTGTGGTCCACGCTCATCGCCTATCTGGTGTCGATCCCGCTGGGCATCCGCAAGGCGGTGCGCGACGGCACGCCGTTCGACACCTGGACCTCGGGCGCGATCATCGTGGGCTATGCGATCCCTGGCTTTCTCTTTGCGATCCTGCTGATCGTGCTTTTCGCGGGCGGGTCGTATTACCGCATTTTCCCGCTGCGCGGCCTGACCTCGGACAATTGGGACGACCTGTCGGCGCTGGGCAAGGTGGCGGATTACTTCTGGCACATCACGCTGCCGGTGCTGGCCTCGACCATCTCGTCCTTTGCCACGCTGACGCTGCTGACCAAGAACAGCTTTCTCGACGAGATCAAGAAGCAATACGTCATGACCGCCAAGGCCAAGGGCCTGTCAGAGAGCCGCGTGCTCTACGGTCATGTGTTCCGCAATGCGATGCTGATCGTCATTTCGGGCTTTCCCGCGCTTTTCATCGGCGTGTTCTTCGGCGGCAGCCTCATCATCGAGACGCTGTTCTCGCTCGACGGTCTCGGCCGGCTGGGGTTCGAGGCGGCGGTGCAGCGCGACTATCCGGTGGTGTTCGGCACGCTTTTCGCCTTTTCTCTGATGGGGCTGGTGATCGGCATCGTGACCGACCTCACCTATGTGTTCATCGACCCCCGTATCGACTTTGAAAGCCGCGGCTGATGCGCCTCTCTCCGCTCAACCAGCGCCGCTGGCGCAATTTCAAGCGGAACCGCCGCGCGACATGGTCGCTCATCCTCTTTGGCATCCTCTTTGGCGTCAGCCTCTTTGCCGAGTTCATCGCCAATGACAAACCGATCCTCGTCAGCTACCGGGGCGAGATCCGCATGCCGGTGTTCCAGTTCTATTCCGAGCGTGACTATGGCGGCGATTTCCCGACGGCGGCGAAATATTCCGATATCGAGCTGCAATGCCTCATCACCACCGGCGGGCTCGAGCCCTGTTTCGACGACCCCGAAGGGCTGATCGCCGCCGCGCGCGCGGGGACGATCACCGATGACGGGTTCATGCGCGGCTGGATGCTCTGGCCGATCATCCCCTATTCCTACAAGACCATCGTCGATGTGCCCGGCGTCGCCCCCGCGCCGCCTTCGGCCACCAATTGGCTGGGCACCGACGACACAAAGCGTGACGTGACCGCGCGGGTGATCTACGGCTTTCGGCTGTCGGTGTTCTTTGCGCTGATCGTCACCGCGATGGCCTCGGTCATCGGCATCGTGGCGGGTGCGGTGCAGGGCTATTTCGGCGGCTGGACCGACCTCGTGTTCCAGCGCGTGATCGAGATCTGGACAGGCATCCCCTCGCTCTATGTCATCATCATCATCTTTGCCATTCTGGGGCGAAGTTTCTGGCTTCTGGTGTTTCTCACCGTGCTCTTCGGCTGGCCCTCGCTGGTGGGCGTGGTGCGGGCCGAATTCCTGCGTGCGCGCAATTTCGAATATGTCCGCGCGGCCCGCGCGCTGGGCGTGAGCAACACCACCATCATGTTCCGCCACATGCTGCCCAATGCGATGGTGGCCACGGTGACGCTGCTGCCGTTCCTCGTGACCGGCGCCATCGGCACGCTGGCGAGCCTCGATTTTCTGGGCTTCGGCCTGCCGTCCTCTGCCCCCTCGCTGGGCGAGCTGACCTTGCAGGCGAAACAGAACCTGCAGGCGCCCTGGCTGGGCTTTACCGCCTTCTTCACCTTTGCGATCATGCTGTCGCTGCTGGTGTTCATCTTTGAGGGCGTGCGCGACGCCTTCGACCCGCGAAAGACCTTTTCATGACAGCCCTTCTCGACGTGAAGGGCCTGCATGTGCGGTTCCGGCAGGATGATGGCACCACCCATGCCGTGCGCGGGGTGAGCTTCAGCGTCGGCCGGGGCGAGACGGTCGCGCTGGTGGGCGAAAGCGGCTCGGGCAAATCGGTCACGGCGCTCTCCACCGTCAACCTTCTGGGTGACAGCGCGCGGATCGAAGGGTCGATCACCTATGCCGGCCGCCAGATGGTCGGCGCCTCAGAGGCCGAGTTGCGCCGGGTGCGCGGCAATGACATCAGCTTCATCTTCCAGGAGCCGATGACCTCGCTCAACCCGCTGCACACGCTCGAACGCCAACTGGCCGAATCGCTCGAGCTGCATCAGGGCCTGCGCGGGCCAAAGGCGCGCGCGCGCATCCTCGAGCTGCTGACCAAGGTCGGCATCCGCGACCCTGAAACGCGGCTGGGCGCTTTTCCGCACCAGCTTTCGGGCGGTCAGCGGCAGCGGGTGATGATCGCCATGGCGCTGGCCAACGGCCCGCAACTGCTGATCGCGGACGAACCCACGACCGCGCTTGACGTGACGATCCAGGCGCAGATCCTCGACCTGCTGGCCGACCTCAAGTCGCAAGAGGCGATGAGCCTTTTGTTCATCACCCATGACCTCACCATCGTGCGCCGTATCGCCGACAGGGTCTGCGTGATGAAGGATGGCGAGATCGTGGAGCAAGGCCCCACCGCAGCACTCTTTGCCGCGCCGCAACACCCCTATACGCAGATGCTGCTCGCCGCGGAATCAACCGGCCTGCCCGCGCCGGTGCCCCCCGGCGCGCCGGTTGTGGCCGAGACGGAGAACCTGCGCATCTGGTTCCCGATCCAGCGCGGACTGCTCAAGCGCACTGTGGGCCATGTCAAGGCGGTCAATGATGTCACGCTCTCGGTCCGCGCGGGCGAGACGGTGGGCATCGTCGGCGAAAGCGGCTCTGGCAAGACGACACTCGCTCTCGCCATCACGCGGCTCCTGGCGTCGGAAGGGCGGATCAGCTTTGTCGGGCGCGACATCAGCCACCGCCTGCCCGATGCACCGCGTGAGCGCGGCATCGGCCCGCGAGAGCTGCGCGCGCTGCGCAAGGAGATGCAGATCGTCTTTCAGGACCCCTACGGCTCGCTCAGCCCGCGCATGACGGTCGAGCAGATCATCGCCGAGGGGCTGGGCGTGCATGGTGTGGACCCCGGCCGCAACCGGCGCGACATGGTGGGCGAGATCATGGGCGAGGTCGGGCTCGACCCCGCGCTGATGGACCGCTACCCGCACGAGTTCTCGGGCGGCCAGCGCCAGCGCATCGCCATCGCCCGCGCGCTGATCCTGCGGCCCAGCCTGATGGTGCTGGACGAGCCGACATCGGCGCTCGACATGACGGTGCAGGTGCAGATCGTGGACCTGCTGCGCCGCCTGCAACAGAAATACGCCATCGCCTATCTGTTCATCAGCCATGACCTCAAGGTCGTGCGCGCGCTCAGCCACAAGGTGATGGTGATGAAGAACGGTGATGTGGTCGAGGCGGGCGACGCCCAGGCGATATTCGACGCGCCCCGGACCGACTATACCCGCGCCCTGATGGCCGCCGCCTTTGACGCCGCCGGGCTGTCCGGCCGGACATAGGGGCTCCCCCCCCGCTTCATCTTGCCCCAAATATCCCGGGGGAGTCTCCGCAGGAGACGGGGGCAGCGCCCCCTCTGCGCCCCAACCCCTTGCGCGTCCGGCGAGGTCGGAGCCTCCGGCGGGGATATTTGGGGCAAGATGAAGCCGGACGCGCACCCGGCCCGCAGAGGGCGCGCCTAGCCGTCGGTGCCGATCATGAAGCAGGTGGTGCCGCGCGCCTGCAGGCGGCGACAGGCGAGATCGGCGCTGTCGCGCGTCAGGCCCATGATATTGGCGTCAAAGCCACCCGACCGCTGCACGACGCGGCGCAGGCCGCCTTCGAGCGTGTCCATCTCGCCGAGTGCGACCTGGATCAGGATGCGCTCTGCCTCGCTGTGCGACCGGTAGCGGCCGACGTTGATGCCCCAGTGCCGCCCGCCGGAGGTCGAGATGCGGGTGATGACTTCGGGTTCGAGGTCTGCTTCGGCCACGACGGGCGCGTCTATTTCGGCCGACACCGCCATCACCATCGCGATCGGGCGGGAGGCAGGGGCAATGGCCTCGGGTTCGGGTTCTGCCATTTCGGCGAGGGCGATCTCTTCGGTGGCAAAGGGGGTTTCCTCGAAGGGCACTTCGGCAAAGGGGATCGGCGCCGCCTCGACGGGGGCCTCGACGGGGG
>JAACUH010000091.1 GCA_009993005.1 Rhodobacterales bacterium
GCGGGGCGGTCGGCGCCGATGATTTCATAGGCAGGGTGGGTCATTTGCACAGATTGCAGCCTGTCAACTTTGTCACAACGCCCTTAGGCTAGTTGTGGGATGATGTGAATTGCGCAATAAGCGCCCCAAAGCTTGCGTTAGCGGTAACACGGCCGCGACCGCATCCATGATCAAGCCAAAGGACCCCTGTCCCATGAGACGCCATCGCAATGTCAAGATCGTCGCCACCCTCGGCCCGTCCTCCAGCACCTACGACATGATCCGTGCGCTGGTCGAAGCGGGGGCGGATGTGTTCCGGCTCAACATGAGCCACGGCAGCCACGACGACATCCGCGCCCGCCACGTCATCATCCGGCAGGTAGAGCGTGACCTGAACACCCCCATCGGCATCCTCGCCGACCTTCAGGGGCCGAAACTGCGGGTCGGCGAATTTGCCGACGGGGCGGTCGAGCTTGTGCCCGGCGCGCCGTTCCGGCTCGACCTCGATGTAGCGCCCGGCGACGTCAATCGCGTGCAATTGCCGCACAAGGAAATCTTTGACGCGCTCGAACCCGGCGCATCCCTGCTGGTCAATGACGGCAAGATCCGCCTCAAGGTCAAGGATTGCGGCGCGACCTTCGCCAATTGCGAAGTCGTCGTGGGCGGCACGATTTCCAACCGCAAGGGCGTGAACGTCCCCGATGTGGTGCTGCCGCTGGCCGCCCTGTCGGACAAGGACCGGCGCGACCTCGAGTTTGTCTGCGACCTGGGCGTGGACTGGCTCGCGCTGTCCTTTGTGCAGCGGCCCGCCGACGTGCACGAGGCGCGCGACCTGGCCAAGGGGCGCGCCGCGATCCTGTCCAAGATCGAGAAACCCGCCGCGGTCAAGGCCTTTGACGACATCCTCGCGGTCAGCGACGGCATCATGGTCGCGCGCGGCGATCTGGGGGTCGAACTGCCGGTGCAGAACGTGCCGCCGATCCAGAAGCGGCTGGTGCGCAAGTGTCGGGCTGCGGCCAAGCCGGTGATCGTGGCCACGCAGATGCTCGAATCGATGATCGAAAGCCCGATGCCGACGCGGGCCGAGGTGTCGGATGTGGCGACCGCGATCTACGAGGGCGCGGATGCGATCATGCTCTCGGCGGAATCGGCGGCCGGGCAATACCCGGTCGAGGCGGTGCAGACGATGGACAACGTCGCCGCCGAGGTCGAAAACGACCCGACCTACCGCGAGATCATCGAATCGAGCCGCCGCGCCGTGCGCCATACGGTCGCCGATGGCATCGTGTCGGCGGCGCGCGAAATTGCCGAGACGACCGACATCAAGGCGATCTGCTGCTTCTCGCAATCGGGCACCACGGCGCTGCTGGTCGCACGCGAACGGCCCCGCGTGCCGATCATCGCGCTGACCTCGGTCGAGCGGACGGCGCGGCGGCTCTGCCTCACCTGGGGCACCATCTGCGTGATCGTGGGCCCGGTGGACCGCTTCAAGGCGGCGGTGATAGAGGCGGTGCGCGCCGCGCTGCGGCTCGAGTTCGCCACGGCCTCCGACATGATCGTGGTGACGGCGGGTGTGCCCTTCAACACCCCGGGGTCCACCAACATCCTGCGTGTGGCGCCTTGCGAGGAACGTTTGATTTACAACGCTGATCCGGAGTAGCTTTTCCCCAGGACACAAGGACCGGGGTGGGGGGTTTAGCGGATGGGCGTCGATTCAGACCTGTTTTTCGTCTTGGGCGTGGTTATCGCCGCACTGTCTCTGCCGTCGATCCTCGGCGCCATTTCCGAAGGACGCGCGCCGCGCGCCGCCGCCATCCTCGTGATGATCGGCGGCGGGCTCATCCTGCTTGCCGTCTATCAGCGGCCGGGCCTCTATTCCCTGCAATCGACGCCCGAGGCCTTTGTGCGGGTGGTGGGGCGCTACCTCAACTGACCCTCTTGCCTTTGGCCGGCGCGCAGCCTAAAAGGCGCGCTCATTCCCGCGTGGCCGGCCGATGTGGCATGCCGAGTCGCGCGTTCATCCCCTTCGTGAGAGGAGACCGAAATGCCCAAGATGAAGACCAAGTCGAGCTGCAAGAAGCGGTTCAGCCTGACGGCCACCGGCCGGATCAAGGCAGGTCAGGCCGGCAAGCGCCATGGCATGATCAAGCGCACCAAGAAGTTCATCCGCGACGCCCGCGGCACCACGATTCTGAGCAAGCAGGATGAAGGCATCCTGAAGCCCATGATGCCCTACGCGCGCTGAGGAGGACCAGACATGTCACGCACCAAAGGTGGTACCGTCACCCATCGTCGTCACAAGAAGGTTCTTGACGCGGCAAAAGGCTATTATGATCACCGCCGCCGCACCTTCAAGGTTGCCAAGCAGGCCGTGGACAAGGCCAACCAGTATGCGACCCGCGACCGTCACGTGCGCAAGCGGAACTTCCGCGCGCTGTGGATCCAGCGGATCAATGCGGCCGTGCGCGAGTTTGACCCGGCGCTGACCTATTCGCGCTTCATCAACGGTCTGGCGCTCGCCGGGATCGAGGTGGACCGCAAGGTGCTCGCCGATCTGGCCGTGCACGAGCCGGACGCCTTTGCCGCCATCGCCGGCAAGGCACGCGACGCGCTGCCCGCCTGATCGCGGCAAAGCGACGACAATAGTCAGGCCGCTCCTTTCGGGGCGGCCTGTTTCGTTTCGGTCTTGCGTGCCGATCAGATGCGGCCGGTGATGACCAGCACCAGAACGATGACGACGAGAACGCCGATCACGCTGATGCCGCCTCGGCCAAAGCCATAGCCCAGCCCGCCAAAGCGGCCGCTAAAGCCGCCGAGCAGAAAGATGATGAGCAGGATCAGAAGAATGGTTCCGATGCTCATGAGTTCGCACTCCGTGCCGCGTGGTCCGGCTGGCGCTCATTTCCCACGCAGCGTGTCCTTGATCCCGCCGACGGCATTCTGAACCTTGCCTTCGACCTGGTCGGCACTGCCGTCAGATTGCAGCTTGGTATCCCCGACGAGTTTGCCGACGCCTTCCTTGATCTTGCCTTTGACGACTTTCGCCGATCCTTCGATACGGTCCTTGTCCATGTCAGCGTCTCCCGTTGCATGGGCCCCCTTGGGTCAAAGGGGCCAGGAGGGGTATCCTAGGGACAAGGTGTCGCACATGCACGGGCCACCCGGCCTGGGGCCGGCATCGGCGGGAACCGGCCGATACTGCGTCTGGGCCCGGTTTGCGCCGGGTCGCGGATGACCACCTTCGTGCCGTCGCGACGGCGATCCCGCGCCTCTGCTTGTGCCGCAGGGCAAGGCGCTGTAATCCCCCGGCATCGTGTTATGCAGAGGCCCGCAATGGACGACATCAAAGCCCGCTACCTGGCGCTCATCGCTGCCGCCGCCGACGAGGCCGCGATCGAAGAGGTGCGCATCGCCGCGATGGGCAAGCAAGGCGAGGTCGCGCTGCGGATGCGCGAGCTGGGCCGCATGTCGCCCGAGGAACGCCAGACCGCCGGGCCCGCGCTCAACGCGCTCAAGGACGAGATCACTTCGGCGCTGGCCGCGCGCAAGGCGGCGCTGGGGGATGCGGCGCTCGAGGAACGGCTGCGCGCCGAATGGCTCGACGTGACGCTGCCGGGCCGGCCCCGGCGGCAGGGCACGATCCACCCGATCAGCCAGGTGACCGAAGAGGTCACGGCGATCTTTGCCGATATGGGGTTCCGTGTGGCCGAAGGCCCGCAGGTCGAAAGCGACTGGTTCAATTTCGACGCGCTCAACATCCCCGGCCATCACCCTGCGCGCGCCGAGATGGATACGTTCTACACCCACCGCGCCCCCGGCGATAACCGCCCGCCCCATGTGTTGCGCACGCATACCAGCCCCGTGCAGATCCGTGCGTTGCAGGCGCAGGGCGCGCCCATTCGCGTGATCGCGCCGGGCCGTGTCTATCGCGCGGATTATGACCAGACCCATACGCCGATGTTCCATCAGGTCGAAGGGCTGGCGATCGACCGCGATATCTCCATGGCGAACCTGAAATGGTGCCTGGAGGAATTCGTGAAGGCCTATTTCGAGGTCGATCATGTCGATCTGCGCTTCCGCGCCTCGCATTTCCCTTTCACCGAGCCTTCGGCCGAGGTGGATATCCGCTGTAGCTGGGAGGGGGGCACGCTCAAGGTCGGCGAAGGCGATGACTGGCTCGAGGTGCTGGGGTCGGGCATGGTGCATCCCAAGGTGCTGCAGGCGGCGGGCGTTGACCCGGCGCAGTGGCAGGGCTTTGCCTTTGGCCTCGGTATCGACCGGATCGCGATGCTGAAATATGGCATCCCCGACCTGCGCGCGTTTTTCGATTCGGACCTGCGCTGGCTGCGTCATTACGGCTTTGCCAGCCTTGACGTGCCGACGCTGCACGGCGGGCTGAGCCGGTGAGCGACGATGACGTCGAGGAATTGCAGGACATCTATCCGGGTGCCGGGACCTTTACCTTTGGCGACAATGCAGAGCTTTGCGCCGCGCTGATCGCGCTGGTGCGCAGCGGGACCAAGACCGCGACCTGCGGCGCGATGCGGGATTTTGCCGATGATCCGGCGTCGATGCCAAAGGTCGGGCGCTGCGATATCGCGGCAAACTGGGATGGAAGCCCGGCGCTTGTCATCCGCACCATACGGCTGGAGCAGGTCCGGTTTTGCGACGTGACCTGGGAAATGGCCCGGCTTGAGGGCGAGAATGACACGCTCGCGGGCTGGCAGGCCGATCATCGCGCCTATTTCGCGCGCAATGGTGGCTTTGACCCCACGATGCTGCTGCTGTTCGAGGTTTTCGAACTGGTCGAGGATTTCGAGGATCGCGGGCTGGTCAACTAGGCCGGCCGCGTTACCCTTTGCAACATGCGCCGCACCCTCATCGCCATGTCGGTTCTCGTGACCCTGATCGTCGCCGCCCATGTGGCGCTGTGGCTGTCCGATGCGCCCCATGAGGCCAAGCTGCGGCTGACCCTGCTCAACGCCGCCGTCTGGGCCGTGATCCTGCTGCCGGCGCTGGGGGTGGGGCTGTGGCTGCGGGCACACAAGGCGCAGGGCCTTCGCGGCAGCGCGCAGAAATAGCGCAGGCGCGTTCTTCCTTCGCGGTGCGACCTGGGCTATCACCCGGTGGATTGTCCGACAATTCCCCAACAGCCCGTCCCCGAGGTTCCCGATGCCCCTTGCCCTGCGCCTGAACCCTGCCCGCCGGGTCTTTGCGAGCTTTGCCATCTATGCCTTTGCCATGGGCAACATCTTTCCCCGGCTGGGCGATGTGCAGCGCCAGATGGGCGTGGGCGAGGGCGCGCTGGGGCTTGGGCTGATCGGCGCGCCGGTGGGCACGCTTTTCGCGCTCACCTTTGCCGCGCCGCTGCTCGAAAGGCTCGGCCACCGGCGCGTGCTGATCTGGGGCATCCCGCTGCTGGCGTTTCTCTATGCCGTGGCCGTGCAGGCGCCCAGCCCGGTCTGGCTCTTTGCGATGCTGCTGCCGGTGGGGCTGACGATCGGCTGTGTCGAGATCATCGTCAATCTCGAGGCTGACCGGGTCGAGCATCAGATGGGCTACCGGATCATGAACCGGGCCCATGCGTTCTGGAGCATCGGGTTCTTCAGCGCGGGCCTGTTCGGCGCCGCGATGGCAGGGCTGGGGCTGTCGCCGCAGGTGCATCTGGGGCTGGTGCTGCCGCTGGCGGGCCTTGGCGTCTGGCTGCTGCTGGGCGAATTCCAGCCCGCAGCGCCGCGCCCGACGACCAGCGTCGAAGGGCCCGCCCCCCGCTTTGCCGCACCGACGGCGGCGATCATGCTGCTGGTCGCGGTGACGGTCAGCGCGATGCTGATGGAGGGGGCGAGCATGGACTGGTCGGCCATCTACATGCGCGACGTGTTCGGCGCCGGGCCGTTCATTGCCGGGGTCGCGGTCGCGGCCTTTGCCTTCAGCCAGGCGCTGATGCGGTTCTATGCCGATGGCGTGGTCGAACGGTTTTCGCCCGCGCATGTCGCGCGTGTTCTGCTGGCGATCATGCTGGCGGGTTGCTTTGTCGTGACCCTTTCGCCGTTGCCCTGGCTGTCCCTCATCGGCTTTGCGATGATGGGGCTGGGCACCAGCGCGATCTTTCCGCTGGCGATGTCGGCGGCCGCGCAACGCCAGGACCGCCCTGCCGCGCTCAACATCGCGGCGCTGGCGCAGATTTCCTTCATGGTGTTCCTGCTCGCCCCGCCGCTTTTGGGCTTTGTGGCTGAACACTACGGCATCCGCACCGCATTCGGCATCGGGCTGCCGCTGATCCTGCTGAGCCTGTTGACCGCCGGGTCACTGGGCCGGCGGACAACGGCCTTTGCCTGATTGCTTTGCCTGATTGCTTTGCCTGATCGGATCAACTGCCCGCCGCGATGGCGGCGGCGAGGTCGGCCTGTTCCTCGCATGACCCGCAGAGCATGGTGAGCCGGTCGAGGTTGGCCTGCGCCGCGGCAGGGTCGCCCAGCATCAGGAACAGCTCTCCCTGATATTCCAGCGCGCCCAGATGCGCGGGGTCGGCCGTCAGCGCGGCCTCGTACCAGGTGCGCGCGACGTCAAGCTGCCCGAGCTTGCGATAGGAAAAGCCCAGCAGGTTGAGCGCATCGGCATTGCGCGGCTCGCGCGAGATGATGTCGAGCAGCGCCGGGACCGCGGCATCATAGCGCGCGGCCGCGATCTCGGCCCGGGCCGTGGCGAGGGCATCCTGCGGGGCAGGCGCCGTATCGACAGCAAGCGCGGGCCCGGCACACAGCAAAAGGCACAGGACAAGGGTGGCAGGGCGCGACATGGCAGGATCCTCCGAAGGGGTGTGACGCGCGAGAGGGTAGCGTCAGCGACCCCGTTTGCCACCATCGCCGTCCCCAGGTGGCCGCAGCGCCGGCCAGAAACCGCCGAAAACATGCCTCTGGCGCAGGGGGCAGGACAGTTTCCAGCCTCGCCGCACCAAGATGCGGAGGTTATTAGCTAGCAAATTCAACATCTTGCGAAAAAGTCGAAAATATGTCGAAAAATGTCTGGATCGGGTGAAACTCAAGGCCGGGTTCTGTCGTGGTTAATGGCGGGTGGGGGCGATCATCAGACGACACAGGATCAGCCAAATGACAAGGTTTCTCAACATCAGCCGTACCCGTCCTTCGGTCCATGTGATGGGTCAGGCGCATCTGTCCGCTGCGGCCATGCCGGCGCGCTCCGCCCGGGTGCGCGTCTCCCGCGAGGAAATCTCGGCCATCTTCAGCGCCGAACTCGGCTACGACCGGTCGTCTGTCTGACCCCTGAAACCCCCTATCACACAAGGAAATCAACCATGTCCCTCATCCTCAAAGCCCGCGAAAACCGTGCCCGCGCCGTCAAGGCGATCAGCGCCCGCCATGCGAATGTCTTTGCCGACGATTTCGGCCAGATGCGCCGCGCCCGGCCCGGCCGTCCTGCGTGACGCTCAGATCTGCGTGAAGCCGGCCCCGGGGATATAGGCCTCGAGGCCGCCTTCCGCGATGTCGTTCCACAGCCCGTGCAGCGTCAGGCGGTCATCCTCGACCGCCGCGCGCACAAAGGGGAATGTCATCAGGTTTTCCAGCGACACCAGCACCGCCTCTTTCTCAAGCGCACGCAGACGTTCGGCGGGTTCGCCCTCGGCAAGGCGATCGAAGCTTGGGCGCAGGATGTCCATCCAGCGGCCGACAAAGCTGGTGCTCTGTTCCAGTTGCGGCGCATGGCCCGAACACATGTCATAGCATCCCTGCACGCCGCCGCAGCCGGAATGGCCCAGCACGATCAGATGTGCGACGCGCAGGCTGGTGACGGCATATTCCACCGCGGCCGAGGTGCCGTGGTATTCGCCGTCCGCGCTGTAGGGCGGCACCAGATTGGCGATGTTGCGGTGGATGAAGAATTCGCCCTGATCCGCGCCAAAGATCGACGTGACATGCACGCGGCTGTCGCAGCATGACACGACCATCGCGCGCGGATGCTGCCCATCCTCGGCGAGGTGGCGATACCAGCTTCGATTGTCGGCATAGGAGGTCGCCCTCCAGCCGAGGTAGCGACGGACGAGGTATTCGGGCAGGGCGCGGGCGTGGTCCATGTCGTGTCTCCTGTCGCGGGGCAAACCCTCCGCTGGATAGGGTGTTTTCAATTTGAATTCGAGCCATTTCTTGCACTGGCGGAAATGGTTTGGGAACCACGCCGCGCTATCGATGAGGCGGGCAAGGGGTAGCGTGAGGTGGTGATGAGACAGGACAGGAACGGCGCGCCGCGCCGTATGGGAAATGTGGTGCAGATTGTGCCGCGCGAGACGGTGCGGATAGATCATGAGCCGCTTGCGCGGCTTTATGCGGCGCTGGGCACGCAGGGGGCCGAGGATGTCATCGCGCGGGCGGTCGAGGATATCGCGCACAGGCTGGCGCGGATCGAGACCGATCACCGCGACCTCGCGTTTGACCGGCTGGAACGGGGCGCGCGGATGGTGGCGGCCGTGGCGGCGCCGATCGGGTTGGGCGACCTGTCGCGCGTGTCGGCCCATGTCGCCGCCTGCGCGCTGCGCAACGACGCGGCCGCACTGGGCGCGACCGTTGCGCGGCTGGCGCGGCTGGGCCGGCGTGCGATGACCGATTTTGGCCGCATGCGGCAAAGCGGCGGCTAGGGGCGCCCCCCTTGCGGCGCGGCCGTGGCGGGATAGTGTTGGCGGGCACAGCCTGACAGGATGACCATGACCCTCGCCTTTGCCCCGGACGCCGATGCCGTCCCGCTTACCTTTGTCGCGCCGGCGGATTGCGCGGCGCTGACCGATGCCTTGCCCGATGCCGCGCGCGGCTGGGCCCGGATTCAGGGCTTTGCCGCGGCGGCGGGCGAGGTGCTGGTGCTGCCCGATGCGCAGGGCGGTATCGCGCAGGTCTGGGTCGGCACCGGCCACGCCCGCGCGCAGGAACGGACGCGCTTTGGCGTTGCAGCGGCCGCGCGGCGGCTTCCGGCGGGCAATTACCGGGTGGTGGCCGGGCTTTCGGGCGCGGCGCTGGAAGAGGCTGCGCTGGGCTGGCTTCTCGAAGGGTATCGCTTTGGTCGGTACAAGGCGCAGGAGACCGCGCGTGCCAAGCTGGTGGCGCCACCGGGTGTCGATGCCCATCGCATCGAAATCATCGCCAATGCCGAGGCCCTGACGCGCGACCTGATCAACACGCCGCCCAACGACATGGGCCCGGGCGAGCTTGCCGCAGCGGCGCAGGCGCTGGCCGCGCAACACGGCGCGCAGGTCGGAGTGACGCTCGGTGACGCCCTGCTGGCGGAAAATCTGCCGCTGATCCACGCCGTCGGCCGCGCCGCCACCACGGCCCGCGCGCCGCGCCTGATCACGCTCGACTGGGGTGGGGCCGGCCCGCTCTTGACGCTGGTGGGCAAGGGGGTCTGTTTCGACACGGGCGGGCTCGACATCAAGCCCGCATCCTCGATGGGCCTGATGAAAAAGGACATGGGCGGCGCCGCGACCGTGCTGGGGCTGGCCGACATGATCATGTCGCTCGCGCTGCCGCTGCGGCTGCGGGTGCTGATCCCGGCGGTCGAGAACGCGATTTCGGCTGCGGCGTTCCGCCCGCAGGACATCCTGACCGCACGCAACGGGCTGACGGTCGAGATCAACAACACCGACGCCGAGGGGCGGCTGGTCCTCGCCGATGCGCTGGCGCTCGGGGCCGAGGGCGCGCCGGACCTGATGATCTCGATGGCGACGCTGACCGGCGCGGCGCGGGTGGCGGTCGGCCCCGACATCGCGCCGTTCTTTACCGATGACGAGGCTGTTGCGACGGCGATCGGCGCAGGCGCGGCGGCGGTGCGCGACCCGGTCTGGCGCCTGCCGTTCCACGCGCCCTATGAGGCGATGATCGAGCCCGGCATCGCCGACCTCGACAATGCGCCCGGCGGCGGCATGGCCGGCGCGATCACCGCCGCGCTGTTCCTGCGCCGCTTTGCCGGGGCAGGGCGCTATGTGCATTTCGACATCTATGGCTGGCAGCCGGTCGCCGCGCCCGCGCGGCCCAAGGGCGGCGTGGGGCAGGGTGCGCGGGCGCTTCTGGCGGCGCTGCCGGCGCTGCTGGGGCTGTGATGGACCGCCGGCTGACCCCCGCCAATGGCCGCGTCGCGGCCGAGACGTTGCGCGGGCATGTCGTGGCCGACGCCTTTGTCACCGGTGAGCCTGCGCAGGTCCTGCCCCCGGTCACCGACCTGTGCCGCGCGCCCGCCGGCCCGCGCGAGCGGCAGCTTTTGCTGGGCGCCGGGGTGACCGTCTATGAGCGGCGATCGGGTTGGGCCTTTGTGCAGGCGCAGGCCGATGGCTATGTGGGCTATGTGGCCGAGGCCGCGCTCGGCCCCGCCCGGGAGCCGACGCATATGGTTGCGACAGCGGCCACGCATCTTTACGACGCCGAGGACATGAAGTCGCGCGACCTGATGGGCCTCTCCTTCGGGTCGCGAGTGACAGTGCTGGCCGAGGGGCGCAGGTTCTGGGAGACCGCGGAAGGCTTTATCCCCAAGCCGCATCTGCGCCCGCTCGACCGGCCGTTTTCCGACCCGGTGACGGTGGCGCAACTGCATTTCGGTGTGCCCTATCTGTGGGGTGGCAATTCGATCCGGGGGATCGACTGTTCCGGCCTCGTGCAGGCGGCGCTGCGGGCCTGCGCCATTGCCTGCCCGGGCGACAGCGACATGCAGCGCGCCGCGGTGGGGGTGGATCTGCCCGAGGGTGCTGCGCCCGCCCGGGGTGACCTGTGGTTCTGGACGGGACACGTCGGGATGGTGGTGGATGCCGATACGCTCCTGCACGCCAATGCGCATCACATGGCCGTCGCCTATGAACCGCTGGTCAAGGCGGCCGCCCGGATCGCTGCGCAGGGTGACGGGCCGGTGATCGCACGCAAACGTCTGCGCTGAGCACGGGATGGCGGGTGGGGGAGCCTCCGGCGGGGATATTTAGGGCCAAAAGATGCCGGGGGCGGTGCGTCAGTCCACGACGCGGAGGCTGCGGCGGTCGATCACGCGCAGCACCTGCGTGAGGTCATTGCCGCGGCGCAAGACCTGGCCTTCGGCACCGATCACCGCATATTGGCCCTGCCTCAGGCGCAGGCGGGGGCGTTTCTCGATCCGGTAGAGCGGGGTTTCGGCGGTTCGCCGGAATATGGAGAACACCGCGACCTCGCGCAGGCAGGAGATGGCATAGTCGCGCCATTCGCCGGCGGCGACCATCCGCCCGTAAAGGCCGAGGATCGGCGCCAGTTCGGTGCGGTGGAACGCCACCTGTTCAGGGGCCTGACCGGGAAACGGGATGGGCGGCAACAGCGACATGACCCCAGAGTTGCGGCAAAGGCCGCATAAATCAAGCGATCTGCGCGGCACGGGCGCGGGCATTTGGCGGATCTGTCATGAAACGGTCACGCAAAGGCGCCGGTTGCGTCCTAAAGCAGGCGCAATCGCCTGTCATCCCGTTGCTACTGCAAGAGCGCCCGGTGCCTTGTCATCAAGCCCCCACCCAGTGCGGGCGCCGGGTTCTCTCGCAGAGCTTCAGCCACAATAGATCCGGGCGATGCGATCGGCGCGGTCGATCTCGAAGTTGAGGCGGTTCGCCCGCAGGTCGGCCGTGACCGGCATCCCCGGGCGGATCACCCGCAATTCCCGCATGATGAGCACACGTTCCAGGGCTGTCGCCTCGGCGCCGACCAGCGCGGCATAGGGGCCGGCACCGCAGGTGTCAGCGGCGCCTGCGGGACTGGGCGGTTGCGCGGGCGTCGCGCGCGGCGCGGGGGCATCGGCGCAGCCGGCGAGCAGCAGCGCCGCGAGCAAGAGCAGGCTGGCCCGGCCCCGCATCATCCGCAAGAGATGCGCTGCACGATGCCGTCGGCGGCATGAACAACGTTCAGGCGGTTTTCGCTGTAGTCCATCGAGACCGCATCGCCTTCGCCGTAGATCCGGCTGTTTGCGGGCAGGGAGGGCGCCGATTGCGCGATCTGATAGGGCTTGCCGATCAGGTAGGCGAGGGCGGTCGCGCCGCAGGTATCCGCGCCGGCGGCGGGCAGGCTGGCGACCAATGTGTCACCACGGCGCAGGCTGCTGTCGTCGCAGGCGGCCAGCAGGGCCAGGGCGCAGGCGATGGCGAGACCCCGGGTCATGGTCGCATCTCCCTCTGGTCAGCCGCAGAACATGCGATTGGCCAGGTTGCCCGGCCCGATCACGATATTGAGCCGGCCGGCACGAAAATCGCGCGTCATCGGCGCACCCTCGGCCACCACGCGCGCGCCTTCCGGCAGGGCCGCGCCGCGCAGCGACGTTTCGGACCGGCCGATCAGCGTGACGTTGCGCGCCGCACCGCAGGTATCGTCGGCGGGGGGCGGCAGGACCGGGAACAGCGGTTGCAGCGAAGGGTCGGCACTGATCGTGCCACTGCTGCCGGGGCCGGCCGCGTCACCGCCGCAGGCTGCCAGCAAAAGGATGAGGGGAAGGGCGAGGTGTTTCATGCCCGGGAGTCTGCGACCAAAGCGGGCGGGTTTCAAGATGGTTGTCGCAGGTGGTTGTCTTCTTGGCGGAATTCCCCGAACGTGATCTTCGACAACATCGTGAGGGATTTCACCATGCGCACCCGTGCCGCCGTCGCTGTCGCCGCAGGCCAGCCGCTGGAAGTCATGGAGGTCAACCTCGACGGCCCGCGTGCAGGCGAGGTTCTGGTCGAGATCATGGCAACCGGCATCTGCCATACCGACGAATTCACCCTGTCGGGCGCCGATCCGGAGGGGCTCTTTCCCGCGATCCTGGGCCATGAGGGGGCGGGGATCGTGCGCGAGGTCGGTCCGGGGGTGAAAAGCCTCAAGCCCGGCGACCATGTCATCCCGCTCTACACGCCCGAATGCCGCGAATGCGACTATTGCCTCAACCCCAAGACCAACCTCTGCCAGGCGATCCGCACGACCCAGGGGCAGGGGCTGATGCCGGATGGCACCTCGCGGTTCTCGATGCTCGATGGCACGCCGATCCTGCATTACATGGGCTGTTCGACCTTTGCCAACCACACCGTCCTGCCCGAAATCGCACTGGCCAAGGTGCGGCCCGACGCGCCCTTTGACAAGATCTGCTATATCGGCTGCGGCGTGACCACCGGCATCGGCGCCGTCATCAACACCGCCAAGGTCGAGATCGGGTCGCGCGCGATCGTCTTTGGTCTGGGCGGGATCGGACTCAACGTGATCCAGGGGCTGCGGCTCGCGGGGGCGGACCAGATCGTGGGCGTTGACCTGAACCCCGCCAAGGTGCCGATGGCGACGCGCTTTGGCATGACCGATTTCGTCAACCCGACCGAGGTCGAAGGCGACCTCGTCGCGCATCTGGTGGCACTGACCAAAGGTGGCGCCGACTATACCTTTGACGCGACCGGCAACGTCAAGGTGATGCGCACCGCGCTCGAGGCCGCCCACAAGGGCTGGGGCGAAAGCATCATCATTGGCGTGGCCCCCGCGGGGGCCGAGATCAGCACCCGGCCCTTCCAGCTCGTCACCGGGCGGTCATGGCGCGGCACCGCCTTTGGCGGCGCGCGCGGGCGCACCGATGTGCCGAAGATCGTGGACTGGTATATGGATGGCAAGATCGAGATCGACCCGATGATCACGCATATCCTGCCGCTCGAAGAGATCAACAAGGGCTTCGACCTGATGCATGCAGGCGAGAGCATCCGCGCGGTGGTGCGGTTCTGATGGGTGGCGCGCGGGCCATCGGGCGCCTTGCGGTCGCGACGGCCCTGTGGCTGCTGCCCGCAGTCCTGATGGCCGACATGGACACAAAGCCGATCCTCGTGATCCGGGCGCCCGATACCACCATCGCCTTTGCCCACACCGACATCGCCCGCGCCAATCTGGACGATGACGGTGAGGGCGCGCAGACCCTCACGCTGATGCTGCAGCCTCATGCCGTATCCGCCTTTTCCAGCTTTACCGAGGCGATGACAGAGCAGGTCGTGGTCGTTTCGCTCTGTGGGTCCGTCCTGTGGAAGCCTCGGGTCATGACGCCGATATACGGCGGAATGATCCCGCTGCCGCATTTGTCGCCCCTGCGCGGCGCCGCGGTCATGGCCGTGCTGGCCGAAGGCGCGCCCTGCCCGGCGGTTGGCCTGCCCGAATGACCGGCCCCGTGGCCGACCCGGCGGCGCTGATCCGCAGCCTCGTGCCGCCCTTCGCCTTTGCCGGGCTGGCTTTCGCGCGGCCGGGTGCGGCGGCCTGCTTTCATATCGCCACCGCGCCGGGGCTGACGGCTACCCCCGACACGCTCTGGCGTGCGGCCAGCATCTCCAAGATCGTGACAGGGCGCACCCTGCGCGCGGCCTGCCCTGCGGCAGAGACACCGGCCGAAGAGCTGCTCGGCCTGCCGTTTCGCAACCCCGCCACCGGCCAGCCGGTGACCCTTGCCCAGATCGCCACCCATACGTCCGGGCTCAGCGATGCGGCGGGCTATCTCGTGCCGCAGGGCATGTCGCTGGCCGACTGGCTGGCGGGGCAGGGCGCCGCCATCTGGGCCGGGACCCCGCCGGGCGCAGGCTGGGACTATTGCAACCTCGGCTACCTGATTCTTGCCGCCTGTGCCGAAGTGGCGTCCGGCCGCCCCTTTGACGCGCTGGCACAAGAGGCCGTGATCGGCCCTGCCGGCATCACCGCCGGGTTCAACTGGGCAGGCGTCGCCGCCCGCCACAACCATATCGCGACCTTCCGCCGGGACGGGACGAGACTGCTGCCGCAGATCGACGCCGTTGTCGCGCCCCAGGGGATCAGCGGGCCCGATGGCCGCGAGGTGCCGCGCCCGCCCTTCACAGCCGGCGTCCATGTTGCGCAGTTTTCGCCCCAAGGCGGCTTGCGCCTTTCGCTCCATGGCGCGCTCACCCTCGCGCAGGGCCTGACGCTGCTGCCAGACGAGCCTCTGTGGCACAATCCCGCGCCGGCGACGCAGGACAACCCCTTTGCCGCACAAGGCTGGGGATTGCAGGTCCTCGCGCCGGGCGATCATTACCCGCGCCAACTGGTCGGGCATTTCGCCAATGCCTATGGCATGTGCGGCGGCGTCTGGCATGACCGGCTCACTGGCGGCGCCTTTGCCTATGTCCTCAACGGGCTGCCCCGCGCCGACGAGAGTGACGCCCTGCGCCCTGAAGAGCTTGCCATCCTCGCCACAATGGCCCAAGCCTTGGGTTGAATGCCGGCCCAGGCTTCTCTGTGCCCCAAATACTCCCGCCGGAGGCGCCTCGCCGCTGCCCCGCTCGAAAGTTTCGCCATGACCGACACCCGCCGCCCGCTCCTCGCTGTGCTCATCGATGCCGACAACACCTCGCCCCGCCATGCCGGCGCGATCTTCGAGGAAATCGCCAGCCTCGGCGAGGCGTCCGTCCGCCGTTGCTATGGCGATTTTTCCAGCCAGCAGATGTCGGGCTGGAACAAGGTGCAGGCCGAACATGGCATGGTCCCGCACCACTCTCCCGCGAATACCGTCGGAAAGAACTCCAGCGACATCAGCCTCGTGATCGATGCGATGGATATCCTGCACACCGGCCGGTTTGACGGTTTCGTGCTGGTTTCCTCGGACAGTGACTTTACCCGCCTGGCCAGTCGCGTCCGCGAACAGGGCCTCGACGTCTATGGCATCGGTCAGCAGAAAACGCCCGAAGCGTTCCGAAAGGCCTGCAAACGGTTCATCTTTCTGGAAAATCTCGGGGGGGCGGGCGTGTCCGAGACCAAGGCGCCATCGTCCGGCGCGCGTGTCGAAGAGCGGGCAACAGTCAAACCCACCCACGCGCCTCTCAGCGAGGCGCGCGATCTGATCTACCGGGCGATGGACGCTATCGATCAGGATGACGAATGGTTCGCACTTGGTCCGCTGGGGCAGTTCATCACGGCGGCCAACCCCGATTTCGACACGCGGACATTTGGGCGCAAGAAGCTCTCTGATCTCGTCCAGGACCTCAAGGTGTTCGAGACCAAACGCGGTGACGGCAACCAGCTTCTCGTGCGCCGCATCGACTGATCCGCGCTGCGGGCAGCCTGATCACGATGCGCTGCGGCGCTGGGCCGTCCGGCAAGCCGCCGGCGCGTCGGGCATCCCTGTCCCTGGTGTCGCAGGATCATCACTGATTTCGCGGAATTGTCGTGGTGACTGGGAGGCGCCCGTCCAGCCAGCGCCGCAAACGCGACCCGCGATCACGGCGCCGCGACACGATCCAGATGCCGGGCCGGGAGACGCAATCTTTCAATTGATCGGTTGGACCGTCCCCACTTCATCCAGCGCAAACCGGTTCAACAGGCTCTCGGCCAATGCGCGCGTCGCCTCGGCTTCCGCCAGCAACGTCCTGCTCGTAGCGAGGCTGGCCGCGTCGCCCGATAGCGCAGGTGCCGTGCGCATGGCCTCTGACGCAGCCTGGAGCAGCGGGTCATCGGTCTGCGCCAGCCGGTCCCAGTCGCCCGCGAGCCAGGCATCGGCCACGGGGATCGAACCATCGGGTGGCGCATCCGTTGCAAGACCGGGCAGAGCAGCCTCGCCGGCAGACAAGGTCTTGACGACATCTGCTCCGTCCACCGCATCCGCGACATCCACCGCGGGAGTGGCGAGAGCGGGTTCCAGCGGATTGGCCTGCGGAATCGCGATGGATCCGCGCGGCAAATCTGCCTCGTTTGCTGCCACGCCACCGCTTGCGGCAGCCGGGTCTGCGGTGATGACACGCTGCGCTTCGTCAGGGAAGCCGAGTTCGGTCAGCCTTGTCGCGATCGCGTCACGGGCGGCCTGATCGATCCCGGCGGGACGCTCGCCGAATGCAAAGTTCAGAAACTCGGCCACTGGAAGCATCGCCGCCGCAGCGATCGTGGCTTCTGACCTCAGGGCAAAGATCGCGTCCTGGGAAAGTGGCGCCAGATCGCCTTCCAGAAAATCGAGTGTCCGGGCAATCTGGCCCTTCGATATCAATGCCCTTGCGTAGCTCGGCGCGAGGGCGGCATAGCCGGATCTGCCGCGGTTTTCAAAAAGCAGAGCCTCGGCGAGCAGGACATCCGGGTCGTCGATATCCTGGCCGGCCGCGAGACGCATATCAATGAGTTGCCCGAGAGTTTCGGCTGTGGTGCGATCATCCGAGCGGGCCAATGTGCTGAGCATGGTCATGGCCCGATCCGACCCCTCCAGCCCCGCCGTCAACCCCACCTGTGCGACCTCCCGTTCAAAGACATCGGCCGTCAGGCCATTCCGGGCGATCGCAAGGATGGTATCGGCCGCAAGAAAATCACCATCCTGCAGGAAGAGCTGTGCCAGACTTGCGCCCAGATGTCCCCGCAGCGTGTCGGGAAGCGCACGAAAGGTCGAGGTCAGTGTCGCCTTCTGACTTTCGCTCAGTCCAGCCACGCTGCCTCGCGCCAAGGCCAGCCAAAATACGACACCGTTGGCACAACCTTCCTGTTGCTCAAGAGCGGCCGGGTCGCTGGGCTCGGCATCGACAAGATGTGCGAGACTTGCGAGCAGCTCGGTCTGAGGGTCGGACGTGTCGCTGATCTGCAGGGCACGAAGCGCTTCGCGGCCAAAGCCGAAATGGATATAGAGCCGGGCAAGATCGGTCGCGGTGCTGGCGGAGTAGCTGTCAAACTCTCCCGTGAGGCGCGCCTGAAGGCGCCCGATCTGGCTGCCGAAATCACTTTCATCTGCCCATGCAGCCACGTCGAGTGACCCTTCCGCGAGACAGGGCTGCCCCGTGCGCGAAAGGCTCTGGTCGGGGTCGAGGCTGCGTGGCGAGATGTCGATTGCGGAATGAGTGGTGAGTCCGGGATGCAAGGCGGGCACGTCGGCCGACACCGCGGCATCCTCGGCGCTTGTCACCATAGGCATCTCCGCTGGCCCTGGCGGCGATTGACTCGGTTGCAACACTGCTGTGGGATCAAGCGTGAGCAGGCCCTGACTGGCCGCGCGTGCCAGGCTTTCTGCGATTGCGCGTTCGGTTGCGCTCAAGAGGGTTTCGCTTGCGTCTGGCTGAATGAATGGATCAGGCAAAGCTGCCAAACTTTCGGTGTTTTGTGGGCCTGGTCCCGTCAGGATGGGCAAGGTCGGCTGGTCCACGCGCACCAACCCCTGAGCCGTGCCATCGATAGGTGTTTCAAAGACAGACCCGGCTGGCGGCCCGCCGTCTGCGACATCCAAGACCAGTTTGTCGGCGCGCCAAAGAAAAGCCGTCGCATGACAATCGCATGCGAGTGCGATGCCCAGCCGGCCGGGGCCGGCTTCAGGGTCCAGCGCTGCGATCCGGTTTCTGGAAATGCGGTCAAACGCGGAAGAAATGTCGAACCGGTCGGCGGGGTTGCCGAGCTGCAGGGCGTAGCCGTCGCCATCACGCCCGAGCCGCCAGTCGGTTCCGCGCGGTATGGTCAGGACGAGCCGGCTGAAATCGGCGTGTTCGCCGCTTCGAAAGGTAATGACCTCGGCCCGCGCCGCCGTCGCCGATGCCACCAGCAGACAGAGGATCAGGATCCGGATCATGCCGCACCTTTGGTCGCCTTCAAGGCTTCTTCGAGTTCGGTAAAGCTTGGACGGTTGTGCCCGGGTGTATTCTGGCGCCCGACTTCGATGCAGATGTTGGGGGCATGCTGATGCAGGTTCGCCACCAGGACCTCACGGATGAGCTGATAGAAATGGGCGTCTTCTTCGACAACGGACTTGAGCCGCACAGCAAACGGTCCGACGAGACCATATGCGAGAAACACCCCGAGGAAGGTCCCGACCAGGGCGCCGCCGATCATCTTGCCCAGGACTTCGGGCGGCTGGTCGATCGCCCCCATCGTCTTGATGACGCCCAGCACGGCGGCCACGATCCCGAGGGCCGGAAGGCCGTCGGCAATGGTTTGCAAGGCGTGGGTCGAATGCATGGAATCGTGGAGGTTCGCCTCGATCCGTTTTTCCAGGACTTCCTCGACCTGATGCGGATCGTCATAGTTCATCGAGGCGGACCGCAGCGTGTCGCAGATCAGAGCGACGGCTTCCTTGTCTGCACCGATCCGTGGGTATTTGCTGAAGATCGAGGAGTCCTTTGGGTTTTCGATATGCTCTTCGAGGGCCACGGGATTGGACCGCGCGATGCGGATCAGTTCGAAAAGCAGGCACAGGAGATCGCTGTAGTCCTTGGGCTTCCACTTCGGGCCCTTGAACACCTTGCCCATGTCCTTGAGCGTATGCTTGATCCCGGCCACGTCGCTGCCAAGCACAAAGGCACCGAGGGCGGCGCCGCCGATCATGATCATCTCGAACGGCAATGATTTCAGGATGATGCCAAGCTTGCCCCCGGCGAGCGTATAGCCGCCGAAGACCATGACGAAGATGATCACGATGCCGATCAGACCGATCATTCAGTTTCTTCCCCGTCCATTCGGTTGCGTTCTGTCCCGTGGTGACGGTCGCAGAATCGGGTTAAGGAATCGTCTGCGGCCGCCGCGTTTTGCGGTCATTCGGTCGGAACGAGCGCGTTGCGACCGGCGATGATGACACTGATCGAATAGGCTTGCGTGGGGTCGAGGTTCGTCATGATTGCAGCCGCGGCATCGGGCCGCATCCTGCCCATGAAACCGGCCGCGAATTCGGGCGCCATCTGGCTGAAAAGGGCGGCCGCGTCTTGCGGTTTCATGTTTTCGTAGACGGCCGTCAATTGCGACAGGTCTGTCTCGGCGGCCGAATCAGCGAGGGCGAGTGTGGCCGACAAGGACGCCTCGGCCGCGGCGAGGGCCGCCAGCTTTTCCGACACCTCCGCCTCGGCGACCTGCAGCGCCTGCATCCGGTCCGCCATCTGCCCCTCGCGCCGTTCGATCCGCGCCTCGCGCTCTTGCAGGGCGGTGAGCAGGGCTTCGGCATCTGCCGGGGGCTCACAATATGCGGCCTCAGGCAGCGCTGGCGGCTCTCCCGCAGGTTCGGTCGCAAAGGCCAGGCTCGCGTCGCTGCCCAGCCGCAGCAGGCCCGAGGAGACCAGAAGGCAGATCACGACCGTCAGGACGCCGCGCCCCTTCGGTTTGCGCCCTTTGCGGGCTCTGATGGTGGCCGACATGTTCAGCGTCCCGCGGTGTCGGGGTGGCGGAAGAATACCGGCGAGGCCGGGGGCCGCGATGGCCCCGCGTCGGGGATGTCGTGCAGCGAGGCGAGCAGCAGTTCGAGCCTGACGGCCGCGGCCTCGGCCCGCGCATTGACTTCGGAGACCTTGCCGACCGAGCCGGCCGCCGCCGCCTGAGCCCGGTTGAGCGTCCGGGTCAGGTCATCCACCTGCGCCGAGAGCACGGCGACCGCGCCGCCAACTCCCTGCTCGAGATCGGTAAAGCGCCGCAGACGCCGTGACAGGACATAGCAATAGAGAGCAGCGCCGAGCGCGCCGGCCATCAGGAGGGTATCAGAGATCGCGGAAATCATGGGTTTGCTCCAGTCAGGACGAATTCGATGATCAGAAGGTTGCGCACCCGATCGCGGCCGGTGACCACCTGGATGCGCCGCAAGAGTTGTGCGCGGATACGGATCAGGGCTGCGGGATCTTCGATGTCGCGCAGTTCGAGCGCGCGCAGGTAGCCGTTGATGAGATCGACGATGCGCGGACGTATCGCCTCTACCTCGTGCTGGTATTCCGGTGCGACCTCGAGCTGGGCGGCAAAGCGCAAGAGCAGACGACCGGACTGATTCGACAGGTTGATGATGACCGGGTCGAGCGCAACGAAGGCCGCCGGTGCGAGCATCGGTGCATCTGGCGCGGGCAGATCGGCGGCCGCATCGCCTTCGGCGTGACCACCCAGAAACCCAAGTTTCACTGACATGAACCCGCCGGCGCCGCCCAGAATCGCCAGCACGAGGCCGATGACCAGAGGCAGTTTCGAGGACTTCTTTTTCGGTGGCGCGTCGGTCGGGTCGGCAACAGCGGTCATGAACGGCATCCCTTGTCGTGATGCCATCAGATAAACCGGGAGGGACTAACCAATTCTTAAGCCTGATCCGGCATTGATGCAGCAACCGGGCAGAATGTCCGTCTTTGCTGGAGGAATGGTTTGGACAACCTCTTGTCCGTCTGGTCGAAACTGGACGCGCGCCGCAAATTCATCGTGATCGCCGCGACCGCGGCCGTTTTTGCGGCCGTCATAGGCCTCTCGCGGGGGGCGGGTTCGCCCACGATGTCGCTGCTCTATTCGGGGCTCGAATCGAATGCGGCTGGTGATGTGATCGCGGCGCTCGACCAGCGCGGCATTGTCTATGAGGTGCGTGGCAGTGCAATTTTCGTGCCGGCCACCCTGCGCGACCAGCTGCGCATGACCCTCGCGTCCGACGGGCTGCCGGCCAACTCTGGCCAGGGGTATGAATTGCTCGACGGGCTGTCGGGTTTCGGCACGACGTCGCAGATGTTCGATGCGGCCTATTGGCGCGCCAAGGAAGGTGAGCTTGCCCGCACCATCCTTGCGAGCCCGCATATCCGCAGCGCGCGGGTGCATATCTCGACGCTTGCGAATCGTCCCTTCCAGCGCGGCGAACGCACGACGGCCGCCGTAACCGTGACCACCAATGGCGGCCCGCTCTCCGCCCCTCACGCCAAGGCGTTGCGCTACCTCGTGGCCTCGGCGGTATCGGGTCTGTCGCCCGAGGATGTCGCCGTCATCGACGGCGAAGGCGGGCTTGTCGTCGGCGCTGACGAGGGTGACATGACCGCGAGTGGTCAGACCCGCGCAGAGGAGTTGCGCAGCCGCGCGGAACGGCTGCTCGAGGCGCGGGTCGGATATGGCAATGTCGTGGTCGAGCTGTCGCTGGATACCGTGACCGAAACCGAGACGATCGTGGAACGCCGCCTTGACCCCGAGGGCCGCATCGCGATTTCGACCGAAGTCGAAGAGCGATCGAGCAACGCGCAGGGCAGCCAAACGGGTGATGTGACGGTCGCGTCGAACCTGCCGGGCGGCGATGCTGCCGGTGGCGCCGGCAGTTCGACCAACGAGACAAGCGAAACCCGTGCGCTCACCAACTACGAAGTTTCCGAAATCCAGCGCGAAGTCCTGCGTGTGCCCGGGGCCGTGCGGCGGCTGACGGTCGCGGTGCTGGTCAATGATGTCGTGACGGTTGATGCCTCCGGCACCGCAACAATCGCGCCGCGCAGTGAAGAAGAGCTCGCCTCGATGCGCGACCTCGTCGCGTCTGCGGTCGGGCTGGATGAAACCCGTGGCGATGTGATCACGATCCGCTCGATGGGGTTCGAACCGATCGCACCTTTGGGGTCGGACGCGGTGGAAGCTGCAGGCGTGCCGCTGGACATGATGTCATTGGCGCAACTGGGGATCATGGCGCTGGTGGCCCTGGTGCTCGGCCTCTTTGTGGTGCGACCGATCCTGATGTCATCGCGCCCGCCGCAGGCCGAACCGTTGGGCCTGCCGGGGCCACAGTCGATCGCCCTTCCGGGAGGTTCCCCGCCGCTGGCCGCCTTGTCGCTGGGCGGACCGGGGACGTCTGTGCAGCAGGACGGCGGCGAAGAGGACCCGGTGACCCGACTGCGGCGCATGATCGAGGATCGTCAGGATGAGACCATCCAGATCCTGCAAAGCTGGATCGAAGACCCCGAAGAACAGGAGCGTGCCTGACATGCTCAAGCTCAAGCTTGATCGCTTTGACCTCCCGCCCGATACCGGCGCCGTGACCGATGGCCCGGGGCCGGAATGGTCGGCCGGATTCCTGGCCGGCGAACTGGCCGGCCGCGAAGCGGCCATGGCCGAGCAGACGGTGATCCGCTCCGAACTGGTGCAGACTCTGGGCGATATGGCCTTCGGATATGCCGAAGCGCATGGTCAGATCCTTGCCGCGCTCCGGCCGCTCTTCGCTGCGCTTGTCGAGAAGGTCCTGCCCGCCATTCTGCACGAGAGCTTTGGCGCGCATCTGCTGGATGTCCTGCTGGAGCAGGCTGAAAAGGATATGTCGCGCCCCGTCAGGATCCTCCTCAACCCCGCGCATCTCCCCGGTTTTTCGCCTCTGATCTCGCAATTTCCGGCATTTCCGGTCGAATTGGCGGGTGACCCGGCACTGTCGCTGTCCGAAGCGCTCATCGCGTGTGGCCAGGCAGAGACCGCCATCGACCCTGACAGGCTGCTCGCCGACCTGCGCGAGTGCCTGACGGGCCTTTTCACCATTCCGCAACGGAGCCAGCACAATGGATGACCCCCATCTGACCCGACCCGCCGATCCTGCCGATCACCACCCGCTGCGATCGGTTCCGATCGAGATCACGATCTCGGTCGGCCATGCGCGACCGCTGTTGCGTGATCTGCTGAGCTTCGGTGAGAATGCCGTGATCCCGCTGGACCGTCGCATCGACGATCCGGTCGAGCTCTACATCGGCGACCGGCTGATCGCGCGGGGCGAGTTGCAGGAGATGGACGGGCCCGAGCCCGGGCAACTCGCCGTGCGGCTGACCGAGGTGGTTTCCATCAACGCCACGCTGGGCTCATGACCTTGCGGCGGATGACATGGTTGCTGCTGCTTGCCGGGCTCGTCCTTGGAACGCCAGCCGCGGCGCAGGATATCGCCGTCACATTCGGCGACGGAGGGTCGCTCGCCACCCGGTCGATCCAGTTGCTTGTCCTGATCACGCTGCTCAGCATCGTGCCCGGCCTGCTGATCATGATCACCTGCTTTCCCTTCATTGTCACGGTGCTGGCAATCCTGCGTCAGGCGATCGGGCTGCAACAATCACCGCCCAACATGCTGATGGTCAGCCTCGCGCTATTTCTCACCTATTTCGTGATGGAACCGGTCGGGCAGGCCGCCTGGACCGCGGGAATCAGCCCGCTGCTCGAAGGGCAGCTGACGGTTGAAGAAGCCTTTCCCCTGACCCTCGCACCTTTCCGCACATTCATGGCCGGTCGTATCGCCGCGGATACATTCGAAGCGCTGGCCAGTCTGCGGCCGGAACTGCCCGTCGACCTCGCGATCAGCGACGCACCCCTTTCGGTGCTCGTGCCGTCATTCCTTCTCAGTGAGATCGAGCGCGCCTTTCAGGTCGGCTTTCTCATCTTTCTTCCCTTTCTGATCATCGACCTCGTTGTCGCTGCGGTGCTGATGTCGATGGGCATGATGATGGTCCCTCCCGCAATCGTATCCTTGCCGTTCAAGCTCGCCTTCTTTGTCGTGGCAGACGGCTGGAGCCTCATTGCCGGCAGTCTCGTCCGCAGTTACTTCTAGCTTTCCGCCGCCACCTCGCTGCTGCTCGCCGAAGGCGAAAAGCAAGATCTACGGATGCGATACGGAAGTTGTGGCCGGGCTTCCGCAGACTTGTCATGCCCAATCGTCCCATGGGAACAATCTGCCCAAGGGATCCGGCTCGAGGTGGCAGGATGACCGGGCTGGCGGTCAACAGACCGGATGCGACTGGAACGCCTCAACCCGATCTTTGGATGTCGCTTGTTCCGGTCCAATCCGGACTGTGACACTTCGAGGTGTTCTCTGCCTGTCCACCTGGTGTCATCGACAGGGTCGATCTGCACGGTCGGCGCGTATGATCGGCGACGAACGGAGGGAGACCCCGGCTCCATCCTGGAACCCGGCGGCTTGACTGGGGCGACTGCAATGTGCGGCCGCTCCCCTCACCTCACGATGAACTCCGCATGTAGTGCGCCGGCCGCCTTGATGCTCTTGAGGATATCGATCATGTCGTGGGGTGCGACTCCCAAAGCGTTGAGCCCTGCAATAACCTCTGACAGCGAGGTGCCACCCCGGATCTCTGCCAGTCCGGTGCCTTGGCCTTGTTGGATCGCAACATTGGTGCGCGGAACGACCACCGTTTCACCGGGCGAAAATGGATTGGGTTGGGCCACAAGAGGCGCCTCTTCGATTCTCAGTGTGAGGTTACCCTGGCTGACCGCGACCCGGCTGATGCGAACATCCTCTCCCATCACGATCGTGCCCGACCGCTGGTCAACGACCACGCGCGCGCGCAGTTCGGGTTCGACCAGAATATTCTCGATCCGTCCCAACGCATGTGCGGGGGAGGCCATTCGAGTTGCCGGGATATCGAGCTGGACCGTGCCGGAATCGAGCATCACGGCAACCTGTCGCCCGAAGTCATTGTTGATCGCGGCCTCGATCCGGGCAGCGGTCGTGAAATCCGGGCTGCGCAATGCCAGTCTGATGGTCGACAGACCGCTGAAGTCGAAATCCACCTCACGCTCAACCGTGGCCCCTGAGGGAATGACGCCAGCGGTCGGCACGCCCTGGGTCACGCGGGCCGCTTCACCCTGTGCCGAAACGCCACCTGCGATTACAGTCCCTTGCGAGACGGCGTAGATCTCGCCATCAGCGGCATTAAGCGGTGTCATGATCAGCGTGCCACCCAACAGGCTCGAGGCGTCACCGATGGCTGACACGGTCACGTCGATCGGGCTTCCCGCTCTGGCAAAGGGTGGCAGGCTTGCCGTCACGAGCACGGCCGCGACGTTGCGGGGCCGGAATTGCTCACCCGAAACGTTCACGCCGAGCCGCTCCAGGATGTTCGCCATGATTTCTTCGGTGAAGGGCGAATTGCGCAGCCCGTCGCCGGTGCCGTTGAGCCCGACGACAAGCCCGTAGCCGACCAGATCATTTGATCGAACACCGTCGAATTCAACGAGATCCTTCAGACGGATGGGCCCTGCCCAGGATGGCTGGGCAAAGGCCAGAAAAAGGGCCGCGATGCAGGTCAGTTTTTTCATCGCAGGTAATTCACAAGCGAAAGACCGGAGAGGCGTGCCGTCAATGTATAATGTGTCTCGAGCTGTTGCTGGACGGCTTGCAACTGGCTTGCGGTGGCAAAGGGGTCAGCCGAAACGAGGTCAATGTGCATGATCCCGAGCGCCGCCTGCTGTGCCGTCTGGAGAGCGGTGGTGCGATCAACCCTCTCTTCCAGATGGCCGAGACCGGCCTGAAGGGCGATCAGGTTGTCACCTGCGGCAAGCAAGGACGACCGCGCCTCCTGCATCAGCAATGCCTGATCGCCCGTCGAGAAGCCAAGTCCGGGGTCACCTGCCACAGCAGCCATCGCCGTCGCTTTCATCACGGCGCGCAGGGCGGGATCGTCAGCGCGCGCGTCGATGGTGATTGCGGTCTCGCTGTTGATCCGACGGACTGGCAGCGCACCGCTGTCGCCAAGATAGCCGGTCGTCGCAAAGCCGCCGGCCGGTGCATCGAACCAGTCGTCGAGCACGGTCTTGACGTCATTGACGCTTGTCGCACCGACGAGGGCGGCCCGGATCGACGCGAGCATCGCCTCAGGTGCGGCCAGTGGTGCCCGGTCGGCGGCGGTGCCGGAAAAGAGGCTGGCATCGCCAAACCGCGCGTTGAGAGACCGCACAACACTGCCGAAGGCGCCTTCGGCAGCGCCCTGGGTCGCCTTCAACTCCTGTTGGGAGGATTGCGAGGAGACGGTCATCAGGGTGCTGGAGAGGCTGACCCGTTCGGCTTCGACTGTGCCAAGGGCAACCTGCATGGTGGACAGGGTCTGCCCAAGTGTCCGGTTTGCAGAGGCAAAACCGGAGGCGATGTCGATACTGCCCTTGATGGACAATAGGCGCGCGCTGTCCCCGCCAAGATGGGTAGCGAGATCGGCGACCCTGCCCGAAGCCATTTCGCGGGTCAGGATATCCATCCGGGTCTTGATCGCCGTATTCTGGCGCAATGATGAAAAATGGCGGGCCATATCGCCGATACTGGTCAGGGTCATGGTCAGATCTCCATCAACGTCTGGATCATGGATTGGACCGTCTGCATGACCCTTGCATTTGCCGCATAGGCCTGCTCGATCCGCAAAAGCATCTGCATTTCGTGGTCACTGTCTACGCCATCGGCCAATTCGGCTTCGCGCAGAACGCCGTAGCGTGCGCTGGCAAAACTCATTTCGGCATCGGCGGCGACTCGACCCGCGCCGATCGCAGTCGTGAAGGCCGCGACATGGCCGGCTGCACCGGTCTGCTGGCCACCGGGGGTCAGGCTGCGCCTTTCGGTAAGTGCATCATGCCAGTTGTTCAGTTGCACCGCATTGCCGACCGGACCCGGTGCCGCGGCATTGATCCCGTCGCGCAGGCGAAAGAGCGCGCCCCCCCGGGCCGGATCGACGGCAGCGTTCACGGCGATCCGGCCTGAAAGGCCGACTGTGTCCAGCGGGTCGAAGGCCATGCCGGCGTCGGTCAGCAGGCCCGGGTCGCCGGCCAGCAATGTGGGATCGGTCGCTGGGTCCTGAAAGCGTTCGACAAGGTCACGGGCGATCGCGTCGAGCCCTGACTGGGCGTCGGTGAGCGTCTGGTCGCGCAATTTGAATTGGGCTGCAAGCGAACCACCGGCCAGTTTGCCGTAACCGTTCGACAGGTCGAGTGGGGCGCCGTCGAGAGTGACGCCGGCGAGACCTCCGGACGCGAGGGTCATGTCAGGTGTCACATAGGTGGCCGCGGTGAAACCGAACTGCGCAGGAGGGCCGTCCAGCAGGGTCAGGCCGGATGTCGTCATCAGGGCCACCTGACCGCCTGCGCGGTCCATTTCCCGGAGCGGCACGATGGTGGCAATGCGGTCGATGACCCGTTGCCGCTGGTCCATCAGCGCCGAAGGATCGCCGCCGGTATTGCGCGAGCGTGTGATGTCCGCGTTGAGCGTCGCAACCTGGCGCAACGACTGGTTCAGGTCATCGACCTGCGTGGCGATGCTCTGGTCGCTTTCCTGGCGCAGTGTCCGGATCCCTTCGGCGCTGTTGCGCAGGCCGGCCGTCAGGCTGCCGAGTTGCGAGACAAGGCTGGAGAGGCGTTGATCGGATTGCGGATCTGATGCGGCTGCGATCATTGCCCGCTCGACTGCAGCCATCTGGTCGGAAAGTCCAGTATCGTCACCGATGGCGCCGATGACCGTCTCAAGGCGTGTCCAGGCTTTGACGAGTGTCTTTTGACCCGACATTCCCGAGTCCGCCAGGCGCCTGTCGCTCAGAATGCTACGGTCAACCATGCGCAGGACCCCGTCAATCTGCACGCCGGCGCCGCGCCCGCCGACATTCATCGACGAGAGGTCGAGCCGCCGGCGCCCATAGCCGTCGGTCAGCGCATTGGACAGGTTCGACGAGACGACCTCGGCCATTCGCGAGGCTGCGGTCAGGCCGCTGAGGGCGTTGGACAGGGAATGCGAGATGCTCATCGCGACGGTTCCTTATGGTCAGTCGGTCCGGGGTCAGCGTTTGATGTTGGTGGTTTCCTGCAACATCTCGTCCACGGTCTGGATCACCTTGGCATTGGAGGAATAGGCCCGCTGGGTCTGGATCAGCGCGGTCAGTTCGCCTGCGATGTCGGTCGCCGATTCCTCGCGTGCGTAGCTCACGACATCGCCGGTCGGACCGTCGCCGGCGTCCCACAGGAAGAACGAGCCGCTTTGCGGTGTGACAAGGTAGGTTTCGCGGTCACGCACTTCGAGCCCGTTGGGATTGGGCACATCGACCAGCGGCACCTGGAAGATGCGCCGCGTGATGCCGACGTCGTAATAGGCGTGGACATAGCCGTTCGCATCGACCTCGATCGACGTCAGGTTGCCCGCCTGCGCGCCGTTCTTGGCGATCGTCACCGGGGCGAAGGTATCAGAGAGTTGCGTCATGCCGTCTGGTGCGCCCGGCATCCCGATGTTGACGCTCAGAGGCCCGCCCGCAACGTTGACATCGAAGGTTCCGGTCAGCGGGTCATAGGCGCCGCCTGTCACGGCGGTGACGGTGGCCAGCGTGCCGCCCGCGCCACGCGTGTCGTCGAAGGTGAGGACATATTCGCCCACAACCGCGCCTCCGGATGCGCTGTCCGACAGGGTGATGGTCCATTCGTTCGAGGCGCCGGCGGCCGGAACCGTGGGGGTGAATGTGACGGTCAGGCGTTCGGATTTGCCCATGTTGTCGAAATATTCGATCGACAGTTCTTCGGGCGTGCCGGACCCGGTCGATTCGGTCGCGGTGGCCGGCAGGTTGAGTGCGAGCGTCATTTCGGTCGTCGGCTCGCCGGTGAACTGGTTCATGTTGATGCGGATCGGCTCGAGCCCGACGCGCGTGTCGCGGGGAAAGGTGGGGATCGTGCCATCGTTCGCGGCGGGCCAGCCCATCAGGATCAGGCCGCTGGCCGAGCGCAGATAGCCATTTGCATCGGGGCGGAACGACCCGGTGGTGGTGAGCATCAGCGGCGTCGCGCCATTGGCCACATTGACCGCAACCTCTGACGTGACAGGCAGAAAACCACGCCCGCGCACGGCAAGGTCGGTGGGGTTGGACGTGGACAGGAGCGGCCCGCGTTCGTCGATCAGCCGCTGGGTCGAGATGCGCACGCCGCCCGCGGAATAGGTGCCGCGCCCGCTCTGGATTACCATCGAGTGGAAATCCGTCACCGCCCGCTTGTAGCCATAGGTCGAGGCATTCGCGATATTGTCGGAAATCGTGGACAACCGGCTGGCGTTGGCCGACAGGCCTGCCACGCTGGCATTGAGTGAGGACGAGATCGTCATGGGCGCGCCTTTCCGTATCAACTGGCTGTTGCGTTACGCCCTGACTACGCGCTCAGCCTTAACAGTCGCCTAACGGATCAAATCGCGCCCATTATTGTCCGTTTGCGCCCGCCTTGCGCAGCAGGATGATCTCGATCCGGTCATTGCGCACGGCCATCGGATTGGGATCGACAAGCGCGCGGTCGGCATTTCCGGTCACGCGCTGCATCCGGGCGGGGGCAACGCCGGCCTCTTCGAGCATCAGGCGGACCTGCATCGCGCGCTCGCTCGACAGGGTCCAGACGGGGTTGTTGGCCACCACGACCGGCCGCGCCGGGGTGTGGCCGGTTACCGCCACCTGATTGGTGACGAGGCCCGCCGTCCGCGCGATCATCCTGAGAAGCTCGGTTGTCACCGGCATGGGCTGCGCCGTATCCGGCGCAAAGAGCGGCGCGTCGGGCAGCGAGAAAAGCTCGATCACCAGCCCCTCGTCGGTGAGGCGTGTCACGACATGGCGCAAGGCCTGCTCTGCGACCGCGCTCTCTCCGCCGATGCCTTGCAGCACTTCCTCGACCTCGCGCAGGGCTGCGACTTCGGCTGGGGGGTTGGCGCCATCCTCGTTCTGTTCGCCGGGCGCAAAGGCTTCGGGTCCGGGCTCACCGGCGGTAGCACCCGTCCCGTCTCGCAGCAATGTTTCCTGCGAAAACATGCTGTTGCCGCCAAAGAGCCCATCACCGCCGCCGGAATCGCGGCTGATCGGGATCGTCGGCGCGAAATAGTCGGATATCCCCTTGCGCTGATCCTCGGTCGTGGCGTTGAGCAGCCACATCAGCATGAAGAAGGCCATCATGGCGGTCACGAAATCCGCATAGGCCACCTTCCACGCGCCGCCATGGTGGCCGCCACCGGCGATCACCTTCTTGCGCTTGATGATTATCGGAGCATTCGCATGCGCGACCATTGCCACCACCCTTTTCGTTCACCCATGACGGGCGTAGCGCGGCGGCTGTAAAGGGGGGCTTAACGTTTCAAATCGGGGCTAAAGGCCACGGAGTCGCCATATTTCGTCAGGGCCCGCAAACTCTACCAGATCATAGCCGGCGGCCTGCATGATGCGGGCAATCTCGGGCCCGCCGGTGTTGTTCTCGATGGCCCAGAGGCCCACGCGATGCGCGGCAAAGGGAAAGGCCGCCAGCGCATCCGCCTCGCCGCCCTCGATGTCGAGCGAGACGAAATCGGGGTGCGGCAGCAGCGCATCGGTGAGGATGCGCGAGAGGCTGCGTGTTTCGACGCGCAGGATGCGTTCGCGGTGGCGGGGGTCCTGCCGCACGCGGGTGAGCATCGCGGGATCATAGCTGCCCGCAAGCCCGCTCATCTGGGTAAAGCCTTCGGTGATCTCGACAAAATCCGCCTCGCCCTGGGTTGCGGCCACCGCCAGACCCAGACAGGGGCAGCGCCGGATGTCGCGCGCGCGGGCGAGGTTGGAGGGCACGGGTTCGACCAGAACCCCGCTCCACCCGCGCCATTGCTCGAAAAACAGCGTGTTGGACCCGGTGACGCCGTCATAGCCGCCGATATCGACGAATGTGCCGCCGCGCTTGGCCCCCAGCAGGCGGTCCACGATCAGGTCCTGCCCGGCCTGCGACACATAGTGATAGCCGGGGTCGAGCATCCGGCGCACCTCGTGCAGGCGGCGGATCAGGCCGCCGCGCGCGCGGCTGCGGTCCTGCTCGAGCGCGCGGCCAAGGTCGGCCTGCGCCTGCACCAGCCCGGCGCGGGCGGCGGCGATGCGGTCATCCGGCGTCATGATAGGATTTCTCCTCGACAATGGCCGAACCGAGCGCGAGGTTGATCGCCTTCTTGACGGCCGCGCGCCGGTCGTTGGTCTGATAGACCGCGCGGGCCAGCGCGATGAAACCGGGCCCGAAATCGCTGCGCGCGTCGCAGGCGCGGATGTCGTCCTCGATCACCCAGAGGG
>JAACUH010000051.1 GCA_009993005.1 Rhodobacterales bacterium
CGCGAGACCTTGGCGACGCTGGAAAGAGAGAACGCAAGGCGGGCGAAGAGTGTCAGACCTGTCGCCGAAAAGCGCCAAACCCGATCCGAGCAGGGACCAGAGATGACCACAAAAACCAGCCATTTCAGCTTTTTGAGTGGTGCCCGGGGGCGGAATCGAACCACCGACACGAGGATTTTCAATCCACTGCTCTACCCCTGAGCTACCCGGGCACGGGAGGCGCGGCCTTTGGTGCCGCGTCGGGTGCAGGCCTTCTAGGCGAGGCGCGGGGGGGTGTCCAGAGGGATTTGCGTCAGATCTCGCCCGCCTCGGCCGCCGACGTGCAGGTGACCGCCGCGCCGGCCGCTCCGAGGGCAGAGGCAATGGCGGGTGGGGGTGGGGCATCGCAGATGAGATGGTCCAGCTTGTCGAGCCCCGCGACCAGCACAAGCCCGCGCCGGCCGAACTTGGTCGCGTCCGTCACCAGCACCCGACGTTCGGCACGCGCCAGCAGGGCGCGGGCAAAATCGGCCTCCTCGGGGTCGAAATCCATCACCCCGTCCGCATCGACCGCCCCGGCCGAGATCACCGCCACCTGCGCCTGGTAGCCCGCCACGAACTCCAGCGCCGCGCGGCCCAGCACCGCGCCGCTTTCGCCGCGCAGCGCGCCGCCCGCCAGATAGACGCGGTTGTCGCCCGTGACCGCGAGCGTGCGCGCCACATCGGTCGAATTGGTGATGACCGTCAGCCGCTTGCGCCCCGCGAGCGCGCGCGCGACAAAGCTGGTCGTCGTCCCCGTATCGAGCATCAGCACATCGCCATTGCGCACCGTCGCGGCAAAGGCGCGCGCGATGGCCTGCTTGGCGGCCGCATTCTCGCGCATCCGGCGGCGGAACGGCGCCTCGCCCATTGGCCCGGCGAGGCTCACCGCACCATGCATCCGCAGCAGCGCGCCACTGTCCGCAAGCGGCCGCAGGTCGCGGCGGATGGTTTCCTGCGACACGTCGAGGGCACGCGCCAGCGCCGCCACCGTCACGGTGCCCTGCGCATCGAGGATGCGCAGGATGTCGGCATGGCGTTTCGAGAGCATCGGCCGGGCCTCCTGGCGTGCCGCAGCAGCAGGCAGGCGCGGCGCAAACGGTCATATCCGGTCATCAAAGACACAAAACCCCACATCGGGCAATATTGCACGGTTGACATGTCCGCGCCCCGCGCCGTTACTTTGGTGTCATGAAACCAGCCTGTCAGGGGGGGCGCGACATGACGACGATCCGACGTTTGGGGGCCGCGTCGGCCCTCGCGCTGCTGGCCGCGCTCCCGGCGCTGGCCCAGGAGTCCACCGACCCGATCCGCATCACGCTGCATGACTGGACCGGGCATCTCATCACCTCGCGGTTGATGGGCAGCATTCTGGAACAGGACGGCTACAAGGTCGAATATGTGCAGGCCGACTACCTCGCGCAGTTCGCGGGGCTCGAAACCGGCGACCTGCATCTGGCGATGGAGATCTGGGAGACGACGGGCCGCGAGGCGATGGATGCGGCACTCGCCACCGGCAATGTGCAAAACCTCGGGCCGACCGGGCTCGATGCGATCGAGGAATGGTGGTATCCCTCCTATATGGAGGCGCTCTGCCCCGGCCTGCCCAATTGGGAGGCGCTTTTGTCCGAGGACTGCGCCGCAGCCTTTGCCACCGCCGAGACCGCGCCGAAAGGCCGCTATCTGGGCGGGCCCGTCACCTGGGGCGGGTTCGATGAAGAGCGGGTCGCGGCGCTGGGCCTGCCCTTTGAGGTGATCCATGCGGGCACCGATGGGGCGCTCTTTGCCGAGCTGGAAAGCGCGATCCAGCGCCAGGCGCCGATCCTGCTGTGGATCTACGCGCCGCATTGGGCCCCCGCGAAATACGAGGGCAACTGGGTCCAGTTCCCGCAATACACGCCCGAATGCTACACCGACCCCGCCTGGGGGCTGAACCCCGACCTCGCCCATGACTGCGGCAAACCCTTTGGCGAGATCTGGAAGGTCGCCTGGTCGGGGCTCGAGACGAACTGGCCGGGCGCGCATGCCGCGATCACCGCGTTCAACATCAACAACGAGGAAATGGGCGCCATGATTACCGCCGTGGACCTCGAGGGCGCGACGGTGGAAGAGGTGGTCGCCGACTGGATGGCCACTAACGAGGACCGCTGGCGCGCCTGGATCACCGACTGATCCACCCACCCCTTCTTGCCCGACGTTGCGGAGCCTGACGTGTCCGAACCCAAACTCCTGTGCCGCAATGTCTGGAAGCTCTTTGGCCCGCGCGCGGCCGAAACCCTGCGCGCGCTGGGCACTTCCGCCACGCCGGACCGGCTGAGGGCCGCAGGCCTCGTGACGGCGGTGCGCGGCGTGGATCTGGCGGTGGGCGAAGGCGAGATATTCGTCATCATGGGCCTGTCGGGGTCGGGCAAATCGACGCTGGTGCGCTGCCTGTCGCGGCTGGTCGAGCCGACCGCCGGCGAGATCATCTTTCACAGGCAGAACCTGCTCGCCGCGACCGAGGTCGAGATGATCGCGCTGCGCCGGCACAAGATGGGGATGGTGTTCCAGCACTTTGCCCTGCTGCCGCATATGACTGTGTTGCAAAACGTCTGCTTTCCGCTCGAGGTGCAGGGCATGGCGCGGGCTGCGCGCGAAGAGACCGCGCGCCGGATGATCGCGCTGGTCGGGCTCGAAGGGCGCGAGGAGTCTTTCCCGCGCCAGTTGTCAGGCGGGCAACAGCAGCGCGTGGGCATCGCGCGCAGCCTCGCCGCCGACCCCGAACTGTGGTTCCTCGACGAGCCGTTCTCGGCGCTCGACCCGCTGATCCGGCGCGAGATGCAGGACGAATTCATCCGCCTGCAATCGGTGCTCAGGAAGACCATCGTGTTCATCACCCATGATTTCGACGAGGCGATCCGCCTCGCCGACCGCATCGCCATCATGAAGGATGGCGCGGTGGTGCAGGCCGGCACGCCGGAAGAGATCGTGCTGCACCCCGCGACGGACTATGTCCGCGCCTTTACCGCAGCCGTGCCACGGGCAAAGGTCGTGCGGGTGGCGACCGTCATGGCCCCGCCCGAGGGCCCCGCCCCCGCCGCGCGCATCGCAGGACGCGCCACGGTGGCCGAGGCGGCGCCGCTGTTTGCCGGCGATGTGCAGGCCGTGGCCGTGACCGATGGTGCGGGCCGCGTCACCGGCCATCTGCACCGTCAGGCGGTGATCGACCTGATGCTGGCGGGCTGAGGCGATGTCGGCGCGCCCCGCCCCCGTGACGCGCCGCCGGCCCGCCCCGGCGCTGTGGTTGCTGGCGCTGAGGCTGCTGGCGCTGTGGTTGCCGGCGCTGGCAGCTTTCGCGGCTTTGCTGACCTGGGGCAAGCCGCTGGCGCCCTGGGCATTCGACTGGCCCGATTTGCTGACCCCGCCGGTGGATCGCTGGATCAGCGACTTTGTCAGATGGCTGCTCAACAAGGCGACATTCGGCCTGTTCACTTTCCGCGAAGCGACGCGTGCGCTGGCGGCCGTGGTGGACGCGCCCTACCAGATCGTGCGCGGGCTCCTGACGGAAGGGTTCGGTGCCTGGCCGCCGCTGTCCTGGCCGCCGCTGTCCTGGCTGGGGGTGATCGCGCTGGTGGCGCTGATCGGCCACCGGGCGGGCGGCGGACGGCTGGCGGCGCTGGTCGCGGGCTGTTTCGGCTTCATCGCGGTGTTCGGGAAATGGACGAGCGCGATGGTCACGCTCGCCTCGATCCTGATCGCGGTGCCGATCGGCATCGCGGGCGGCCTCCTGCTTGGCCTCGCCGCGTATCGCTGGCGCTGGCTGGCGCGCGCGATCACGCCGGTGCTCGACCTGATGCAGACGATCCCGGTCTTTGCCTATCTGGTGCCGATCCTGATCCTCTTTGGCTTTGGCCCGGTCGCGGCGATCCTCGCGACGGTGATCTACGCCATGCCACCGATGACGCGCATCACCCTTCTGGCGCTGGCCCGCGTGCCGGGCGAAGTGCGCGATCTCGGCCGGATGGTCGGCTGCACAAGGGCGCAGTTGACCTGGCGCGTGATGGTGCCCTCGGCGCGCGAGGGGCTGATGGTGGGGGTCAACCAGGTGATCATGCTCTCGCTCAACATGGTCATCATCGCCTCGATGATCGGCGCCGGCGGGCTCGGCTTCGACGTGCTGGCCGCGCTGCGGCGGCTCGATTTCGGCGGGGGGCTCGAGGCGGGCTTTGCCATCGTGGCGCTGGCCGTGGCGCTCGACCGGCTGAGCCAGGCGGCGGCCCGGCCGCGCGCGGATGCGCGGCGCCGTCCCTATCTGTGGGCCGCGCTGGCCACGCTGCTGCTGGCGGGGGTGCTGGCCTGGCTGGTGCCCGCCGCGCAGAATTATCCCAGGGGCTGGCAGCTCTCCACCGGCACGTTCTGGAACGAGGTCGTCCGCTGGATCAACGTCAATTACTTCGGCACGCTCGAGGCGATCAAGACCACGCTCCTGCTCAACGTGCTGATCCCCATCAAACGTTTCCTGCTGGGCCTGCCCTGGCTGGGGGTTGCGGCGCTGCTGGCGCTGGCGGGCTGGCGGCTGGGAGGATGGCGGCTGGCGCTGCTCACGTGGACGCTCACGTCGCTCATCGCGATGGTCGATCTCTGGGCCGAGGCGATGACGACGCTGTATCTCTGTGGCATTTCGGTGGTGATCGCGATGCTGATCGGCCTGCCGATCGGGGTTGCGGCGGCCGAACGCGACGGGCTGTGGCGTGTCGTGCGGGTGGTGATCGACACGCTGCAGACGCTGCCGTCCTTCGTCTATCTGATGCCGGCCGTGATGCTCTTTCGCGTGGGCGATTTCACCGCGATGCTGGCGGTGGTGGCCTATGCGGTGGCGCCAGCGATCCGCTATACCGCGCTGGGGCTGCAAGGGGTGGACCCGGCGCTGGTCGAGGCCGGGCGCGCGATGGGCTGCACGCGCTGGCAGATCCTGACGCGGATCAAGCTGCGCCTCGCGCTGCCCGAGATCCTGCTGGGGCTGAACCAGACGATCATGTTCGCGCTCTCCATGCTGGTCATCACGGCATTGGTGGGCACCCGCGACCTCGGGCAGGAGGTCTATATCGCGCTGACCAACGCGAATGCCGGACGCGGCCTCGTCGCAGGGCTCTGCGTGGCCTTCATCGCCATCATCGCCGACCGGCTGATCGGCGCCGCCGCGCGCCAGGCCCGCGCAAGGCTGGGGCTGGAGGGGGCGGCTTGATCCCCGCCCGCATCGCCGCCCTGCCGTGCTGGGACGGGCTTGCGGCGGCCGCACCGCTCCATGGCGGCCTGTCCAACGAGATCTGGAAGGTCACGGACCGCAGCGGCGCGCATGTGGTCCGCTTTGGCGCGGATTACCCCTGCCATCACGTCAGCCGCGCGCATGAGCTGATGGCTACCCGCGCCGCCCATGCCGCAGGCTTTGCCCCCGCCGTGACCCATGCCGCGCCGGGTGTCATGGTCACCGATTTCGTCACCGCCCAGACCTGGACCGGCGCGGATCTCTGCGCCGACCCGGCGCGCGTGGCGGCGCTGCTGCGCGCCTTCCACACCGCCATGCCCGCGCAGGTGAGCGGGGAGGCGCGGCTGTTCTGGGTGTTCCACGTGATCCGCGACTATGCCCGCACCCTGCGCGCGGCTGACAGCCCCCATGTGGCGGCGCTGCCCGCGCTGCTGGCCATGGCCGAGGGCTATGAGGCCGTGCAGGTGCCGCTGCCGATCGTCTTTGGCCACAACGACCTGCTGCCCGCCAATATCCTCGACGATGGCGCGCGGCTCTGGCTGATCGACTATGAATATGCGGGGTATTCCACCGCGCTTTTCGACCTCGCCGGGGCGGCGTCGAACGCGGGAATGGACGCGGCGCAGGCGCGCGCCCTGCTGGGCGCCTATTTCGACGCCCCGCCCGCCCCCGCGCTGCTGCGCGCCTTTGACGCGATGCGCTGTGCGGCGCTCCTGCGCGAGGCGATGTGGGGGATGGTTTCGCATCACCACCTCAACGCGCCGGGCGTGAACTATGCCGCCTATGCCACTGACAATCTTGAGAAACTGCGCGTCGCCCATGACGGATTTCTCACCACATACGGGACGCCCCCCACATGACCCTTCCCACCCATGCCCAGATCGTCGTCATCGGCGGCGGCATCATCGGATGCTCGACCGCCTATCACCTCGCCCGCGACCACAAGGCCGATGTGCTGCTGATCGAACAGCGGCAACTCACCTCGGGCAGCACCTGGCACGCGGCGGGGCTGGTCGGGCAGTTGCGGTCATCCGCCTCGATCACCAAGGTGCTGAAATACTCGGTGGACCTCTACAAGCGTCTCGATGCGGAAACCGGGCTTGCCACCGGCTGGAAGATGACCGGCTGCCTGCGGCTCGCCACCACGCCCGACCGCTGGACCGAATACCGCCGCCTCGCCACCACCGCGCGCAGTTTCGGGATGGAGATGGCGCTGATCTCGCCCGCCGAGGTCAAGGCGATGTGGCCGCTGATGGAGACGGGCGACCTGATCGGGGCAAGCTGGCTGCCCACCGACGGGCAGGCGAGCCCGTCAGACATCACGCAAAGCCTCGCCAGGGGCGCGCGGATGCATGGCGCGAAGATCGTCGAGGGGGTGCGCGTGACGGGCTTTGTCATGGACGGGCCGCGCATCACCGCCGTGCAGACGACGGGGGGGGTCGTGCAGTGCGACACGGTCGTCAATTGCGCCGGCCAATGGGCGCGGCAGGTGGGCGCGATGGCGGGAATCAGCGTGCCGCTGCAACCGGTCAAGCACCAGTATATCGTGACCGAGCGGATCGAGGGCCTGTCCTCTGACGCACCCACCCTGCGCGACCCGGACCGCAGGACGTATTTCAAGGAAGAGGTCGGCGGCCTCGTGATGGGCGGCTATGAGCCCGATCCGCAGCCCTGGGATCTGTCTCCGACGGGCGGGGACGTGCCCGACGACTGGGCCTTCCGCCTGTTCGACGACGATTTCGACCATTTCGAACAGCATGTCGCGCAGGCCGTGGCGCGCGTGCCCGCGCTCGCCACCACCGGGGTCAGGCAGATGATCAACGGCGCGGAAAGCTTTACCCCCGATGGCAATTTCATCCTCGGCCGCGCCAACGAATGCGCCAACATGTTCGTCGGCGCGGGGTTCAATGCCTTTGGCATCGCGAGCGGCGGCGGCGCGGGCTGGGTGCTGGCGGAATGGGCGATGACCGGCGAGGCGCCGCTCGACCTCTGGGTGGTGGATATCCGCCGTTTCGCCGCGATGCACCGCGACCGCGACTGGGTGCGCGACCGCACGCTCGAGGCCTATGGCAAGCATTATACCGTGGCCTTTCCGCATGAGGAACATGCCTCGGGCCGCCCGCACACCACCTCGCCGCTCTATGGGCGGCTGGCGCGGGCGGGGGCGGTGTTCGGGTCGAAACTGGGCTGGGAGCGGCCGAACTGGTTCGCCCCCGCCGGCACCGCGGCAAAGGACGTCTATTCGATGGGCCGGCAGAACTGGTTCGGCCCGGTGGGCGACGAGCACGCCCATGTGCGCAGCCATGCCGGGCTGTTCGACCAGTCGTCATTCGCCAAATACGAGGTGACGGGGCCGGATGCGGCGGCGGCACTCGATCAGATCTGCGCGGGCGATGTGACAAAGGCGCCCGGGCGGCTGACCTATACGCAACTGCTGAACTCGCGCGGTGGGATCGAGGCCGACCTGACCGTCGCCCGGCTGGCAGAGGACCATTTCTACATCGTCACCGGCACCGGCTTTCGCACCCATGACTATGGCTGGATCGCGGACCATCTGACCGGCGATTGCACCCTGCGCGACGTGACCGAGGCCTGGGGGACGCTGGCACTCATGGGCCCGCGCGCGCGCGATATCCTGGCGGCAGTGACACCGGATGACGTGTCGAACGGCGCCTTTCCCTTTGGTCATGTGCGCACAATCAGCGTGGCGGGCGTGGCCCTGCGGGCGCTGCGGCTGACCTATGTGGGCGAGTTGGGGTGGGAGTTGCACGTCCCCATCGCAGGCCTCGCGGCGGTCTATGATGCACTGATGGCGGCGGATCCGGGCCTGCGCCCGGTGGGCTACCGCGCGCTTGAAAGCCTGCGGCTGGAGAAAGGGTATCGCGCCTGGTCCTCGGACATCACGCCCAATGACACGCCACTGGAGGCCGGGCTCGGCTGGGCGGTCAAGCTGCGCAGCGACCGGCCGTTCATCGGCCGCGCGGCGCTGGCGGACGCTGCCGAACTGCCACTGCGCAAGCGGTTTGCCGGCTTCACGGTGGATGTGCCCGAGGCCGTGCTTCTGGGCCGCGAGACGATCCTGCGCGACGGGGTGGCGGTGGGCTATCTCACCTCGGGCGGCTATGGATATACGCTCTGCAAATCAGTTGGTTACGGCTATGTCCGGCATGACAGCGGCCTATCCCACGACTGGCTGATGGCGGGGCGCTATGCGCTGGATGTGGCGGGTGAGGTGATGCCCGCCACGCTCGGCCTGCGGCCGTTCTTCGACCCCGAGGGGGCGCGGATCAAGGTCTGACGCCCGCCGTCCGACAGAGGGCATCGCCCGACCGAGGCACGGCCGGGCGCGACACGGGCCGCTGGCACGGCGGTTGCGGGCGGGCCCGAGACGGGTAGCCAGAACGGGTAGCCAGAACGGGCAGCCAGACGGGCAGCCAGACGGGCAGCCGCCACAGCGCAGCGCCCTACAGCCGGCGCAGCGCAGCGCCCTACAGCCGCCACAGGGCAGCGCCCTACAGCCGGCGCAGCACCACGCCGCGCCCGGGGATCGTGCCAACCTCGCCGGGCATCGAGACATAGGGCGCGGTCTCTTCCTCGATCCGCAGCAGCCCCTCATCCGCCGCTGCCGCCACGGCCGCGGCAAAGCCGCCCTCCCAGACCGTATCCTTGACCGTCAGCACCAGCACGCCACCCGGCCGCGTCACGCGCAGCAATTCGGCCAGCGCCTCGGCGCCCACATGGCCGGTGGTGAACACGCCGGTGGACACCACCCCGGCGAAATGCCCGTCGGCAAAGGGCAGCACCTCGCCCAGCACGGCGCGGTGCTGCGCGGCATAGGTGCCCTTGCGCGCCGCGACGGCCAGCATCCCTTCAGAGATGTCGAGCCCCTCG
>JAACUH010000052.1 GCA_009993005.1 Rhodobacterales bacterium
CGCGAAAGGGGGCCGCGAAAGGGGGCCGCGAAAGAGGTCAGCGGCGGCCCGGCCGCATCCGCCCCATCAGCCCGTCGCGCCGGATGAACTGGTGCCAGAGCGCGGCGGCGACATGCAGCGCCACCAGCGCGATCAGCAGGCCCGACAGCGCGCCATGAACGCCGCGCGCGGCATAGCTGTCGAAGGTTTCGGGCAGGGGCGCGCCCGTGCCGCCAAAGACGATGCCGGGCAGACCGGCAGCGGCCGAAATGGCAATGCCGGAAAACACCATCCCGAAGATCAGCAAGTAAAGCGCCGGATGCGCGAGGCGCGCGGCGAGGTTCAGCGCCGGGTGCCCGGCGTCGGCGGGCGGCGGCGCGGCGCTGCGCCAGCGGATCACCACGCGCAGCACCATCAGCACCAGCACCGCGAGGCCGATCGACATATGCGCGCGCAGGGAAAAGAGCTTGGCCGGGTCGCTGTTGGGCGTGGCGTCGAGGATCAGCTTGCCGGCGATCAGGGCCACGATGATGAGCACCGCCAGCAGCCAGTGCAGGATCACGAGGGCGGGGTGGTAGCGGGTCATGACCTGTCTCCGGGGGCGGGTGATGCGGTGGCGGGGCGGTAGGCAAAGGCCGGCATGATGTCGGCAAAATCCAGCATGGTGCCGGACGGCCCGTTCGCGAGGATGCCCGCAAGCGAGAGTTGCGCATAGCCATGCACCAGCGACCACAGCATGACCTCGGTCCGCCGTTGCCCGTCGGGCAGGTCGGCCTTGTCCCAGTCGAGCCCGCGCGCGATGCCAGAGAGCACGGCATAGCTGTCGCGGCCCGCCGCCATCAGCTCTGCATCCCGCATGTCGCAATGCAGCGAAGAGAACATGAGCCCGAACAGCGCCGGGTGGGCGCGGGCAAAACGGACATAGCCGGTCATCGCCGCCATCAGCCGCGCCTGCGGATCGGACTGGTCGCTGACGCCCTCGCACATCGCGCGCGCGTGGCGGTGGAACCCCTCGGCGGCGATGGCGGTGAGCAGGCCGCGCAGCGATCCGAAATGGTTGCGCGGCGCGGTATGGCTCACCCCCACGCGCGCGGCGAGGGCGCGCAGGCTGAGCGCGGGGATGCCGCCCTCTTCGATCAACGCGATCCCGGCCTGGACCAGCGCATGTTTCAGGTCGCCGTGGTGATAGGGGCGGTCAGGGACGGAGGATGACATGTTGCCATCGTAAACATTTCACTATGCAGGTGCAAGCGAATCACTTATGTTTCCAGTGTAAATATTTTAGCGGAGCGCTGCGCCATGTCCCCCGACGACCTGGTCGGCCTGTCCAACATGCCGGCGCTTGCGGGCTGGGCGGTCTTGCTGCTGGCTCCGCGCGGTCGGCTCTGGCTCGATGTCATCCCGGCGCTGGTGATCCCGGCCGGGCTGTCGCTGCTCTATGCCGCGCTTGTGCTGGCCCATTTCGCCTCGGCAGGGGGGGTCTATGGCTCTTTGGCCGAAGTGCGCCAGCTTTTTTCCAGTGACTGGATGTTGCTGGCGGGCTGGGTGCATTATCTGGCCTTTGACCTGATGGTGGGCGCGGCGATGGCCGGGCGGATGGACCGGGCGAGGGTGATCCGCCTCGTGCAGGCGCCGGTGCTGGTGTGCATCTTTCTCTTCGGGCCGCTGGGCGTCGTGCTCGCGCTCGTCACCGAAGGCGCGCTGCGCCTGCCGCCTTTGTCCCGGCTGAAAGGAGCCTCCGCATGACCGTCCTGACCCTGTCACCGGTTCGCCCCCGCCCGCTCGCGGTGCTCACCGCCGCCGCGCTGGCGCTGCTGGTCCTGACGCTTGTCTGGAGCCTGAGCGACGCCCGCCTCATCGATGGCGGGCCGGTCTGGGCCAAGCCGATGAAATTCGCGCTGTCATTTGTGGTGCTGTTCGGCACGCTGGCGCTGGTCGAGGCGCGGCTGTCGCCCGCATGGCGCGACGGCTGGCTCTTGCGCGGCACTGTCGTGGCGATGGCGGTCGCGATGATCCTGGAGATGGGCTACATCATCACGCAGGCGGCGCAGGGCGAGGCGTCGCACTTCAACTTTTCCACGCCATACAACGCGATCATGTATGGCACGGTGATGGCCTTTGGCGCCTTTGTGCTGGTGGCGGGGGTCGCGGTCTTTGGCGTGGCGGCAGCGCGTGATCGGGCTGCGCGTGATCGGGCTGCGCGTGATCGGGCTGCGCGTGATCGGGCGGCCACGATGGGGCCGGCGCTGCGGCAGGGGGTGGTCTGGGGCTTTGGCCTGACGCTGGTTCTCACGCTGATCACCGCCTTCACGCTGGGCAACATGGAGGGGCATTTCGTGGGCGTCCCCGCGCCGGATGCCGCGACGATCCCGCTTTTTGGCTGGTCGGCGGCGGTGGGCGACCTGCGGCCGGCGCATTTCCTCGCGCTGCACACGATGCAGGCGCTGCCGCTGGTCGGGCTCTGGATCGACCGGCGCGGCGGCGGGGCGGCGTGGCAGGTTCCGGCGGCGGCCGTCATCTGGGTCGCTCTGACGCTGGGACTGTTCGTGCAGGGCCTGCTGGGGCTGCCGCTGATCAGGCTTTGAGGCGCGGCGCGCCGTCCCCGGACGACACCCTGTCCAGCAAGAGCGGCAGGGCCGTATCGCGCCAGAAGACGGGCGAGACCTGCCCGCCAGACATGCCACCCCGGTTGAGCCGGTCGATGTGGACGGGGCCGCCGGTGCTCAGCGGGACACCCGTCAGCGCCTCCCACGTGACGCGCAGCACCTCGGCGGAGGTTGCAGGGTCGGGCGCATCCGCCACCGCCAGCACGGCGCGCATCTCGTCCCACAAGAGCGGGTCGCCGCGCAGCCCCCATTGCCGGGGCGGCGTGGCAAAGGCCGTGTCCCAGCCCGCCATGCGGGTCAGCGACGCCGGTCGCGCCGCGCCGACATCGGCTGAAAGGCGACGCCCACATGCGCCTCGCAATAGGGTTTGCCCTGTTGCACGGCCAGACCGCAGAACCAGAAATTGTCGGTCGCGGGGTCGCCCACCGGCCATTTGCAGGTTTTTTCGGTCAGCTCCATCAGCGTGAGCTTGCGCGCGGTCTTTTCGACCTCGTTGACCTTGGCCAGCGCCTCGGGGCTGATCTCGTTGAGCGAGGGCTGCGGCGGCAGCGGCTGGCCGGCAGGGATGATCGCCCGGCGCGCGGCGCTCATCGGGGCCTCGTCCATGGCGTCATCGTCCTCGGGCGCGTCGGCCTCGACGGCCCCGGTGGCACTCTCGATGTCATCCTCAGAGGGCGCTGCGACCTTGGCCGCGGGCTTGTCGCGCGGCGCGGGCTTGCCGGTGGCGACCGCTGGGGCCACGGGCGGCGCGGCCGCCGGAGCAGGCGTCGGGGCGGCGCCGGTGCGGTTGGACAGGCCGAGGCGATGGACCTTGCCGATCACGGCATTGCGGGTCACGCCGCCCAGTTCCTTGGCGATCTGGCTCGCGGATTGCCCCTCGCCCCACATCTTCTTGAGCGTCTCGACGCGCTCGTCAGTCCAGGACATGCATACCTCCGGTCGGGCCTCATCGCCCAGCGTCGCCGCCGCGAGACAGGACCGCCCGCGATCGGGGGGCCGTGGCCGCAGGCAACAGTGAAACGTCTTGCGCCATTCTAGAGGCGACGTGCCGAGATACAAGCTGGCGGCGGCAAGATCAAGTCTCACCGGCGGCGGTTCGGTTCACCGGGTTTCCCGAAATGCGTTGCGACAAGCAGGCAGAGCGGCTAGCCTGCCGTGCTGTCAAAACGACCGGAGTATCGCCCGATGACAGCGCGTGAGCGCCGACAATCCATTGATCTGATGCGCTTTGTTGCCGCATTCGGGATTGTCTGGGCACATATGCAGGCGCCCGGCATGATCGAGGGCTATGTCGCGCTCGGCCTTTTCGTGGTGCTGACCGGGTTCTTGTCGCTCCGCTCGCTCGCGCGCGGCGGGGCACGGCGGTTCTGGCTCGGGCGGCTCTTGCGCTTTGCGCTGCCCTGGGTGGTCTGGGTCGCGCTTTACCGGCTGCTCGACGTGGTGCGCGCGCAGGATGTCACGCTGCTGTGGACCGTGACAGACCCCTGGTGGCTCTTGATCGGGCCGGCGGTGCATCTGTGGTTCCTGCCCTTTGTCGTGGTCTTTTCGCCCGTGGTGATCGTGGGGCTGGCGGCGGTGCGGTCGGCGCGCGGGGTCTGGCTGGCGGCGGCGGCCTGCCTGCCGCTGGCGCTGGGCGCGGTCTGGCTGCATGACGCAGGGACCCTGCCGCAACCGCTGGTGCAATGGGCCTTTGCGTTGACGCCGCTCCTGTATGGCATCCTGTCCGCGCTCGGGCACCATTACCGCGCGGTCGCGGCGCCGCTGGTGTTCGTGGCGGCGGCAGGCGGCATCGCGGGCCTTGGCTGGGGGTCGGTTGCGGCCCCCTTCATGCTCTCGGCGGCGCTGCTGTTCGAGGCGTTCTGGCGGGCCGACCTGCGCTGGCCGGCGGCGACCGCGCTGGGGCGGCTGGCCTTCGGCATCTACCTGATCCATCCGGCAGCGATGCTGGTCTGGTTCAAGCTCGGCGGCGCCGCGCTACCCGCGCAGGCCGGCGCGGTGGCGGTCTTTGCCCTTTCGGCGCTGGCCACGGTCGTGATGCGGCAGGTGCCGGTCGGGCGCTGGCTGACCTGATCTGCGGCCTGCAAGGTTGACAGCGCGGGCCGAGGCCGCCACAAGAGCGCAAATCCGCCTGACCCAAGCCTTGTCCGCGACCGGCACGAATGCTGTGCCGACATGGGTCGTCATGTTTCTGCCAAAGAACGGATCGATATCAGTGTTCACACTCTCTGAACGGACCCGCCGGGAATGGCTGGGCAACCCCAAGACTGAAATCCTCGCCGGGATCGTCGTGGCGCTGGCGCTGATCCCCGAGGCGATCGCCTTTTCGATCATCGCGGGCGTGGACCCGAAGGTGGGGCTTTATGCGTCCTTTTCCATCGCGGTGCTGACGGCCATCGTCGGCGGCCGCCCCGGCATGATCTCGGCCGCCACGGCCGCCACGGCGGTGCTGATGGTGACGCTGGTCAAGGATCACGGGCTGCAATACCTGCTCGCCGCCACCGTGCTGGCAGGGCTCATCCAGGTCGGCGCCGGGCTCGCGCGGCTGTCCTTCGTGATGAAATTCGTCTCGCGCTCGGTCATGACCGGCTTTGTCAATGCGCTGGCGATCCTGATCTTCATGGCGCAGATCCCCGAACTGACCGACGTGCCGCTGCTCACCTATGCGCTGGTCGCGGCGGGTCTGGCGATCATCTACGGCCTGCCGATGCTCACCCGCGCGGTGCCCTCGCCGCTGGTGACGATCATCGTGCTGACGGCGGTGGTCTGGACGCTGGGCTGGGACGTGCGCACGGTGGGCGACATGGGCGCGCTGCCCGATACGCTGCCGGTGTTCCTGATCCCGGACATCCCGCTCACGCTCGAGACGGTGGGGATCATCCTGCCCTATGCGCTGGCCGTGGCGGCCGTGGGCCTGCTCGAAAGCCTGATGACCGCCAATATCGTCGATGAGCTCACCGACACCACAAGCGACCGCAACCGCGAATGCATCGGACAGGGCATCGCCAATACCGCCACCGGCTTTATCGGCGGGATGGCAGGCTGCGCGATGATCGGGCAGTCGATCATCAACGTCAAATCGGGCGGGCGTGCGCGGCTGTCCACATTTACCGCCGGCACGGTCCTGCTGTTCATGATCCTCGTGCTGGCCGATTTCGTGCGGGTGATCCCGATGGCCGCGCTGGTCGCGGTGATGATCATGGTGTCGGTCGGCACCTTTTCCTGGTCGTCGATCCGCAACCTGCGCACGCATCCGTCAAGCTCGTCCGTGGTGATGATCGCCACCGTGGTGATCGTGGTCTATACCCACAACCTCGCCTTTGGCGTGCTGGCGGGCGTGCTGCTGTCGGGCGTGTTCTTTGCCTCCAAGATCGCGCAGATCTTCCGCGTCACCTCCGAGGCGTCAGCGGATGGCCGGTCGCGCACCTACAAGGTCGAAGGGCAGCTCTTTTACGCCTCGGTCGAGGATTTCAACCGCGCCTTTGATTTCCGCGAGGCGCTGGACGAGGTCACCATCGACGTGAGCGCCGCGCATATCTGGGACGTGTCGAGCGTCGCGGCCGTGGACATGGTTGTGCTCAAGTTCCGCCGCGAGGGCGCGACGGTGACGCTGGTGGGGATGAACGACGCGTCCGAGACCATCGTGGACAGGCTTGCACTGCATGACAAGCCGGGCGCGATGGACAAGCTGCAGGCGCATTAAGGGGGGGGATAAGGCCATGAAGAACATCACCGTTTTCATCGACGGGTCGGATTATGCGGCCTCCGTCTGCGACCATGCGGTCTGGGCGGCGAAAAAGCTCGCGATGCCCATTCTGCTGGTCCATGTGCTGGGCCGGCGCAACGAGGTGTCGAGCGCGCCGGCAGACCTGAGCGGGGCCTTGCGGCTGGGCGCGCGCACGGCGCTGCTCGACAAGCTGGCGAAACTGGACGAAGAGCGCGCGGTGCTCGGGCGCGAACGCGGGCGCGCGCTGCTCGATGATGCGGCGGCGCGGATGCGCGCGCAGGGCGATGTCGAGGTCAGCACCCGGCTGCGCAACGGCGACCTGATCAGCGCCATCGGCGAGCTCGAGCCCGAGACGCGCTTTGCCATCATCGGCAAGCGGGGCGAGGCGGCCGGCTTTGCCAGCGAACACCTCGGCTCGAACCTCGACCGGGCGCTGCGGTCCTCGCACCGGCCGGTGCTGGTGGCCAACCGCGCGCTGGGCGCGATGGGGTCGTTCCTCTTTGCCTATGACGGTGGCCCGTCGTCAGAGCGCGCGGTAGAGCGGCTGGTCGAAGGCTCGGTGCTGGCCGGCATGGCCTGCCACATCCTGACCGCCGGCCCCGCCGTGCCCGCGACGCGCGGCAAGATGCAGGCGGCGGCGGAGGCGCTGCGCCGGGCCGGGTTCGAGGTGACAGAGCATCTGGAAACCGGCGAGCCCGAGCCGGTGATCACCCGCGCGGTGGCCGATCTGGGCGTCGATCTGCTGGTGCTGGGCAAGAGCGGCCATTCGCGGATGCGCCAGCTTTTCATCGGATCGACCACGCTCGAGCTTTTGCGCGCCTGCAAGGTGCCGGTGCTGATCTTTCCCTGATTTTCCCATCACCTGCGCTGGTTGTGGCGAGGGGGCCTTCGTCGAGGGTTTGAGGGGAATGAGAAACGATCCGGTGGATCGTTTCCTCCGAAAACGGGCCAGGCCCGGGCGGCCCAAAGATGCGGCCGCCGCACCCTATTTGCGCCGGTAGATCAGCAGCGTGACCGGGGCGAGCAGCGCCGTCATCGCGACCGGAAAGATCAGCGCGAGGCCGATGGTGACGGCGCTCGCGCTGCCGTCCATCAATCCGCGCATCGCCGTGGTGATGAGCGAGACCGGGTTCACCGCGACAAACCCGCCCAGCCAGCCCGGCATGGTGGCGGGATCGACCATGATGTTCGAGGCAAAGATCAGCGGGAACATGACCGTAAAGCCGAAGGTCATCACCGTCATCGGCGTGCGCACCAGAAGGCCCAGCACGATGAAGATCCAGCCGGTGCCAAAACCCACGGCGAGCAGCAGCGCAAAGGCACCGATCACGCCCGGCAGCCCCGCATCGGGCCGGTAGCCCAGGATCAGACCAATGGTCAGGATGATGCCGCCCGCGATCAGGTGGCGCAGCAGGTCGCCCACCATCAGCCCGGCAAAGGGCGCCAGCGACCAGATCGGCAGCGCGCGGAAGCGGTCAAAGAGCCCCTTCTGGAAATCGGTCGAAAGCCCCATGCCGGAATAGACCGCGTTGAACATCACCGTCTGCACGAGGATGCCGGGCAGGAAGAACTGCAGATAGTCGCCCGGCGTGCCCGCCAGCGCCCCGCCAAAGACAAAGGTGAACAAGAGCGTGAACATGATCGGGGTCATCACCAGATCAAAGAGCTGCTCGGGCACATGTTTGAACTTGAGCACCGCGCGCCAGCCGAACACCAGCGCATTGGACAGCGCCGAGGGGCGGGCGGGGCGATCGACGCGGCGCAGCAGGGCAGGGGTGGTCATGCGGTGGCCTCCTCGGGCGGCAGGGGTTGGCCGGTGAGGGCAAAGAACACCTCGTCGAGGCTGGGGCTGCCCATCGCGAAATCGGCGAGCGGGATGTCCGCCGCGATCAGCGCGGCGAGTGCTGCATTGGCGCGGGCCGCGTCGGGCACCGCGACCGAGAGTTGCGCACCCTCGGCGCTGCGCCCCACGGTGGTGCCCAGCAGCGCCGCGAGCAGGGCTGCGGCCGCGTCGCGCTGCGCGGCTTGGGCGGGGGTGACATGCAGCGTGCCCGAGCCTGTCGTGGCCTTGAGCTCGCGCGATGTGCCCTCGGCGATCTTGCGGCCATGGTCGATCACCGCGATGCGCGCGGCAAGCTGGTCCGCCTCCTCGAGGTATTGCGTGGTGAGCAGGATCGTCACGCCCGACGCGGCGAGGTCGCGGATCAGCCGCCAGACGCCCGCGCGCGCCGCGGGGTCGAGGCCGGTGGTCGGCTCGTCCAGAAACAGCACGCCCGGCGTGATCACCAGCGAGGCCGCGATGTCGAGCCTGCGGCGCATGCCGCCGGAATAGGTCTTGACCTGCCTCCGGGCGGCGTCGCTCAGCGCGAATGCGGCGAGCAGGTCGTCGGCGCGTGCGCCGGCGGCCTGGCGGCCAAAGCCCCAGAGCCGGCCCAGCATCACCAGGTTCTCGCGTCCGGTCAGGTCCTCGTCGAGCGAGGCGAACTGCCCGGTCATCGCGATCACGCCGCGCACCGCATCGGGCGCGGCGCGCAGGTCATGGCCCATCACCGTGGCGCTGCCTGCGTCGGGCGCGATCAGTGTCGCCAGCATCCGCAACAGGGTCGTCTTGCCTGCGCCATTGGGGCCGAGAATGCCAAAGATCGTGCCGCGCGGCACATCGAGGTCGATCCCCGCGACTGCGGTCATGGCGCCAAAGCGTTTGACCAGCCCGCGCGCGCTGATCGCCAGGGAAGGAGAAGGGGGCATGGCTCTGCCTGTATCGGGACAAATCGACGCAGGTCGTAGCACGGATGCATCTGGCGGGCCAGCCCCGCCCGCGCTTTTGCCATGCGGGCCAGCC
>JAACUH010000053.1 GCA_009993005.1 Rhodobacterales bacterium
GATCGTGGGCGAGCCGCTGGGGACCGAGGATTTCGGCTTCATCTTTCCCAAGGGGTCGGACCTTGTCGCGCCGATGAATGCCGCGATTGCGGCGATGGCGGCGGATGGGACGCTCGATGCGCTCAACACCCGCTGGTTCCTCGAGTACAAGATGGGTGAATGAGCCTGTTGCGCGGCTCTGAGGACGGCCGGCGGCAATGATCCCCGGCCCATCGCAGGACAAGGATTTCCCCTGGTGGTTGGTCGCCGCCGGGGGGATCGGGGCCTACCTTTTCTACCGGGTGTGGTCCGATGGCATCTACGCGCAGGTGCTCGCGACGCTGTCCAGGGGAATCGGGATCACCGTCTTTGTGACGCTGGTGGCGTTTTCGCTGGCCTCGGCGCTGGGCCTGCTGCTGGCGTTGGGGATGCAGTCGCGCTGGCTCTTGTTGCGGCAACTCGCGCGGTTCTATGTCGAGATCATGCGCGGCATCCCGATCATCGTGCTGCTGCTCTATGTGGCCTTCGTGCTCGCCCCGGCGCTGGTGGCCTTGTGGAACTGGGCCACCGCGCCCCTCGGGCTGGCAGAGTGGCGCACGCGGGATTTTCCGCTGCTGTGGCGCGCGGTGATCGCGCTGGCGCTGGCCTATGCGTCTTTTCTGGCCGAGATCTTTCGCGCCGGGATCCAGGCGGTGGACGAGGGCCAGATCGAGGCGGCGGAGGCGCTGGGGCTGAGCCGCTGGCAGCGGTTCCGCCATATCGTGGCGCCACAGGCGTTCCGCACGATCCTGCCGCCCTATGGCAATGATTTCGTGGCGATGGTGAAGGACAGCTCGCTCGTCTCGGTGCTGGGTGTCACGGATATCGCGCAACTGGGCAAGGTGACGGCGGCGGGCAATTTCCGTTATTTCGAGACTTACAATGTGGTGGCGCTGATCTATCTGACGATGACCATCACGCTGTCGCTGGCGCTGCGCCGGGTCGAGAGACACCTGAGGGCGCGTCAGGGGCGGTGAGGGCGGAGGCCTCCGGCGGGAGTATTTGAGGCGCAAAGAAGCCGGGCGCCGGCGCTTTGAGGATGAGGATGCAAGAGACCATGACGAACCCCCTTCTGGCGCAGTGGCAGACGCCCTTTGGCCTGCCGCCCTTTGATGCGATACGGGACGAGGATTTCGGCCCTGCCGTCGACGCGGCACTGGGCGAGGCGCGCGCGGCGGTGGCCGCGATTGCCGAAAACCCTGGGGCGCCCGATTTTGCCAATACGATCGAGGCGCTGGAGCTGGCCGACGCGCGGCTGGGGCGGGTCTTGTCGGCCTTCTGGACGGTGGCGGGGGCTGACAGCAACCCGGCGCGCGAGGCGCTGCAGCGGGAGTTTGCGCCCAAGCTTTCGGCCTATGGGTCGGAGGTGACGGCGAACGCGGCGCTGTTCGCGCGGATCGAGGCGCTGTGGGCGGCGCGCGAGGCGCTGGGGCTGAGCCCCGAGCAGGCGCGCGTGCTGATGTTGACGCGGCGCGGTTTCGTGCGGGCGGGCGCGCGGCTTGAGGGGGCGGCCGCTGCGCGGATGGCCGAGATCAAGGCGCGGCTCGCGGTGCTGGGCACGCAGTTTACCCAGAACCTGCTGGCCGATGAGCGTGACTGGGCGATGGCGCTCGGCGAGGCCGATCTGGCCGCGCTGCCGGGTTTCGTGCAGGCGAGCGCCCGCGCGGCGGGGGCGGAGCGGGGCGCGGGCGGGCCGGTGGTGACGCTGTCACGCTCGCTGATCGTGCCGTTCTTGCAGTTTTCGCCCGACCGGGCCTTGCGCGCGCGGGCCTATGCGGCCTGGGTCGCGCGGGGGGCCAATGGGGGTGCCACCGACAACCGCGCCATCGCGGCCGAGACGCTGGCGCTGCGCGAGGAGCGCGCGCGGCTGTTGGGCTATGCGAGCTTTGCCGCCTGGAAGCTCGAGACCGAGATGGCAGGCACGCCGCAGGCGGTGCGCGATCTGCTGATGCAGGTCTGGACCCCGGCGCGGGCGGCGGCGCTGGCCGATGCGGCCATGCTCGAGGCGATGCTGGTGGCCGATGGCCATGCCGCGCCGCTCGAGCCCTGGGACTGGCGCTATTATGCGGAAAAGCGCCGCGTGGCGGAGCATGACCTCGATGAGGCGGCGCTGAAGCCCTATTTCCAGCTCGACCGGATGATCGCGGCGGCCTTTGCCTGTGCCGGGCGGCTGTTCGGGCTGGAGTTTGCGCCGCTCGACGTGGCGCTTTACCATCCGGACGCGCGGGCCTGGGAGGTGACGCGCGACGGCGCGCATGTGGCGGTGTTCATCGGCGACTATTTCGCGCGCGCCTCGAAACGCTCGGGCGCCTGGTGTTCGGCGCTGCGCCGCCAGCAGCGGCTGGCGGGCGATCTGCGGCCGCATGTCATCAATGTGTGCAATTTCGCCAAGCCGGAGGCCGGCGCGCCGGCGCTTCTGTCGCATGACGACGCGCGCACGCTGTTTCATGAGTTTGGCCATGCGCTGCACCAGATGCTGTCGGATGTGACCTATGAGAGCATCTCGGGCACATCGGTGGCGCGCGATTTTGTCGAGTTGCCGAGCCAGCTTTACGAGCATTGGCTCGACGTGCCCGAGGTTCTGGCCGCGTTCGCCACCCATGCCGAGACCGGCGAGCCCATGCCGCAGGACATGCGCGAACGGATGCTGGCGGCGGGCACCTATGACATGGGCTTCCAGACGGTCGAATATATCGCCTCTGCGCTGGTGGACCTCGACTTTCACGATGGCCCTGCGCCTGCCGATCCGATGCAGCGGCAGGCCGAGGTGCTCGAGGCGCTGGGGATGCCGCGCGCGATCGGGATGCGCCACGCGACGCCGCATTTCGCCCATGTCTTTGCCGGGGATGGCTATTCCAGCGGCTATTACAGCTACATGTGGTCCGAGGTGATGGATGCCGATGCCTTTGCCGCCTTTGACGAGGCGGGCGACCCGTTCGACCCCGCCCTCGCCGCGCGGCTCGAGACGCATGTGCTGAGCGCGGGCGGGTCCGACGATGCGGCGACGCTTTACACCGCGTTTCGCGGGCGGATGCCGGGGGTCGAGGCGCTGCTGCGGGGGCGGGGGCTCGCGGTTTAGCGGCGCGGTTTAGCGGCGGGGCATGGCCGCGGGGCCTCGCTGCGCGGCCTAGCTGCGGGGGCTGTGATTGCGGCGGTGGCGGTGGTCCTCGGGGTGGGGCTGCACGCCGACCGGGTCCTTGTGGATCAGCACATCGGCGCGGGGGTAGGCCGCGATGATCGCGCGGCGCAGCGCCGCGCCGATGGCGTGTGCCTCGTCCAGCGTCTGCCCGCCGTCAAGCTCGATATGCAGGTTGACGAAGATGCGGCTGCCCGCCACCCGCGTCTTGAGGTCGTGAAAGCCGTGCACGCCGGGAAAGCCGCGCGCGATGGCGGCGACACCCTCGATCACCGCAGGGTCGGCGCGGCGGTCCATCAGCGCGTCCCAGGCTTGCCTGCCGATCCGCAGAGCGCCCACGGCCATCAGCCCGGCAGCAAAGAGCGCCACCACCGCGTCGATCCGGGTGAGGCCGAACTGCGCCGAGGCCCAGAGCGCGATCAGCGCGCCAAGGTTGGGGATCAGGTCGCCCAGATAATGCAGGCTGTCGGCAGCCACGACCTTGCTGCCGGTGCGGCCTGCGACATGGCGTTGCCAGAGCACCAGCGCGACGGTCAGCACGATGGAGAACACCACGACAGCCATGCCCAGCCCTTCGGCCGCGATGGCGGGGGCGGTGGGGGCCAGCAGGCGCAGGACGGCCGCGACCGCGATGACCCCGGCCGACACCATGATGAACAGCGCCTGCGCCAGCGCGGCGAGGTCTTCGGCCGAGGAATGGCCAAAGGCGTGGTCCTCATCCGCCGGGCGCGCGGCATAGGCGATGGCGGCGAGCCCGCCCAGCGACATCATCAGATCGAGCGCGCTGTCAGCCAGCGTCGCCGCGATGGACAGCGCGCCGGTGGCGGCCAGCGCCCAGAGCTTCACCGCGACCAGCACAAGCGCGACCGTTACGGAGAGGAGCCCGGCGGACAGGTTCAGTCTGGTGTCGGTCTGCTGGGACATGGCGCCTGACTAGACCGCCCACAGGCGCGCGGCAAGGATCAGTCGCGGATTTCGTCCGCGCCCACGCCCCAGAGCGCGGATTTCGGCGCCCAGCCGCGATAGCCCGCGACCGAGATGCGGCACCAGTCGGGGTTGCATTCCCCCAGCCGTGCGATCACCCCAAACTCGAGCAGGGCGTTCTGCTGCGACGCCGGATCGGGGCGCGCATAAAGGGGCAGCATGTCCTGATCCACGATCACCGTGCGGTTGCCGGACAGCAGCGAATAATGCACCCAGCCGCCCAGCCCTTCGCGGTCGATCACGCGGCGCCAATGGCCGTATTCGGCGGTGATCTGCAACGGCATGTCGGCGCGGCGGAACACCCAGTCGATCCGGTGGCTGAGCGACGGGCCGCGCCGCACATTGCCGTCACCCGATTTGAGCGAGACGAAACGCGGCAGCGGCAGGTTGGTTTCGGGCCCGATGTTGGGGTCGCGCGGGGGGGCGGCGGGGACAGGCTCTGCCGCCGCCATTTCGACCGCCGGCTCTGTGGGCGCTGCGGCTTCGGCGGCCGCCGTGATGTCGGCGGCGTCCTGTGCCGTGCTCAGCGCGGCGGGCGCGAGGCTCTCGGGCCGGGCCAGCGGGCGCAGGGGTTCGGCCGGCAAGACGCCGGCGGCGAGACACAGGGCAAGGGTCAGGCCCTTGCGCATCACTGTCAGGACGGCTTTCACCGGAAATTCACCACTCTTCTCGACCCCACAGGCGCGTTGTTCTTGTGCAGCGCGTCCCTTAGAGGCAACTTGCCCCATATCGGCGTCCATGGAAAGCAGGGGAGTGCGGCACATGCCAGCGAAACGGTTGAGTGTTGTCGTGACGCGACGGTTGCCCGAGGCGGTCGAGACGCGGATGACCGAGCTTTTCGATGTGACGCTGCGCGAGGATGATGCGCCGATGACGCGCGAGGCGCTGGCGGAGGCGCTGGCCGGGGCCGATGTGCTGGTGCCGACGCTCACCGACCAGATCGACGCGGCGCTGCTCGCGCAGGCGGGCGAACGGCTGAAACTCATCGCCAATTACGGCGCGGGCGTGGACCATATCGATGTCGCGACCGCCCGGCAGCGCGGCATCCTCGTGTCCAACACGCCCGGGGTGGTGACGGAGGATACCGCCGACATGACGCTGGCGCTGATCCTCGCCGTGACCCGGCGCATCCCCGAGGGGCTCGCTCTGATGCAGTCGGGCGACTGGTCGGGCTGGGCCCCGACCGCGATGCTCGGCGGGCGTGTCGGCGGGCGCAGGCTCGGCATCCTCGGGATGGGCCGGATCGGGCAGGCGGTGGCCCGGCGCGCGCGGGCCTTCGGGATGCAGATCCATTACCACAACCGCAAGCGCCTGCGCCCCGAGGTCGAAGAGGCGCTCGAGGCCACCTATTGGGAGAGCCTCGACCAGATGGTCGCGCGGATGGATGTCATCTCGATCAACTGCCCGCACACGCCTTCGACCTTTCACCTGATGAACGCGCGGCGGCTCAAGCTGATGAAGCCGTCGGCGGTGATCGTGAACACCTCGCGCGGCGAGGTGATCGACGAGAACGCCCTGACCCGGATGCTGCGCGCGGATGAGATCGCGGGCGCGGGCCTCGATGTCTATGAGCGCGGTGTCGAGATCAACCCCCGCCTGCGCGAACTGCCCAATGTGGTGCTGCTGCCGCATATGGGATCGGCCACGGTCGAAGGGCGGGTGGAGATGGGCGAAAAGGTCATCATCAACATCAAGACCTTCAACGACGGCCACCGCCCGCCGGATCTGGTGGTGCCGGGGATGGTGTGACGCTCTGGCGGATACCGCGTAACGGGATTAGGACAACGCCATGAGCACCATCGACTCCCTCTTTGTGACCCGCCTTTACCGCGCCGCCCTCGCCGATCTGGGCCGCGCGCCCGATCCGGCAGAGCTTGAGGGCGCCTGCCTGTCGATTGCCGAGGATGATGCGGCGGGGCAGAAGTGGTGCGACAAGAACGGTTATCCCGGCTACACCAGCTATGCCTCGCTCACCGATCTGCCCTGGCGGTTTCCGGTGTTCAAGGATCTGGTCAAGGTGCTCGACAAACATGTCGCGGCCTTTGTCGCCGACCTGCAGTTCGACCTCGGCGACAAGAAGGTCAAGCTCGACAGCCTGTGGATCAACATCCTGCCGCCGGGCGGCGTGCATACCTCGCACCTGCATCCGCATTCGGTCGTCAGCGGCACGACCTATGTGACGATGCCCGCCGGCGCCAGCGCGATCAAGTTCGAGGACCCGCGCCACGCGATGATGATGGCTGCCCCCCCGCGCAAGAAGAAGGCCCGCGAGGAAAACCGCGCCTTTGTCTATGTCGCGCCGCAGGCGGGCGAGGTGCTCTTGTGGGAAAGCTGGCTACGCCATGAGGTGCCGCTGAACATGGCCGACGACGACCGCATCAGCGTGAGCTTCAACTACGGCTGGGGGTAGGGGCGGGCCCTAGGCCCCGCCCAGCGGCGGCCAATGCGGCGGCAGGGTGCCCGCGGCGATCCGTTCGGCCAGGGCGATCCTGTAATCGGCCATCTTGTGCGCGATCCCGCCCGCGGCCTTGGGCGACAGCCCGCGCACCGACCCGATGCGGCGATAGCCCGCACCTTCGCCCAGCACCATGCCGATGATGTCGTCCACATGCACAAGGTTGAGCACCCAGCCCTCACCGTTCAGGAGCGTATCGCCCCGGATCGGGCGCGGTGAGGCGAAACAGACGGTCGGCACCCCGAAATGCAGCCCCAGGATCTGTGCCGAGGCCGCGCCGAGCGAATGGCCGATGATATAGGCCGGCCGCCGCGCGCCCAGAAAGATCATGACGTGCAGCGCATGCAGCGCAAAACCGAAGTGCCAGGTCGCGGTTTCGATGTCCATGTTGACCCCGGCCCAGCCCACCTGCGCGCCCTTGGCCGGAAAGGCCTTCAGGTTGTAGTCGGACCAGTCGCGCGCCTCATTGGTGCCGGGGATCACAAGCACATCGTCCTGCGTGAGGTAAGCCTGCGCGCCGCCCTTCTTGTTCATGGCCTTGAGCGGGGGCAGTGCCGCCGCGCCGTCGTAGGACAGCCGCGCAAGTTCTGCCGCGTCCATCAGAAGCATCCGCCGCATGATCCGCCCTCCCGGTGACCCTGCGTCAGGCTAGGCGCTGTTGCGGTGGACCGTCCAGTCCGGAAAACCGGACCGCGCGCGCCTAGCGATAGACCTGGTCTTCACCCGGAAAGGCGCGCGATTTCACATCCTCGGCGTAGCGGCGGACCGAATCCTCGATCATCGGGCCCAACTGCCCGTAAACCTTGACGAATTTCGGGGTCCAGGGGTTCAGCCCCAGCATGTCCTCGAGCACGAGGATCTGCCCGTCGCACTCTACACTCGCGCCGATGCCGATGGTGGGAATGGCGATCTGCCGGGTGATGCGCGCGGCGAGCGGCTCGACCATCCCTTCGAGCACCACGGCAAAGGCGCCGGCCTCTGTCACCATCCGCGCGTCCTCTTCATGCAGCGGCCATGTGTCCTCGTCGCGGCCCTGCGTCTTGAAGCCGCCCATGACGTGGCTGCTTTGCGGGGTGAGGCCGATATGCGCCATCACCGGGATCCCGCGTTCGGTGAGAAAGCGGATCGTCTCGGCCATGCGCTTGCCGCCCTCGATCTTGACCGCGCCGCAGCCGGTCTCCTTCATGATCCTCGCGGCGTTGCGAAAGGCCATATTGGGGCTTTCCTCGTAGGTGCCAAAGGGCATGTCCACCACGATCAGCGCCTTTTTCGTGCCCCGCACCACCGCCTTGCCATGCATGATCATCAGGTCGAGCGGCACGCCCACCGTGCTCTCCATCCCGTGCATCACCATGCCGAGGCTGTCGCCCACAAGGATGAAGTCGGCATAGCGGTCCACGATGGCGGCGGTATGCGCGTGGTAGGAGGTGAGCGAAACAATCGGTTCGCCACCTTTCCTTTTTGCGATCTGGGGGACGGTATTTCGCCGGATCTGCTGCGGCTGACTGCTCATTTTCCAATCTCCCTCTGGTCGATCAACAAAACCTCGCCGAATTCGGCCGACACCATGATGCCGATCCGCCCGGTGACGGGGCCATGGGCCGGGGCGAAATCGGCGTCCACGACATCGACGGCGCGCAGGCGCGCGCGCGGCTCTGTCGCGATGGTGGCGCGGACCACCTCGGCCAGCGTCTCGGCCAGTGTCTCGGCCGGCGCACCCTGCGCCGCGCGCGCTTCGGCCGCGTCGAGCGCGCGGTTCAGCACGGCCGCCGCCGCGCGGTCCTCGGGCGCAAGCCGGACGTTGCGCGAGGACATGGCGAGCCCGTCAGGCTCGCGCACCGTCGCCACGCCATGGATGCGCAGCGGCATGTGCAGGTCGCGCACCATGCGGCGGATCACGGCAAGCTGCTGGTAATCCTTTTCGCCGAAAAACGCGCCATCCGGGCCCACGATGTTGAAGAGCTTTGTCACCACCGTCGCCACGCCGCGAAAATGGCCGGGCCGCACCGCGCCGTGAAAGACGCCCGCCAGATGTGTCGTCTCGACGATGGTCTCGTCACCCGCGGGATAGATCTCTGCGACCGTCGGGATGAACACCGCGTCCACCCCCGCCATGTCGAGCATGGCGATGTCGCGCGCCTCGGTCCTGGGGTATCTCTCGAGGTCGGCAGGGTTGCCGAACTGGGTCGGGTTGACGAAAATCGTCGCTATCACACGGTCATAGGCGCCCTGTGCCTCGGCCACGAGCTGCATGTGCCCCGCGTGCAAGGCGCCCATCGTGGGCACCAGCGCGATGCGCCCGCCGCCTGCGCGCAGGCCCGCGACCACGCGGCGGATGTCGGAAACGCTGCGGCAGATCTGCATGATGCCCTTCCGGTCCAAACTCGCTCCGTTCTAGGCGGGCGAGCGGGGCGGTTCAAGGGGCGCCCACTGCCGCCGGCTCGCCACAAAGCCAACCGATTGGCGTCGCTTTCGCGGCCCACAAGAGGATGTGTTTTTTCCGAG
>JAACUH010000054.1:0-1078 GCA_009993005.1 Rhodobacterales bacterium
CGCTGCGGGCCATGCGCCCCCGACACCGGATGATCCGCCGCCAGACGCCTGACAGCCCTCAGGCCGCGGCCGCCCCACCCAGCAATTCGCGCGCCGCACCGCGTGCCGCCTCGGTCACGGTGTCGCCCGCGAGCATCCGCGCGATCTCGTCCACCCGCGCCTCGGGGGCGAGCGGCACGACGCGCGAGGTGGTGACATCGCCCGCCACCGACTTCTCGACCCGCCAGTGATGCCCGCCCAGCGCCGCCACCTGCGGGCTGTGGGTCACGACCAGCACCTGCCCCCGCGCGGCAAGCCCGGCAAGGCGGCGACCGACCGCATCCGCCGTGGCGCCGCCGACACCGCGGTCGATCTCGTCAAAGATCAGCGTGAGCCCGTCGCTATCGCGCGTCAGACAGACCTTGAGCGCGAGCAGGAACCGGCTGAGTTCCCCGCCCGAGGCGATCTTGTCCAACGGCCCGGCAGGCGCGCCGGGGTTGGTGGCGACCTGAAAGCTCACCGCATCCGCGCCGTCGGGGCCGGGGTCGGCGGCGGTGATCTGCACGGCAAAGACCGCGCGCTCCATCTTGAGCGGCGCCAGTTCGCCCGCCATTGCGGCGGTGAGCCGCCCCGCCGCCTCTGTGCGCAACGCGCGCAGCCGTGCCGCCGCCGCGTCATGCGCCGCGCCCGCCTGCGCCAGTCGCGCGGTGAGCGCGCCGATGTCGCCCTCGGCCGCGTCGAGCCGCGCGAGCCGGTCGCGCAGCCCCTCGGCAAAGCCGCCCAGATCATCGGCCAGCACGCCATGCTTGCGCGCCAGCGCCCGGATCGCGAATAGCCGCTCTTCGACCGCTTCGAGCGCGGCGGGGTCAAAGGACAGCGCGTCGAGGCACTCTGTCACGCCCTGTTCGGCCTCGCCCAGCGCATCGAGCGCGCGCGCCAGCGCCTCGAGCGGCGCGTCGAGCCGGCCATCCGCCATCGCCGCTGCCCCGTCGAGCCAGCGGATCGCGTCACCCACCATACCCTCGGCGCCGTCGCCCGTGAGCGCGGCATGGGCGCGGGCGATGTCGTCACGGATCCGCGCCGCGCCCTGCATCAGCCG
>JAACUH010000054.1:1115-10000 GCA_009993005.1 Rhodobacterales bacterium
CCGCGCGCCGCTCGGCCCAGGCGGCGCGGGTCTGCGCGAGCAGCCCCTCGGCCCCGGCAAAGGCGTCGAGCAATTGCCGGTGCCCGCGCGGGTTCAAGAGCCCGCGGTCGTCCTGCTGTCCGTGCAGTTCGACCAGGGTATCGGACAGCGCGCGCAGCACCTCGCCGCTGACGCGGCGATCATTGACCCAGGCGGTCTTGCGCCCGTCGGCGGTGTTGACGCGGCGCAGGATCAGATCATCCTCGGCCGCGATCCCCGCCTCGGCCAGCACCGCATGGGCCGGATGGCCGGGCGCGATGTCAAAGCACGCCGTCACCTCGCCCTGCGCCGCCCCCGCGCGCACCAGTTCCGCCCTGCCCCGCCAGCCCAGCACAAAGCCCAGCGCATCGAGCAGGATCGACTTGCCCGCCCCCGTCTCGCCGGTCAGCACGTTGAGGCCGGGCTGAAAGGCAAGCTCCAGCCGGTCGATGATCAGCATGTCGCGGATGTCGAGCGTGCGCAGCATGTAACGTGACGGGGTCCAGTTGCGTGACGGGTGGCGGTGCGGGGTGCGGTGGCGGTGCGGGTTCGTTATGCCATCGCCACAGGGGCGCTGCCAGCACTCAATTGCCCCGACCAGAGCCGGCCGGACCCTGCCGCGTCACCCGCGAGCGGCCACCGCCATCACAGCCATTCGCCCCGGATCACCTGCCGGTAGATCGCCGAGAGCCAGTTGTCGCCCACCGATTGCGGCTGCAATCCCCGCCCGGTGAGCAGCGCATAGCTGTCGGCATACCAGGGCGTGGACTGGTAGTTGTGGCCCAGGATCGCGCCGGCCGTCTGCGCCTCGGCGGTCAGGCCCAGCGACAGATAGCTTTCGACCAGACGGTGCAGCGCCTCGGGCGTGTGCGACGTGGTCTGGAAATCCTCGACCACCACGCGGAAACGGTTGATCGCGGCGGTGTAATGGCCCCGCTTGAGGTAGTAGCGGCCGATCTCCATCTCCTTGGCGGCGAGGTGGTCAAAGGCGAGGTCGAACTTGAGGATCGAGGCACGGGCATATTCGCTGTCGGGATAGCGTTCGATCACCTGCCGCAGCGCCTGCAACGCCTGGAAGGTCAGCCCCTGGTCGCGGCCGATCTCGTCGATCTGGTCATAGTAGGACAGCGCCAGCAGATATTGCGCATAGGCGGCATCGTCAGAGGTCGGGTAGAAGTCGATATAGCGCTGCGCGGAGGCGCGGCTGTTGGGATAATCACGGTCGCGGTGGTAGGAGAACGCCTGCATGATCAGCGCCCGCTTGGCCCATTCCGAATAGGGATAGAGCCGCTCGATCTCGCCAAAGTAGAAGGCCGCATCGCCGCCCTTGTTGCGGGCGAGTTCGTATTCGCCGCGCTGGAATATCTCTTCGGCGGTATAGGCATCAAGTGCCCCTTCGCTGCGCGGATCGAACCCGCCACAGCCCGACAGCAGCAGACCTGACAGGGCGAGCACCGCGAGGCCCGCGCGCAGACCCGCGCGGCTTGCTACCCTGTCATCCTGGCCCGACATGCCCACGCCCCCGGTTACCGTCTCTTGAAAGGGCAGACCGACCACCCCCGATTGAGCGATGGTCTAGCACGAAAAAATCGGGGGCAAAATGCCTTTTCCCCGCGACAGCCATTCCCCGCCCCGGCCGGCGGCAAAGGCTGCGTTCAGGCAACGTGGGCAAGATCCTGCGCCCGCACCCCGGCCCCCGGAAGGCGCGCGGCCTGTGCAGGCGAACACCCGGTCCAGCGATACTGGCTGGCATCGGCAAAAAGCGCGCGCAAAAGCTGGTTGGTGAGCGCATGGCCCGCCCGCAGGCCGGTATAGCGCGCCAGCAGCGGCGCGCCGGCCGTCGCAAGATCGCCCAGCGCATCGAGCATCTTGTGGCGCACGGCCTCGTCGCGGTGGCGCAGGCCGCCGGGGCTGAGCACGGCATCGCCGTCCACCACCACGGCATTGTGCAGGCTGCCGCCCAGCGCAAGGCCACGCGCGCGCATGGCGTCCACGTCCGCCTGCCGGCAAAAGGTCCGGCTGTCGCACAATTCGCGCACGAAGGCGCCGTTGCCCATGTCGAGCACCAGCGCCTGATGGCCGATCGCGGCATCGGCAAAGTCGATGGTAAAGTCGATGACCAGCCCCGGCGCCGGGTCGAGCCGCGCCATCGCCTCGCCCTGGCGCACCTCGACCGGGCGCAGCACCTCGATCACGCGCAAGGGCGCGGGCAGCATCAGCAGGCCGGTCGCAATGATCCCGCGCACGAATTGCGCGGCGCTGCCGTCAAGGATCGGCACCTCGGCGCCGTCGATCTCGACCAGCACATTGTGCACGCCACAGCCTGCAAGCGCCGCCATCAGATGTTCGATGGTCGAGACATGCACACCGGCGGCATTCTCGATCCGGGTGTTGAGCGGGAACTGTCCGACATGGTCCCAGCGCGCGGGAATGCGCGGGTCCTGCCCGATCACATCGCTGCGGCGAAAGACGATGCCATGGTCCGCGGCCGCAGGGCACAGCGTGACCCGCGCCGCGCCGCCCGAGTGCAGCCCACGGCCGGTGAACGTCACCTTGTTGCGAAGAGTTGTCTGCACCGTCACCTGCCTGTGTTCTGTCCGGATTGTGGTCTGCGCAATCCGCGACACGCCACAAAATCTTTACGTCAATGAAGTAGGGGATCGCGCCTTTTCGCTCAACTCACAGATTGCAACGGTCTGAAACACTATGCTGCATTGCGGCACAGCGCCGGGCCGCCAGCCGCCAGAAATCGCGCAACCCCTTGGCGCAAAAGAAAAAGGGCCGCCCAAAGGCGACCCTGCTTCAGTTCACTGTGACCTTGCGTCAGATACGGTGTCCCGCACCAAAGGGCCCCGTAGTGGCCGCCCTGGGCCTGCGTCAGTTGGCCTGACGGCGCAGGAAAGCCGGAATCTCGATCCGTTCCTGTTCGGGATCCGCCTCGGGCAGCTCGCGCTGCGCGCTGACCTGGGGCTGCTGGCGGGCGGGCTGGGCCGGCTCGGACGCGCTGCCGGTCATGCGGTTGATGAGCGAGTTGATCCCGAATCGCGCCCCTTCGGCGGGGCGTGCGGCAGGCTCTGCGCGCGGCTCTGCGCGGGCCTCGACACGGGGTTCGGGACGGGGTTCGGGACGGCTCGACTGCATCGGCGCCTGCATCGGCGCGCGGTTCACGGCGGCGTGCAGCCGGGCCAGCGCCTCGGGCGAGGGCGTGCCGGGCACCGGGGCGCGCGGCGCGACAAAGGTCTCGGGCGCGGCTTCGATCACCGGCTCGGGGCGCGGGCGGTAGGCAGGCGGCGGCAGCTCGTCGCTGGCCACGGTGTCATAGGCATCGTCCTGCGCGTCGCTGTAGCGCTCATCGTCAAACAGCGAGGGCATCGGCGCGGCCGGGGCCGAGGCCGAGGCGGGTTCGTAGGCCGGGGCCGCGGCGCGCGCGGCGACGGGCTGCGGTTGCGGCGCGGGCCGGGCGGCGGGGGCTTCGGCGCTGACCGACTGGCGCAGCGGGTTGGCCATGCTGCGGCGCGGCAGCGGCACATCGGCGTGGCTGATCACCGCGTCGATGCCGGTGGCGACGACCGACACCCGCATCCGGCCTTCCATCGACGGGTCGAGCGTCGAGCCCACGATGATATTGGCGTCGGGGTCCACCTTTTCGCGGATCTTGTTGGCGGCCTCGTCCAGTTCGAACAGGGTCAGGTCATAGCCGCCGGTGATGTTGATCAGCACACCCTTGGCGCCTTCGAGGCTGATTTCATCCAGAAGCGGGTTGGCGATGGCCTTTTCGGCGGCCTGCACGGCGCGGTTGTCGCCCTCGGCCTCGCCGGTGCCCATCATCGCCTTGCCCATCTCGTCCATCACGGCGCGCACATCGGCAAAGTCGAGGTTGATGAGGCCGGGGCGCACCATCAGGTCGGTCACACCCTTGACGCCCTGATAGAGCACGTCATCGGCCAGCGCAAAGGCCTCGGTGAATGTCGTGCGTTCCGACGCGAGGCGGAACAGGTTCTGGTTGGGAATGATGATGAGCGTATCGACGACGCGTTGCAGCGCCTCGATGCCCTCTTCGGCCTGGCGCATCCGCTTGGTGCCTTCGAACTGGAAAGGCTTGGTCACCACGCCCACGGTCAGCACGCCCAGCTCGCGCGCGGCCTGCGCGATGATCGGCGCGGCGCCGGTGCCGGTGCCGCCGCCCATGCCGGCGGTGATGAAGCACATATGCGCGCCGGCCAGATGATCGACGATCTGCTCGATGCTTTCCTCGGCGGCGGCGGCACCGACGGTGGCGCGGGCGCCTGCGCCCAGCCCCTCGGTCACCTTGACCCCCATCTGGATCTTGGCGGTGGCGCGCGACTGTTGCAGCGCCTGCGCGTCGGTGTTGGCGACGACGAACTCGACCCCGTCGAGGGCCTGTTCGATCATGTTGTTGACGGCGTTGCCACCGGCACCGCCGACGCCAAAGACGGTGATCCGGGGTTTCAGATCTTCCTGCCCCGGCAAGGAAAGATTCAATGTCATCGCGCTGTCCGCCTGTCTGTTGGGGCCTGTCCCACCGGGCCCTCGTGCCTAAATTGAAGAGATACTACCGGCTTGGGGCCGGGCCGTCACGGAAAAAACACGGCAATTCCACAAAATATGGCCGTGTTCTACCGTCATGAACGCTGTATCTGGTCGAGTGAGCGAAATCTTGCGTATCACCAGTTGTCCTTGAACCACTTGACCGCCCTCTTGAAGGACCGGCCGGCGTGCCGCTCGGCCGGAATCTCGAAATCCCACCACTCGTCCTGCGGATGCGCGGCAAAAAGCGTGAGCCCCACGGCGGCCGCAAAGGCCGGGCCGGTCGCTGCCTGCGGCAGGCCCTGCACGCGCAGCGGGCGGCCCAGACGCACCTGCTGGCCCAGGATCTTGGACGCCAGCGCATCAAGGCCGGGGATCTGGCTGCCGCCGCCGGTGAGCACGATCTTTTGACTGGGCAGATGTTCGAACCCGGCCGCGTCGAGCCGCAGGCGGACCTCTTCGAGGATCTCCTCGACGCGCGGGCGCATGATGCCGATCAGCTCGGCCCGGCTCGCGGTGCGGCGGTCAAGCTCCCAGTCGCCGGTGGTGCCGCCGATCTCGATCATCTCGCGGTCATCCATGCCGGTGGCCATGATCCCGCCGTGCAGCGTCTTGATCCGTTCGGCCGTTGCCAGCGGCACCTGCAGGCCCATCGAGATGTCGGATGTGACGTGATCGCCACCCATCCGCACCGAGTCGGCATAGATCATGTGCTTGCGGATAAAGACCGAAATCCCGGTCGCCCCGCCGCCCATGTCGATGCAGGCCGCGCCAAGCTCCTGTTCGTCCTCGACCAGCGCCGAGATGCCCGAGACATAGGCCGACGAGGCGAGCCCGGCGAGTTCAAGATCGCACCGCTTGATGCAATAGAGCAGGTTCTCGATGGCCGAGGCATCGACTGTGAGCAGGTGCATGTCGGTGGTGAGCCGCGCGCCGGTCTGCCCGCGCGGATCGGCCATGCCAGAGCGGTGGTCGAGCGCAAAGTTCACCGGCTGCGCATGCAGCACCTCGCGCCCCGCGCCGTAATCGGGCACGTCACAGGCGGCGAGCACGCGGCCGATGTCCTGATCGGTGACGACCGCGCCATGCACATCGACCTCGCCATCGAGCCCGTAGGACCGCGGCCGCGCGCCCGAAAGGCAGGCGATGACGTGATCGACGCGCACCTTGGCCATCTTTTGCGCCGATTGCACGGCGGTGCGGATCGCGCGTTCGGTCTCGGCCATCGCATCGACCTCGCCAAAACGCACACCGCGCGACCGGGTGGTGGCCGCGCCGATCACGCGGAACGATGACTGCCCCGCCATCGGTCCGACGCCATCGACGGTGGTAAAGCGTTCCGGTCCGTCGAACCGCAACACGAGGCAGGCGATTTTCGATGTGCCCACGTCGAGGATGGCGATCACACCGCGCTGCATGGCGACCTTGCGCATGTGCCGCATCGCCCGTTGACTGTCGTAGAGATGTCGCATGGCCTGTGTCTGTGCCCCTGTCGTTTCTTATTGGTTGTCCGCCGCGCGGCGCAGGATCGCGACCGCCGGTTCACTCAGTCTCATGGTCGGGCGTGCGGCATTGCGCATGTCCACGACCAGCACGTCCCGTTCGAGCAGGTCCTCCGCCTCGTGCAGCGCGATCACGCGGTCGAGTGCGGCAAGCGGGTCCTGCGTCGGCAGCAGGATGCGCTGCGCGCGGTCGAGGATCATGTCCCAGCGCCGTTCGCCCATCCGCACGAGGCCACGCACGCGCGGGCGCACCGGGCCCGTGGCGGCAAAGAGCGCCAGCGCCTCGTCGATGGCATCCTTGGCCCCGTCGCCCGCGATCAGCGGCAGCGCTGCCATGTCGCCGCGGTTCTGGATCAGGCCGGTGATCACGCCCTCGGCGTCGATCAGGCGCAGCTCTTCGCCATAGCGCCAGACGGCGACCGGCACGCGCTGATCGACCGCGATGCTGAGTGTGCCGCCCGGCTGCACCCGCACCACCACGTCGCGCACCGCCCCGAACCGCGCCACCGTGTCGCGCAGCGCGGCAAGGTCGAGGTCGAAGGACGACAGCGGGAATGTCAATTGCACCGCCTCGTTGATCGCGTCGGTGAGGTAGGGATCGGCGCCGTCGATCTCCATCCCCGTCACGAGGAACTCGGGCCGGTCCTGCACCGCGGCCTTGAGTGCCGCGATCTGCGCGGTCAGCATCGCGCGGTTGGCCTCGTTGGTGATCCAGGCGGTGGCGATGAACACGATCAAGAGCACCGGCAGCCCGATGCGCACCAGCGCGCGGAACGCGGGGGTGAGCATCAGGCGCTGGTAGCGATAGCTCCACCGCGTCGGCGCGGGATCGCGGCGGATGCCCGCAGGCTGTGGCGCGCGGCGCGCGGTCAGCGATCGCATGACGCATCCTCCACCAGCCAGCGGCAGAGCGCAGGAAAATCGATGCCCACATGCGCCGCCTGTTCGGGGGCGAGCGAGGTCGGCGTCATGCCGGGCTGGGTGTTGGTTTCGAGAAGCACCAGCCCGTCGCGCCCGCGCGCCTCGTCCCAGCGGAAATCGGTGCGCGACAGGCCCCGGCAGCCCAGCACCTGATGCGCACGCAGCGCATGGGCGAGGCAGGCGTCGCGGATGTCATCGGGGATATTCGCCGGGATCTCGTGGCGCGACCCGCCGACGGAATATTTCGCGTGGTAGTCATACCAGCCCGTGGTGATGATGTCGGTCACGCCCAGCGGCCGGTCGCCCATCACCGCGACGGTCAGCTCGCGCCCCGGCGCATAGGCCTCGACCATCACCACCTCGGGCATCGCATCGTCGAGCTGCGGCGGCGTGTTGGACCCGTCATGCACGATATAGACCCCGACCGAGGAGCCCTCGTTATTGGGCTTGACCACATAGGGCGGCGCCATGACATGGCGCGCGCGCACCTCGGCCTTGCAGGCGAGGCGGCTGTCCACCACCGGCAGGCCAGCGGCGCGATAGGCGGCCTTGGTCTTTTCCTTGTCCATGGCGAGGGCGGAGGCGAGCACGCCCGAATGCGTATAGGGAATGCGCAGCCATTCGAGCAGACCCTGCACGCAGCCATCCTCGCCCCAGCGGCCATGCAGCGCGTTGAATACGGCATCGGGCCTGGCGGCGGCGAGCCGCGCGACAAGGTCCGGGCCGGCATCGACCTCGGTCACGTCACATCCTGATGCCCGCAACGCAATCGCGCATTCATGACCCGATGAGAGCGAGACCTCGCGCTCGGCCGATGGGCCACCCATCAACACAACTACCCGCGGGTTTGTCCTGCTCGACATTCCCACCGCCTCTATCGCGGGCCTTTGGCGACCCGTCGCTTGTTGTTTGCCCCTTGCCCGGGGCGCGCGCCTGTTGTCAGGCCTCTTTGTCGTCGGGTTGACCATGCGAAACAGGTGCCGGAACACCCACCCGAATGATTTCCCATTCTAGCGTGATCCCGCTTGCGGCGTAAACCTTTTTTCGGACCTCTTCCCCAAGGCTTTCGAGGGATGCGGCGGTCGCGCCACCGGCATTGGTGAGGAAATTGGAATGCATCTCGTTCATCACCGCCCCGTCACGCAGCACACCGCGCATGCCGGCCGCGTCGATCAGCGTCCAGGCCTTGCGCTCATGACTGTCATCCGCCCGCCCGGTCGAGGAAAACCCGGCCGGATTGCGGAAGGTGGACCCCGCCGTGCGGTCGCGCGTGGGCTGGGTGGCGTCGCGCCGGGCGATCTGATCGTCCATCCGCGCGGCCAGCGTCGCGGGGTCGCCCTCTGGCGCGCGGAATGTCGCCGCCACGATCACCGCGCCGTCGGGCAGCACGCTCTGGCGGTAGGCGAGCGCGAGGGCGGCGGCGGGCAGCGTGGCGCGGGTGCCATCGCGCAGGATGACATCCACGCTGTCGAGCACATCGGCCACATAGCTGCCGTAACAGCCCGCATTCATCCGCACCGCACCGCCGATCGTGCCCGGAATGGTGCGCAGGAACGTCAGGTCGCGCCCGGCCTCAGCCGCGCGGCGCGCGACATGCGCGTCGAGCGCCGCAGCCCCTGCGGTGATGCGGTCGCCGTCGATGGCGATGGCGTTGAAGCCGCGCCCCAGCCGCACCACAACGCCCGCAATGCCGCCATCGCGCACGATCAGGTTCGACCCCACGCCCATCGCAAACACCGGCACGGCGGGGTCCAGTGCCGCGAGGAAATCGGCAAGATCATCGGCATCGGCGGGCTGAAAGAGCCACTCTGCCGGCCCGCCCACGCGCAGCCATGTCAGATCGGCCAGCGGCCGGTCGGGCGTCAGCGTGCCGCGCACGGCGGGCATGGCGGGCAT
>JAACUH010000092.1 GCA_009993005.1 Rhodobacterales bacterium
CGCCTCGCGGACAAAGGGGGCGGCGCAGAGCAGAACGAGAAAGAGCAGCCAGTACATCGGTCCTGATTCACTTGCGGCGCCAGTCACGCGGCGCGATGGTCAAGCTGCGGGAATGACATGGGATTCCGGCAGCATCATGGCGGTGGCCGGCCGCTTTGGTGCGCGCTCAGCCGGCCTCGGCGGCATCCAGCAGCCCCTCGGCCACCAGCCGGTCGGCCCAGCCCTGCGGCCCCTCGAACAGATGCACGCCCCAGCCCCGCGCGGCAGCGGCGGCGATATTCTCGGGCCGGTCATCGGCAAAGAGCAGCGCTCCGGGCGCGATGCGGCAATCGGCCTCGACGGCGGCATAGATCGCGGGCTCGGGCTTCATCAGCCGCAGCGCGCCCGAAACATAGGCGCGGTCGAATTCGCACAGGAACGGGTAGCGGGCGCGCGCCTGCTCCAGCGTCTCGACCCCGAAATTGGTCAGCGCAAAGACCGGCACCCCGCGCGCCCGCAAGGCTCTGAGCAGCCGCACGGAATGGTCGATGGCGGGCGACAGCATCTCGATCCAGCGGCCGTGCCAGCACATGATCTCGTCCGCCCAGCCGGGGTGCGCCCCGGCCAGCGCACGCACCGAAGGCAGCCAGGGCGCGCCCCGGTCCATCCCCTCGTTCATCCCGTGCAGATCGACCTCGGCCATCAGCGCGCGCCGCCGTTCAGGCCCGATCAGCCGGTCGTAAAAGGCATCAGGCTGCCACTGCACCAGCACATTGCCGATGTCGAAAACCACGGCTTCGCGTCGCATCACGCTTTCCTCTCCCCCTCCGCGCCCCGGCGCATCCGCGCCTCGCGCCAAACCACAACCAGCGCCGCAGCCGCGATCAGCGCCGCGCCGAACGGCAGCCGGTCGGGCGATGCGCCGGTCATCCCCGGTCCACCGCCGCCGCCCGCACCTCGCGTTCGAGCGTGTCGAGGAACCGGCTCCGGTCCGCCCTGGAGAAAGGCCGCCCGCCGCCCTGCCGGAACGGATCGGCCGCGCGCAGGTCGGCCATCAGGTCGCGCCCGGCCAGCACCTGCCCGATGTTGCGCGCATCGAGCACCTCGCCATTGTGCTTGACCACACGCGCACCGGCGGCCACGCAGCGCGCGGCAAGCGGGATGTCGCCCGTGATCACCACATCGCCGCGCCCGGCGCGCTCCGCGATCCAGATGTCGGCCACATCGGGCCCGTCCGGCACGATCACCGTCTCGATCAGCGGATGCGGCGAAGGGCGGATGCCGCCGTTGCTCACCACGAACATCCAAAGCCCGTGGCGGGTGGCGACCCGCTCGGCCTCGGCCTTGACCGGGCAGGCGTCGGCATCAACGTAGATCAATGGCCCACCTCCGGCTCAAGGGTCAGGCGTAAAGCGCGTCCGCGTGAAAGGCAAGGTGATCCTCCATGAAGCTCTGCACGAAGAAATAGCTGTGGTCATAGCCCTTTTGCAGCCGCACATGCGCCGCCTGCCGCCGCCGCGCGATGGCCTCGGCCAAGGCCTCGGTCATCAAGAGGTCTGCAAACTGGTCGGCGGTGCCGGTGTCGATCAGCATCGGCCCGTCAAACCCGTGCCGCCGCATGAGGAGCGTCGCATCATGGCGCGCCCATGTGCCCTCGTCCGGCCCCAGATAGGCGGCGAACTGGCGCCGCCCCCAGTCGCTCGCCGAGGGGTGGCAGATCGGCGCAAAGGCGCTGACCGACCGGAACCGCCCCGGCAGCGCCATGGCGAGCGTCAGCGCCCCATGCCCGCCCATCGAATGCCCGGTGACCGCCTGCCGGTCGGCATCCACGGCAAACGCGGCGGTGACCACGCGCGGCAACTCCTCGGCCACATAATCCCACATCCGGTAATGGGCCGCCCAGGGCGCCTCGGTCGCGTTGACGTAAAACCCCGCGCCCTGCCCCAGATCATAGGCCGCATCATCCGCCACCCCCTCGCCGCGCGGGCTGGTATCGGGAAAGACGATGGCCACCCCCTGCGCGGCGGCCCAATGCTGCGCCCCGGCCTTGATCATCGCATTCTCATGCGTGCAGGTCAGGCCCGACAGATACCACAGCACCGGCACCGGATGGTCCTCGGCCTCGGCCGGCAGAAAGAGACCAAAGGTCATCTCGCAGCCCGTGACGGCCGAGGCATGGGCATAGACCCCCTGCACGCCCCCGAAACAGCGGTTTTCCGAGATCGTTCTCATGGCGACACTCCTTGCACTGGCCCGGACATCGGCATGAACCCCGTCACCCAGGCGATGACGAATGACACGGTCAGCACCGACGCCGCCGTGGAAATCAGGATCGAGGCCGACACCCGCTGCGGCGCCACCCCGTAATGCTGCGCGAGGATATAGACATTGCCCGCCACCGGCAGACTGGCCGAGGCGATCATGACACCGGCCGCATAGGGCTCGACCGCAAACAGCACGAGCGCACAGACCGCCACGGCGCCCGGATGCAGCACCAGCTTGGCGAAGGAAAGCCAGCCCGCAACCGCCAGCCGCTCGGCCGATTTGTCGGCCAGCGAGGCCCCGATGGCAAAGAGCGCACAGGGCGTCGCCGCCGCCCCCAGCAACACAAGAAACGCATTGACCGGCGCCGGGATCGGCACGCCGCTGCCCGCCACGGCAAGCCCCAGCACGATCGACACGATCATCGGGTTCTGCAACAGCCCGATGCCGACCCGCCCCAGAACGGCGAGCCGCACCCGCCCTTCGCGCGATCCCGTCAGGATGATGACGATCAGGCTGGAAAACACGATCAGATCGACCGCGAGCATCAGCATGATATAGCCGATCGCCCGCTCGCCCAGCAGCAGCGCCAGCATCGGGATCCCCAGAAACCCGATATTGCCGATCGCCGCACATTGCGCCTCGAACGCCGCCTCCGCCACCGGCCGCCCGCGCCCCAGCGCCACGGCGGTCGCCACCAGATAGACGGCCATCGTGCCGCACAGATAGGCCAGCACGAATTGCGCGTCGAACAACTCGCCCAGCGACAGGTTGGCCGAAAACCGCAGAAGCATGGCTGAGAGCGCGAAATAGAACACGAACCGCGTGAGGTAGGCCGTCGCCTCCGGCGTGAAGAACCCCCGCCGCCCCGCGCCATAGCCCAGCCCGATCACGGCAAAGAACGGCAAGGTCTGATAGAAGATCTGGATCATGACCCGCGCTTACCGGGCCGCGCGCGCGAAAGCAAACAAGCCATCCCCTGCCCCCATCTTTTGGCCAGAAATATCCCGGGGGGAGGCGCCAGCCGGGGGGCAGCGCCCCCCAGCCCGCCCCCCATCAGGAAAACACGCTCATCACCTCGTCGAGCCTCTTCTTGCGCTTGGCCACGGCCGGCACGGTCGCCTCCGCCGCCGGATAACCCACCGGCAGGATCATCACCGCCTTTTCCTGCGCCGGCCTGCCACAGAGCGCGGGCAGGAACCGCATCGGGTTGGGCGTATGGGTGAGGCAGACCAGCCCCGCATGATGCAGCGCCGCGATCAGAAAACCGGTCGCGATGCCGACGCTTTCGGGCACATAGTAATTCTTGTAGCGCGCGCCGTCCTGCGTCACGCCATAGCGCTGCGCAAAGACCACGATCAGCCAGGGCGCGTCGGTCAGATGCGGCTTGTCCGCGCCGGTGCCGATCGGCTCCAGCGCCGCAAGCCATTCGTCCCCGCCACCGCCCGCGTAGAACGCACGCTCCTCCTCCTCGGAGGCCGCACGGATCTGCGCCTTCATCGCCGGGTCGGCGATCGCGGCGAAATGCCAGGGCTGGTGATTGGCCCCCGAGGGCGCGCCGGCCGCCGTGGCGATGCAGGCGGCGATCACCGCTTCGGGCACCGGGTCCGACGCGAACTGGCGCACCGAATGGCGCCGCTTCATGTAGTCGCGGAACGCCTCTGCCGCCGCCAGCGCCGCATCGGGCGGCATCTGCACCCGGTCGGGCAGCGCCAGCGCCTCGTAACTCACCTCGCCCTTGCGATACATGTCCGCCCCCGGTTTCAGCCGCTGCCGATCAGCACCCCCGCCGCAAAGACAAGAACACCGCCAAGCACGACCTGCAAGGCCGCGCGGATGAACGGCGTCTCCATATACCGGTTCTGGATCCAGGCAATCGCCCAGAGCTCCACAAAGACCACCACCATCGCCACCGTCGTCGCGGTCCAGAAATCCGCGATCAGATAGGGCAGCGCATGGCCCAGCCCCCCCACCGTCGTCATCACCCCGGCGGCAATGCCCCGCTTGACCGGCGACCCGCGACCCGAGATCTGCCCGTCATCCGACGCGGCCTCGGTAAAGCCCATCGAGATCCCCGCCCCGACCGAGGCGGCAAGCCCCACCAGCAGCGTCGTCTTGGTATCCTGCGTGGCGAAAGCGGTGGCAAAGATCGGCGCCAGCGTGCTCACCGATCCATCCATCAGTCCGGCCAGCCCCGGCTGCACCCAGGTCAGGATGAACTGCCGATGCGCCGCGCTGGCCTCGTCGTCGCGCACGCCATCGCCCAGATGTTCGGCCTCGAGCGCGTTGGCCGTCGCCTGATGCCCGGCCTCGGCGGCGGCCAGATCCCCCAACAGCTTGCGCGTGGCGGCATCGGTGGTGCGCGCGGCGGCGGCGGCGTAGAAGTTATGCGCGTCGCGCTCCATCCCCGCCGCCTCTTCGCGGATCCGCTCAAGGCCGAGGTTCTCGACCAGCCAGACGGGCCTGCGCGCGTAATAGCCCGCCACATGCTCGCGCCGGATCAGCGGGATGACATCACCGAATCGCGCGGTGAAAAGGTCGATCAGGCGGCGGCGATGGCCGTCCTCCTCGACCGCCATGCCGTCGAATACCGCCGCCGAGGCGGGAAAATCGGCGCGCAGGCTCTCGGCATAGCTCCGGTAGATGCGGGCGTCGTCCTCTTCGGATGAAATGGCGAGCGCGAGGATGTCACGCTCGGACAGCTCGGAAAACCGGCGGCGGGTCGAAAAACCGGGGATCATGCAAGAAGGCTCCGTTTTGGAATGGTTCTAAACTAGCGAGACGCGCGGGAAAGGCAAGGCGTGGTCACGGCCCCTTGCCCGAAGTGAACCGATGCGTTTACATTCCGCGACCGATGGGAGGGCAGATGGCCGACGGATCAGATCAGCGCAAGCGGGGCCGCAAGTTCGACCAGGTGCGCGACGGCGCGCGCGAGGTGTTCCTGTCGGCGGGGTTCGAAGGTGCCAATGTCGATGACATCGCGCGGGTGGCGGGCGTGTCCAAGGCCACGATCTACAGCTACTTTCCCGACAAACGGCTGATGTTCATGGAGGTTGTGCGCTTTGAATGCCAGCGCCAGTCCGACAGCGCCATCGCCGCGATCGACATGGCAGCCCCTGTGCGCGACCTGCTCCTTTATGCCGCGCGCACGATGCTGGCCTTCATGACCTCGGATTTCGGCCAGCGGATATTCCGCATCTGTGTGGCCGAAAGCGAGCGGTTTCCCGAGCTTGCGCAGAATTTCTACGACAGCGGTCCGGCCGTGGTGCGCAACCGGCTGACGGAGTTCTTTGCCGAAGCGACAGCGCGCGGCGATCTGGTGATCGACGATCTGGACCTGGCCGCCGACCAGTTCCACGCGCTGTGCAAGGCCGACATCTTTGACCGGATGGTGTTCGCGCAGTCGCAGACCTTTACCCCCGCCGAGATGACCCGCGTGGCCGAAGGCGCGGTCGCGACGTTTCTTGCGCGATACGGCGCGCGCTAGGGCCAGACCACAAAGATCAGACCACAATGATCAGACCGCAAAGAGCGGAAAGGTCACGCCCAACGCCCAGGCGAGGAACAGGCCCAGCCCCACGCCGGTGGCCCAGGGCCGCCAGGTCGCCCGGCCGACCCAGCCGGCGATGGTCCCGAACAGAAGGTAAAAGAGCAAGATCACCGGCAGGATGATGACGAGGAACATCAGCCCTTCGAAATCGAGCGCCACCGCGAGCCCGAGTGACCCCAGCGCCGCGCCGCGCATGACCAGCACCCGCCACAAGGGCGCGCGCCCGGCCTCGGTCAGCACCGCATCGGCCAGCATCCAGGGCACCGCCCCCGCCGCGATGGCGGCGATGAGCAGCAACCGCTCGGGCGTCGGAAAGAACGCCGCCACATGCCGGTCGAGCGCGCCGCCGAAAAGCACGATGCCGAAACCCGCGACCGGCAGCGCGAGCAGCAGGCCAACGGCGTCAACCCGCAGCGCGCCCCCCCGCGCGGCCAGCACCAGCGCGAGCCCGCCCATGACGAGGAAATGCAGCGCGAGATAATCCGCCACCAGCACCGGCAGGAACCGCGTGTCGAACGGCCAAAGGATCAGCGGCGTGGCGATGGCCGGGCCCAGCACGGCGAGCAGAAACGCCCCGCGCGGGAGCCGCAGCGGCGGCGTGGCGGCCCGCCAGCGCCGGGCGAGCCCGGCCAGCGGCCAGCCCAGCGCCACAACGGCGACGAGCAGCAGCGCGACCCAGCCGCCGCGCGCGGCCACCGGCCCGCCGCTCTGCCGGTCGAAACTCGCATCGAGCCAGTCGCGCGCCTCGCGCAGGGTCGTCGCGGAATAGAGGACGCCCACATGTTCCACATCTGGCGCAAGCACCGCGCGCCGCCCCGTGCCGGCGCCGGGGTCACCCACCGTCTGCGCATAGCCCGCGCCCGCATCGGCCAGATGCAGCGCGGCGAGTGCCTCGGCCGCCAGCATCCCCTCCCATGCGCCCGCGACCACCAGGAGGTTGCGCGGCGCATCGGGCGTGACGGCGAGCGAGAACATCGACACCGCGACCACCGCCCCCGCGCGGCTGTCGCGCACCGCCTGGCGCACAACGATGTCAGACGCCATCGAATGCCCCAGCAGCGCCAGCCGCCCGTCAGCCCCCGGCAGCGCAAGCGCCGCATCCGCCACGCGGGCAAGCTCGTCCATCAGCACGGTTGTCGTGCCCTCGATCACCGTCACATCGCCCGACATCGGCACCGGGTTGCGACCATGGCCCAGCAGGTCATAGCTCACCACGATGTAACCCGCCCGCGCGAGGGTGAGGGCAAACCCCTCCATCAATTGCCGCGACCCGGCAAAGCCGTGGGCGATCACAACCACAGGTGCGGGCGCATCGCCGCTGCGATAGACGGTGGCGGGGGTCTCACCGACCGTCAGCGGTGTTGAGACGACCCCGCCGCGCAGCGCCTCGAGCCGTTGCAGCGCCAGCCCCGCAAGGCCCAGCGCCACCAGCAGCACCAGCCAGCGCAGCGCCGACATCGGCCCGTCAGCCCCAGGTCGGGTGGAACCTGCCCGCCGGCGAGAGGGTGAATATCTCGACCCCGTCGGCAGTGATGCCGACCGAATGTTCGAACTGCGCCGAGAGCGACTTGTCACGGGTCACGGCTGTCCAGTCGTCGGCCAGCACCTTGGTCTCGGGGCGGCCGAGGTTGACCATCGGCTCGATGGTAAAGAACATCCCCTCCTCGAGCACCGGGCCGGTGCCGGGGCGGCCGTAATGCAGCACATTGGGCGGCGCGTGGAACACCCGGCCCAGCCCGTGCCCGCAGAAATCGCGCACCACCGACATGCGGGCGGCCTCGACATAGGTCTGGATCGCGGCGCCGATATCGCCAAAGGTGGCGCCGGGGCGCGCGGCCTCGATCCCCTTCATCAGCGCGTCATGCGTGACCTGCACGAGCCGTTCCGATTTGCGGCTGATCGTGCCCGCCAGATACATCCGGCTGGTGTCGCCATACCAGCCGTCCACGATCACGGTCACGTCGATGTTGAGAATATCGCCGTCTTTCAGCACCTTGTCGCCGGGGATGCCGTGGCAGACCACATGGTTGACCGAAATGCAGGACGCGTGCCTGTAGCCCTTGTAGCCGATCGTCGCCGATACCGACCCGGATGCCGTCACCATCTCGGTGATGATGCGGTCGATCTCGGCGGTGGACTGGCCGACGGTCACATGGGGGGCGATGTCATCGAGAATGGTGGCGGCCACACGGCCTGCCACGCGCATCCCCTCGAAATCGGCGGTGTCATAGATGCGGATACCGTCGCGCGTCAGCCGTCCCCTGCGTTCGTCCAAAGCCTGAGTCCTTTCACACTGCTCTGCGGGAATAGGACAAAACCGCAGCGGAATCTAGGGCAGCCCGGCACGGCTGTGATGAGCGGTGGAATTGCCACGGGGCGCGGCCTATAGATGCGCCAAAGCCGCAGAAAGGACCGCGCCATGACGAACCCCACCGCCGCCATGCTCGTGATCGGGGACGAGATCCTGTCAGGGCGGACGCGCGATGCGAACATGCATTTCCTCGCGGGCGAGCTGACGCGCCTGGGCATCGACCTGCGCGAAGTGCGCATCGTGGCCGATGACCGCGACGCGATCATCGCCGCGGTGCGGGCGCTGGCGGCAGGGTTTGACCATGTGTTCACCTCGGGGGGCATCGGGCCCACGCATGACGACATCACCGCCGATTGCATCGCCGCCGCATTCGACGTGCCCATCGACGTGCGCGACGATGCGCGCGCGCTGCTGCAGGCGCATTACGACCGTGCGGGCAGCGTGCTGAACGACGCCCGCCTGCGCATGGCGCGCATCCCGGACGGGGCCAGCCTGATCGAAAATCCGGTGAGCACGGCGCCGGGATTTACCCTTGGGAACGTGCATGTGATGGCCGGCGTGCCTTCGGTGTTTCAGGCGATGGTGGCCTCGCTGCTGCCGAGGCTGACCGGCGGCCAGCCGCTCTTGTCGCAAAGCTACCGCATCGCGCGGGGCGAGGGCGATATCGCGGGGCCGCTGGCGGCGCTGGCGGCGGATTATCCCGACCTCAGCATCGGCAGCTATCCGTTCAACCAGAACGGCGTCCATGGCGCGAATATCGTGATCCGCGGCCATGACGGCGGGCAGCTCGACGCGGCGATGGTGCGGCTCGTGGCGCTGTTTCCGGCATGATGCCGGACCCGGCCGCAGTGCACGCCGCCGTCGCGGCGACATGGCCGGCGGCGGCGGTGACGCGTGTCGGGCCATGGATCATCCGCGAAGGGCGCGGCGGCGGATCGCGGGTGTCGGCGGCGACGCAGGCCGGGCCGGTGAGCGCGGCGGATGTCCCACTGGCCGAGGCGGCGATGCGCGCGCTGGGGCAGCGCCCGCTCTTCATGCTGCGCGAGGAGGATGGCGCGCTCGACGCGGTGCTGGCGGCGGCGGGATATGGGGTGCTCGACCCCGTGGTGGGCTATGCCGCGCCGGTCAGCGCCATCGCCACGCAGCGCCCGCCGCCGATCACCACATTCGAGGTCTGGCCGCCGCTGGCCGTGCAGGCCGAGATCTGGGGCGAAGCCGGGATCGGCCCCGCGCGCCTTGCCGTGATGGACCGCACAGCACAGCCCAAGACGACGCTGCTGGGCCGGGTCGATGACCGCCCCGCCGGCACCGCCTTTGTCGCCTGCCACGAGGGCATCGCGATGCTCCACGCGCTCGAGGTCGCGCCCGCGCTGCGCCGGCGCGGCCTCGCCGGGCACATGCTGCGCGCGGCGGCGTTCTGGGCGCAGGCCCAGGGGGCGGACTGGCTGGCGCTGGTGGTGACGCGGGCCAATGCGGGGGCCAATGCCCTCTACGCTTCCCTCGGCATGACGGTTGTGGGACAGTATCACTACCGCATCCTGCCGGAATGACCTGACGACGTGACGCCCCGTGACGCATACCCCCGACTGGCCGCGCTCCTTTGCGCGATGGCCACCTGGTCGGGCGTGTGGTCGGGCGCGGGCGCGGCACTGACGCTTGATCTGCCGGGCAATGCCGTGCTGACCGGCACGACCGAGGTGGCACTGGGCAGCCACATGCTCGCCACCGGGGCCTTTGCCGAAGGGTATATCCCGCATCTCGCGCTCGAAGGGGCGGTGTCGGTGCAGGCCTGGCAGATTTCCTCGCCGGGGCTGACCACGCTGCAGATCCTCACGCCGCTGCGCGCGCAGGTCGAGGCGGCGGGCTTTGAGGTGCTCTTTGACTGCGAGACACAGGCCTGCGGGGGCTATGACTTTCGATTCGGCATCACCGTGTTGCCGCCGCCCGCGATGCATGTCGATCTGGGCGATTTCCGCTACCTGTCCGCCGCGCAGGGCGTCGGGGGCGCGGCAGAGCACCTGAGCCTTCTGGTCAGCCGCACCAGCAACGCGGGCTATGTCCAGATCACGCGCGTCGGCGGTGACATCGCCCCGATCGCCGCGAGCCGCGAGGCGCCGATGCGCGGCGCGGCAGAGCCCGCCGCCGCCCCCGGCAATCTGGCGTCGGACCTGGACAGCACCGGCCGCGCCGTGCTGCCCGGTCTGGTGTTCGACACCGGCTCGGCCCAGCTTGGCCCCGGCCCCTTTGCCGCGCTCGACGCGCTTGCCGCCTATCTGCGCGACCACCCGACGCGGCGGGTGGCGCTGGTGGGACATACCGACAGTTCCGGCGCGCTCGACGCCAATATCGCCCTGTCCAAACGGCGCGCGGGGTCGGTGCTGGAACGGCTGGTGAGCGATTATGCCATCCCGCGCAGCCAGTTGGCGGCCGAAGGCATGGGCTATCTGTCGCCGATCGCGAGCAACCTCACGCCCGAGGGGCGCGAGGCCAATCGCCGGGTCGAGGTGATCGTCACCTCGACGCAATAGGCATTACCAGGCTTCGGGCCCCTTGTCGGCAAAGGCATTGACCAGAAAGTCGATGAAGGCACGCACCTTGGGCTGGGTAAAGCGGCCCGGCGGATAGACCGCATAGATGCCCTGCACCTCGACCGGCAGATCGGGGATCGCCTCTTCGACCAGACCCCTGGCCATGGCATCGGCATAGAGGAACGAGGGCAGATAGGCGATACCGAGGCCCGAGATGCAGGCGTTGAGCAGCGACTGGCCGTCATTGACCGTGAGCCAGCCCGCCGTGCGCACCTGCCGCTTTTCCCCCGAGGGCGCGGTGAGCTTCCACACCGCCGCATTGGCCTGGTTGGAATAATGCAACAGCTTGTGCGCGTTCAGGTCGTCGATCTTTTCGGGGCGACCGTATTGCTGGAAATAGGACGGCGCCGCGATCATCTTTTTCGTGGTCTCGGTCAGCTTGCGCGCGCGCAGCGTGCTGTCCTCGAGCTCTCCGATCCGCACGGCCATGTCAAAGCCTTCGGAGATAAGCTCTACATAGCGGTTGTTGAGCACCATGTTGACGGTGATATCGGGAAATTCCTGCAAGAATTCGCCCAGCACCGGCGACAGGTGATTGACGCCGAAATCAGTCGCCACGCTGATGCGCAGCAGCCCCGAGGGCGCGGATTGCATCGATGTGACGAGCGCATCGGCCTCGCCTGCGTCATTGAGCACCCGGCGCGCGCGGTCGTAATAGGCAAGCCCGATCTCGGTCGGGCTGACACGGCGCGTGGTGCGGTTGAGCAGGCGCGCACCGAGGCGGGCCTCAAGTGCGGAGACATGTTTGGAGACGGCGGATTTCGAGATCCCCATCTTCTTGGCCGCGTCCGTGAACCCGCCCTGGTCCACGACTGTGGCAAAAGCTTCCATTTCCGTCAGGCGGTCCATGCGCAATCCTTCGCAGCAGCAATTCTTTGGACCGGTATGGCCGTCAATGAAGGCGGGATTGGGACGGATGCCTGACAATATCAGGGTTTTCGCGGGGACTGGTGAGAGCGGGGAAACAGCGCAGGGGGGGCGCGGCCCGGGCGGCCCGGGCGGGCCGGGCGGGCCGGCCAGAGCAGTCAGGGCCGCTGCGCACCCGTCGCGGTCACATAGACCGCATAAAGCGACGTCGTGGCGGTGATGAACAGCCGGTTGCGGCGCGGCCCGCCAAAGGTGAGGTTGGCCACCACCTCGGGCACCAGAATGCGCCCCAGCCGCGTGCCGTCAGGGGCAAAGCATTGCACGCCGTCGCCCGCGCTGGTCCAGACGTTGCCCTGCGTATCGACGCGAAAGCCGTCGGGGATGCCATGGTCGATCTCGCAGAACACGCGGCTGTTGCGCAGCCCGCCGCCCTCTAGATCATAGGCGCGGATGATGCGCGGCGCGTCTGGTGCGTGGCTCGCGCCGCTATCGGCGACGTAGAGCACACGCTCGTCCGGCGAAAAGGCCAGCCCGTTGGGTTGCAGGAAATCATCCGCCATCGCGGCCACAGCCCCACTCAGCGGGTCCACGCGATAGATGCGGCGGGCGGTCTGTTCGGGCGCGGCCTGATAGCCCTCGTAATCCGACAGGATCCCGTAGGTCGGGTCGGAAAACCAGATCGCACCATCCGAGGCCACCACCACATCATTGGGGGAATTGAGCCTGCGCCCGTCATGGCTGTCGGCAATCACGGTGATGCTGCCATCGACCTCGGTCCGGGTCACGCGGCGGTTGCCATGCTCGCAACTCACCAGCCGGCCCTGCCGGTCGCGGGTATGGCCATTGGCAAAGCCCGAAGGCGCGCGAAAGACGCTCGCGCCGCTTCCGTCCAGCGCGCCGGGCGCCCAGCGCAGGATGCGCTGGTTGGGGATATCGCTGAACAGCAGGCAGTTCAGGTCGTCAAACCACACCGGCCCCTCGGCCCAGCGCAGCCCCGTCACGAGCCGGTCAAGACCCGCACTGCCCACGACCAGATGGCGAAACCGGGGGTCGTGGTGGACATAGATGGATGACATGGCAGCCCCCGTTTCAGCGTGTCGCGCCCTGCCGGCCCGATGCCAGCAGGATCACGGATATGATGATGAGCCCGGTCAGGATCAGCCTGACCCCCGCGCCGAACCCGTAGGTGTTGAGCATCGAGACGACAAGGAACATGAAGAGCGACGCCCCCCAGATGCCGGGCACATTGCTGTCGCCGCCTGCCACCGCCGTGCCGCCGATGATGACCACGGCGATGGACATCAGCAGATACTCCGCCCCCATGTTGAGCGCCGCGCCACCCGAAAAGCAGGCGAGAAGGAAGCCGCAGACAGCGGCGAGGGTGGCGCAAAGGACATAGGTCGCCAGCCGCAGCCCATCCACCGGCAGACCGGCCATGCGCGCGGCGGGCAGGCTCTGGCCGATGGCGGAAATCTGGCGACCATAGACAGACCGCATCAGCACAACCCATGCGACTCCGGTTATGCCCAGCGCCACCAGGGCCACATTGGGGATGCCCAGCGTCAGCCCGGTGGTGAAATCGGCCATCGCGTCTGGCGGCTTGATCCGCAAGCCACGGTTGGTGGCAATCGCGGCGGACTGGATGATGAAGCTCATCGCCAGCGTCGCGATGATCGGCGGGATGCGCAGCGCCTTGATCAGCGCATAGTTCACGAAGCCCACCCCGATGCCGATGCCGATCGCGATGCCCAGCCCCGGCAGGATCAGCGCATCCTGCGTGTCCATGTATTTGAGCGCGACAGTCCCCGCGAGCGTCATGGTGGCCGGCACGGCCAGGTCGATGTTGCCCGGCCCCAGCGTGATGACGAACATCTGCCCGGTGCCCACGATCACCGAAAACGCGGCAAAGGTCAGCGTCGCCTGCGTCAGGCCGATGGTGCTCGCCCCGCCGGTGGCCATGATGGTGACGAACCACACGAGGCCCGCGGCGACAAAGGACCAGATCCAGGGCTTGCGCAACAGGCTCATGCCCGCGCCCCCCGCCGTTCGAGCCGCACCAGCAGCAAGCGCAGCGCGAGGATCAGGATCAGGATCATCCCCTGCGCGCCGATCTGCCAGTCGGGCGGCACGTTGAGAAAGGTCAGGAACGACCCGGCGAGCAGCAGCGTCAGCGCCCCGACCACGGCGCCGATGGCCGACACCCGCCCGCCGGTGAACTCGCCCCCGCCGAGGATCACCCCGGCGATGGAGAGAAGCGTATAGCGCAGCGCGATATTGGCGTCGGCCGAGGTCATCAGCCCGACCAGCGTGATGCCCGAAGCGACAGCGAATGTCGCCGCCGTCGCATAGGCCGCCCCCCGCGCCAGCAGCACCGACCACCCCGCGCGCGAGACCGAGCGTTCGTTGCCGCCCACGCCGCGGATCAGCACACCGAAGGACGACCGCATGATCAGCAGATGCGCAAGGACGGCGATCAGGATGCTCCCCGCGATGCCCACCGGCATCAGCGCGGGCCGCGCGCCCATCACCGCCGCGACCCAGCCGGGCGCCGTGCCGCCCGGCGTCGGCAGCACCAGCACCGCAAGGCCCGCCCAGACGAAACTCATCCCCAATGTGACCACGATCGACGGCAACCCCCGCGCCGCGATCACCATGCCGAGCGCGGCATAGACCGCGATGGCGCCCGCCAGCATCAGCGCGCCGATCAGCGGTGCATCGACCAGCCAGGTGGCGGTGACGCAGGCCACGAAGCTCACGAAACTGCCCATCGACAGGTCGAGGTCATTGACCGACATGATCACCATCTGCGCCAGGGTGGCGAGGGCGATCGGAATGCCGAGCTTGAACAGCAGATGCAGCCCGTTATAGCCCATCACATTGGGGCGCATGACAAAAACGCTGACCAGCAGCGCCGCCAGCGCCATCACCGGCAGCGCAAGGCGCAGCGCCTCGGGCGAGGGGCGCCACCTCATGCCGCACCCGCGAATGAGGCCGCCAGGATCGCGTGTTCGCTGATCGCGTCCCCCGAAAGGTCGGCCGCGATGATCCCGTCGCGGAACACATAGACCCGGTCGCAGAGTGTCATTTCGTCCATTTCCGTCGAATACCAGACAAAGGTGCGCCCGCCTGCGGCCTCGGCACGGATGATGTCATAGACCTCTTGTTTCGTGCCGATATCGACGCCGCGCATCGGGTCGTCCATCAGCACCACAGGCGCGCGGGTGGACAGCGCGCGCGCAAACAGCACCTTTTGCTGGTTGCCGCCCGACAGCGACAGGATCGACAGGCCCATGTCGGGGGTGCGGATGCCGATCCGGTCCTTCCACTCTGCCCCGCGCGCGGCCTCCGCGCCCGCCTGCACAAGGCCCCGGCGCGCGAGGTCTGGCAGGCTCGCCACGCTCATGTTGCGCAGGATCGACCACAGATCAAAGGTGCCGTTGAGCCGCCTGTCGCCTGCCACAAAGGTCACGGCAGGGTCGCGGGCGGGCCACCAGGCGGGGCTTGCCGCCTCGAACAGTGCCACCAGCGCCTCGGTCTGGCCATGCCCGCCAAGGCCCGCAAGGCCGATCACCTCGCCTTTGCGCGCCACAAAGGGCAACCCGCGCGGCAGGGTCAGGCGCAGCACCTCTGCCGCATCCCGGCCCCCCTGCGTGCCGCGCGCCTGCGCCTTGGCGGTGCTGCCCATCGCGGCGACAAGACCTGCGGTGTCGAATGCGCGCGCCGGCCGTTCAGCCGCGATGCGGCCGTCCTTCATCACCACGATGCGGGTTGCGGTATTCAGGATCTCGCCCAGGATATGCGACACCAGGATCACCGCGCCGCCCTGCCCCACAAAACGGCGCACATGGTCGAGCAGTTGCGCGGCAAGCCCTGCGTCGAGCGAGGATGTGGGCTCATCCAGGATCACCACGCGCGGCGCGATGCCTGCATCGGAAAAGGCCATCGCGATCTCGACCATCTGGCGCTGGGCGATCGACAGCGCGCCGACCGTCGCGGCGGGATTGATGCCGTGTCCGGGAAAGACAGTGTCGAGCGCCGCCGAGATCACGGCCCGCGCCCGGCCCCGCCAGCCCCAGCCACCAAGGCTGCCGCGATGCATCAGGCGGGTGTTCTCGGTCACGGTCAGGTTGGGGCAGAGCGACAGCTCCTGAAACACGCAGCGCAGGCCCCGCGCGCGGGCCTCCGTGACGCTCCAGTGCATCAGCGGCGCGCCATCCGCCGCGATCTGCCCCTCCTGCGGGGTCAGGCCGCCGTTGATCACATTGACGATGGTCGATTTGCCCGCGCCGTTGTGCCCCACCAGCCCGATGCATTCGCCCTGCCGGATGGCGAGCGTCACCCCGTCGAGCGCGCGCACCTCGCCAAAGCGGACGCGGGCGTCGGTCACGGAAAGGAGCGGAGTTGCGGTCATGGGGGCGTCCGTCGGTGACAGTTTGCCCCGCCGCAGCCCGGGAGGGAGCCGCGACGGGGCCGGACCTGCCGGGGCAGATCACATCGCGCCGTCGATCACCGCCACGGCATCCTCGAGCGTGTATTCCACGTTGGCCACGCCGCCCTCGGGCGTGGTCGCAAGGCTCGCGTCGAGCGTATCCTGCGAGATGCTCAGGAACGGCACGACGAGGTCCTTGGGCACCTCCTTGCCATCGAGGATCTGCTGCGCGACCCAGAAGGCCAGAGTCGAGACACCCGGCGCGATCGACACCGACATGGTCTCATAGCCATTGGCGGCCTTCTGCTCGGACCACCACAAGAGCTCGTCCTGCCGGTTGCCCATGACGATCACCGGCATGTCGCGGCCCGCTGCCGCGATGGCCTGCGCGGCGCCGTAGCCGTCGCCGCCCTGCGTCACGACGCCCACAAGTTCGGGCAGCGACGGCAGGATGCCCGCCACCGCGCGCTGGGCCACGTCCTGCGCCCAGTCGCCATGCACCGACCCCACGATGGAAAACTGCGGGAATTGCGCAACGCCCTCGTGGATGCCCGCGCTGATCTCGTCATCGACGAACACGCCGGCAAGGCCGCGGATCTCGAGCAGGTTGCCGCCCTCGGGCAGCACCCCGGCCAGGTATTCGACCTGACCGCGGCCCATCTCCTTGAAATCGACCGCGATGCGCCAGGCGCAGGGCTCGGTCACGATCCCGTCGAACGACACCACGACGATGCCCGCGTCGCAGGCTTCCTTGACCGCGCCATTGAGCGCGGAGGGCGAGGCGGCGTTGATGACGATGGCGTCATAGCCTTCGAGGATCATGTTCTGGATCTGCGCGGCCTGTTCGGTCGCCTGGTTTTCGGCGGTGGTAAAGGCCGAGGCCTCGGCCACGATGCCGGCCGCGACAGCGGGGCCGGTAATCGTCTCCCAGCTTGTCAGCATCGCCTGGCGCCAGGAGTTGCCGGCATAGTTGTTCGACAGCGCGATCCGCGCGCCCGAGGTGTCGGCGAGGACCGGCACGGCCGAGAAGGCCAGCGCGACCGAGGTCAGCATCAATGTCTTGGCGTTCATCTCTCTCTCCCTGATGGTCCGCGCCTTGGCGCGGATGTTGTGGGCCCCGCCGGTGGCGGCCTCCATGACCCGGATGGCGAGCGCGAGGCTCTCCTGCGCCCAAGGATGACGCAGGCGCGCCCCCCCTGCCTAGGGGCAAACAGGCAAGCCGTTTGCGGGTGCTGCCCTGCGGCATTGCGGGTTCCCGCAAGGCGCGCGCCAATCGCCCCATGGCGCCGGCCGCATAGCTGCGCCATGATCGGCCCATCCCCCGGAGGAGGCGCATCATGGTCAGGTCGGGCAATGCCGCGAATGCCCCCGCGACGCGGCTCAAGCAGTTCTTCCGCATCTCGCGGCTGCTTGCCGGGCAGCTCGACTTCAGCCCTGCGATCCGCGCGGTCGCGGCCGAGATCGCGGCGATCGTGCCGCATGACCACCTCGACGTGTGCATCGTGCAGGGCGACGGGCGGTTCCATACCGCCTATGAGACCGGGATCGACACCGCCTGGGGGCAGCTTCCGCTGGGTCCGGTGATCAACAGCCCGATCCGTGCGCTGCTGATGGGCGAGGTTGACCATATCCTGACCGACGACGCGATGTCGGACCTGCGGTTCCGCTTTGAAGGCGCCTTTCACGCGCCGATCTTTGACCATGGCCTGCGCTCGCGGCTGCATGTGCCGATGATCGTGCATGGCGAGATCATCGGCGCATTGAGCTGTTCGCTGACCGCGCCCGCACGTTACGGGCCCGACGACCTGCGCAACGCGCGCTATGTGGCGGAACTGCTGTCGCCCTATTTCTTTGCCTTGCGCGCCGCCGAACAGGCCCGCCAGTCGGCCATCGTCGAGGCCGAGGCCCGCGCGCGCGAGGAGGGGTTGCGGCAGGGCGCGCTGCGGCTGACAGAGGCGCTCGAGCAGGAACGCCAGCGCATCGGGATGGACCTGCACGACCAGACGCTCGCCGACCTCACCCGCCTCGCGCGGCGGATCGACCGGCTTGCGGCGGGCGAACAGGTCGCGGGGTCGGATGTGGCCGATCTGGGCCGGGCGCTGCACCTCTCCATGCAGTCGCTGCGCCAGATCATCGAAGAGGCCAAGCCATCGGTGCTGCATCTGTTCGGCTTTGCCGATGCGGTGGAAAACCACCTCGACCGCGCGATCCGCGAGGCGGGGGGCGGCCTTTCGGGGCGGCTCAACGACAGCAGCGACGGGGCGATCGACGCGCTCGAGGCGAATGTCGCCATCGCACTGTTCCGCATCGTGCAGGAGGCAGTCAACAATGCCGTGAGCCATGCGCGCGCGCGTCATGTGACGGTGGACCTTGCTTTGACCGGAGGCGCCAGCGCCAGCACGAGCGCCAGCACGAGCGCGGTCGAGATCAGCATCACGGACGACGGGCGCGGCCCTGTGGCCGAACGGTCCGGGCGCGCGCGCGGGCCGGGTGGTCGCGGCGGCGGGCGTGGCATCGGCAACATGCGCACACGCGCGCGGCTGATCTCGGCGCGCTTTGCCATCGGGCCGGGGCCGGACGGGCGCGGCACCCGCGTGGCCGTGACCCTGCCGCTGTCCGCGCGCGCCGCGGCCTTGGACAAGGCAGACGCATCATGAAGGTCCTGATCGCCGAGGATGACCCGCTGCACCGGTCCTACCTGCACGAATCGGTGCGCGCCGCGCTGCCCGAATGCGACGAGGTGATCGAGGTGCCCGATGGCCGCGCGGCCGAGACCCGCGCCCGCGAGACCCCGGCCGCGCATATCGTGATGGACCTGCAGATGCAGCCGCGCAACGGGATCGAGGCGGCGCGCACGATCTGGCGCGAAAGGCCCGGCACGCGCATCCTGTTCTGGTCGAACTATGCCGACGAGGCCTATGTGCGCGGCGTGAGCCGGATCGTGCCGCAGGGCGCGGCCTATGGCTATGTGCTGAAATCCGCGTCAGAGGAACGGTTGCGCCTCGCGCTGCGTTCAATCTTTGTGGAGAACCAATGCGTGATCGACCGCGAGGTGCGCGGCACGCAGGCGATGAGCTTTGGCCATGCGGGCGGGTTTTCGGACAGCGAATACGAGATCCTGATCGACATTGCGCTGGGTCTGACCGACCGCGCCATCGCCGCGCGGCGGGGTCTGTCTCTGCGGTCGGTCCAGAACCGGCTGCAGCAGATCTATGACAAGCTCGAGGTGCATCAGGACGCGGGCGAGGCGCAGTTCAACCTGCGCGCGCGCGGTCTCGACAGCGATCCTGCGCAAACTCCTGAACTACGGCGCGCTGGAACGCGCCGAGGCCGAATTGCGCGACTGGATCGCCACGCAGCGCTAGGGCGCCGTCAGCGGCGGTAGCACTGCGAACGCATCCCGGACCCGGCTGGCGAGCAGACATAGCTGCCGCTGCCATAGACCGGCACCCGCAGCACCGTGCGCGCACGCGGCTGGCCGACGGCCAGCAGATTGAGCGCGGCGGTCTGTACCTGCGGATAGAGCACCGGTTCCAGAGGGATGAGCTGAACATAGGTGTTCTTGTCGCTCTTGTCGGCCGCCGCCACAGGGGCGGCAATGGCCATCACCGCGACCGCTGCGACCAAAGGGGTTGCACCGGCCCGAAGGCCCCTTTTCATCATGTCGAGCACTGCAAAGCTCCTGCCTGTCTGACCATCCGGGCGGATTTCTAGTGACCCAACGCAACCTTTGACCCCGGAAGGTTAAGGATCGCTAAAGCCACGCGCCGCCGATGTCCACCGTGCCGCGCAATGGCGGCGGCACCGGGGCAAGGATATAGTCAATCACGGCGCGCGCGTGACCGTTTCCGGGCAGGAAACAAACGGGCCGGCGACCCGATCATGGGTGCCGGCCCGAATGCCGCCTCAGCCTGCGCCAAACGCAATTGTCGCCTTATTCCAGAATGTTGTTCGTGACCTGCCAGTCGGGATAGCCAAAGCCATCGGGCCAGGGATAGACCTCTTGCTGGTTGAAATAGACGACGGCGCGCAATTCGGGGAAATCGGCAATATCTTGCCGAACCTCGTTCTCCCACCGCAATACATAGTCAGCGTCGCCGACATATCCCAGTTCGGCAACCACGATCGGCTTGCCAAAAGGCAGCGCACGGTCGTAGCGCGGACCGAGGATTTCCCGGAAGCTCTGCGCGCGCCCGACGACCGCCTGCTCCCAGGGTTGCAGGCCAAAGACGGACAGGCCGATGACATCGACATAGGCGTCGCCGGGGTAATAATCGGCGAGGTCCTCGCGGCCGAGCGGCGACCACATGTACTGGATATCGGGTGCAGCCGCCCGGCAGATATCCACCATCCGGCGATAGGCGGCGATATAGGTCACGGTATCCCAGCCCGCCCAGATGAACTGGCCCGAGACATCCTCCATCTCATGCGCCCAGCGCACGGTGACCGGGCTCTGGAACAGGTTGAGCGTTTCGCAGATGACCTTCATGTAGTTGTCATATTCACCCGAAACGATCCCGGTGCGCAGCGCTTCGGCCGAGGTGCGCTCTTCGCGCGACCAGGTCCAGGGCTCGATTGTCACCAGCACCGTGCGCCCGCGCGCGAGCGCATAGTTGTCGGCATCGATCAGCGAGGGCAGGAACACATCCTCCCACGGCAGGAACAGGTGTTCGATGGCGACACCCGGGTCGTCGGCAAAGGTGCCATTGGGGTCATAGACGCCGAAGGGAAGGTCGCCCGGGGGCACGGCGAGCGCCGGCGTGGCCACGATACCCGCGGCAACCAGACCCGCCCGAAACGGGCCGCGCCAGTCACGCAACGCGCCGATCATTTTGGACTTGTCCGTCATGGTATCACTCCTCTTGGGTTCTTGGGTCGTCTCTCAGGATCGCGGGGGCAAAGACATAGACGATGCCATCGTCGGCACCAAAGCCAGCCCCGGCGACGCGGAACTCGATCTTGATGATCTGCACGGGATGCAGACCGACAGTCAGGGCATGGAGCCCTTCCTTTCCGCGTGTGTAGAAGGCGGAAACCAGCAGTCCGGCCAGCACCATGGCCGTCACATATTGCAGGAAGGCGGGGACGCGCGCGACGGTCCAGTCCACCCGGTTCTCGCGGTAGTGCTGGCGGACGATCACGGCCACGGCCACGACATAAAGGGCGCCGTTGAGCACCGACAGGATCAGGAACCCCGGCGCATCCTTGAGCGAGCCGACCAGCAGGACCGGCACGATGGCGGCGCAGGCGAGCACCACATAGGGCAGCAGCACCTTGACCGGCAAAGGCGGGGCCATGGCGCTGCCCTTGGGCGTGATGCGGAAATCGACAAAGCCGCCAAACAGCCGGTCGCGCACCGCCATGATGCAGCCCCACAGCACCCAGGGCCATTGCAGCGCCTGAAAGAGCGCGCGTTCCCAACTGAACACATGCGAGGTGGCAGGGCGGAAATGGCCCTCGGCGCGGATCAGCTTCGCGGTGAGGTAGAGCACGACACCCGCCGGCACGAAATGCAGCAGAAAGACCGGATAGGTCACCTCGGCAAAGCGCACGTCAAAGAGCAGCGCCACGATCGGCAGCAGATAGAGCGCCAGCATGAACACGCCGATCATCGGGTAGAGCGACTGGCAGAACAGGAAATGCACCCGCAGCCGCGGCGTCAGGCCCGCCAGATAGCGCGGCGTATAGCGCAACAGCAGCGTCATCAGGCTGCGCGACCACTGGAATTCCTGGGTGCACAGGTCCGCGACCGTCTCGGGCCCGTCGCCGATGGCGATGGCGTCAGGGGCATGCACACCGCGCCAGCCGCCGGAATTCATGATCATCGTGGTCGAATGATCCTCGGCCAGTTCCGGCCCCAGCCCGCCCACGGCCCTGAGCGCCCTGGTGCGCACGGCATAGTGCGACCCAAAGCACATTGGCGCGGCCGCCACGGTATAGCCGCTCTGGATGATCCCGTGGAACGCCGCCTCGGTGTCCATCCGCGACCGCGCGGCCCAGCTTGTCGCCGCATTCTTGGAGCAGATCGAGGGGGCGCTGACATAGCCCACGGCCGGGTCGGCAAAGCCGCGCATGATCTCGGTCAGGTAGCTGGGCGCGGGCACATGATCGGCGTCGAGCTGGGACACGAAGTCATAATTGTCATAGCCGAACTGGTCGTAAAAGAAGGCCAGGTTGCCCTCTTTGCAGCGGGTGCGGCGCGGCCATTCCTTGCGGTGGTAATCGGCCCGGCCCTTGCGGGTCGAGATCCGGACGTTGTTCTCGGCGCACCAGACCATCGTCTCGGGCGACGGATCTTCGTCGGCGAGCCAGACATCGCAGGGATAATCCTGCGCCAGCATCGCGCGCAGCGTGGTCTGCAGCAGCGCCAGCGGCTCGCCCGGCGTCTTGGTCACCACCATCGCCACCCGCGTCACCGCCGGGTCGGGGGGGGTGGCGGCAGGCACATGGGCGCGGCGGAACATGGCCATGAACAGCCCTTGCAGGAAGAACAGATAGCCGACACCGGCGGTCAGCGCCCAGAACTGCGGCTTGCCGGCAAAGTGGTGCGGCTGCAGCCACCAGACCCAGAACCACAGCGCCGCCGCGATCCAGAGCGCCGTCAGGATGTTGTACTTGATCCGCTTGCGCCCGGCGATCAGCGGCCGCAGGTAGCGCCCGCGGTCGTCGGCAGGCGCCTGTTGCGACGGCAGACCTGCCGGAAAGGTATCACGCACAAAGCTCATCATGGCCTCTCTTGGTGAAATGCGGCCAGGCATGCGCGAGGATCGTGTCGATGGCGGAGTGTTCGGGGACAAAGCCCAGCACCTGCCGCGCGCGGCTGGCGTCAGCCACCAGCGCGGGCGGGTCGCCGGCACGGCGCGGCGCGGCGGTCCAGGGCATGTCCTGCCCGGTCACCCGGCGGATCGCGGCGGCGATGTCGAGGATCGACAGCCCCGCCCCGGTCCCGAGGTTGAGCGCGAGGTTGTCGCCGCCGCCCAGCAAGTGCCGCAGCGCCAGCACATGCGCGCGGGCGAGGTCGGCCACATGGATATAGTCGCGCACGCAGGTGCCGTCGGGCGTGTCATAATCGGTGCCGAACACCTGCAACGCCCCCCGCTGCCCGCTGGTGGCCAGCAGCGCGAGCGGGATCAGATGCGTCTCGGGGTCGTGCCTCTCTGACAGGTCACCCGCGGGGTCGGCCCCGGCCGCGTTGAAATAGCGCAGCATCGCGTAGCGCAGGCCATAGGCGGCGGCATGGTCGCGGATCATCTGCTCGCCCATCAGCTTGGTGCGGCCGTAGGGGTTGATCGGGCGTTGCGGCGTGTCCTCGGTGATCGGCATTGCGTCGGGGCTGCCATAGGTCGCGCAGCTCGACGAAAAGACCACCCGCCCCACACCCGCCACCCGGCAGGCGCGCAACAGCGCGATCATGCCGCCCAGGTTGTTATCGTAGTAGAGCGCGGGGTCGATGACCGATTCGCCGACATAGGCAGAGGCCGCAAAATGCATCACCGTGCCGGCCCGATACCGGCGCATGACCGCAGCAAGCGCGTCGGACTGGCGCAGGTCGAGCCGTTCGAGCGGGCCCCATTTCACCGCATCGGCATGTCCGGTGGACAGGTTGTCAACCGTGACGGGCAGGACGCCGGCCGCGGCCAGTGCCTTGCAGGCATGGCTGCCGATATAGCCCGCCCCGCCGGTGACAATGACGACAGGCCCATCCATCACGCGCCTGCTGCAACGCGCACACCATTGCTGCGCAGTTCGGCGGCGAAATAGGCGATCGTCGGGTCAAGCCCGTCGTTGAGCGCGATCTTCGGGCTCCAGTCGAGAAGCTCTCTCGCAAGGCGGATATCGGGCCGGCGCTGGCGCGGATCGTCCTTGGGCAAGGGCTTGAACACCATCCGCGACACCGACCGGGTCTTGCGCAGCACGATGTCGGCCAGTTCGCGCATGGTGAATTCGCCCGGATTGCCGATATTGACCGGCGTGCGGATGTCGGCCGGCGATGCCATCAGCGCCATCAGCCCGTCGAGCAGGTCGTCCACATAGCAAAAGGACCGCGTCTGCTGCCCGTCGCCATAGATTGTGATGTCATCGCCACGCAGCGCCTGGGTGACAAAGTTCGACACCACGCGGCCGTCCCTGGGGTCCATCCGGGGGCCGTAGGTGTTGAAGATCCGCGCGATCCGCGTCCTGACCCCGTGGCGTTCGCGGAAGTCATGAAACAGGGTCTCGGCCGCGCGTTTGCCCTCGTCGTAGCAGGACCGCGGGCCGAAGGAGTTGACATTGCCCCAATAGCTTTCGGGCTGCGGGCTGACCAGCGGGTCGCCATAGATTTCCGACGTCGAGGCCTGCAGGATCTGCGCCTCCTTTTGCCGGGCCAGTTCCAGCAGGTTCATCGCCCCATAGACCGAGGTCTTGAAAGTGCGGATCGGGTCGATCTGGTATTTTTCGGGCGAGGCGGGACAGGCCAGATTGTAGATCAGGTGGATCGGTTCATCGACGTCAAAGGCGTCCACGACGTCATGGCGCACAAAGCGGAAGTTGGGCCTGTCGAGCAGGTGCGCGATGTTCTGCAGGCGGCCGGTTTCGAGGTTGTCCACGCAGATCACCTCGTCGCCCAGCGCGACATGCCGGTCGCACAGCTGCGACCCCAGAAAGCCCGCCCCGCCCGTCACGAGGACGGTGCGTCGCAGGTCGGATGTTTTGGAATTGGTTCTTCTCGCAGCCAGGGCTGCGCTCAAGGATGTGTCAATATTCATTTCCGACCCCTCGTTGAGGCGGTCCTTGCCCGGCTACTGCTCGCTTCAGCAATTCGCGGCCGCGAAAATGCGCAACCCACCTTTCAGCGAAATGGAAACTCCTTTTCCATAAGGAACTAGGCAAAAACGCCGACCAGATAAATCCCCGTCATCATTCTAGCCCCTTCCGACCAGAAAGTGTCAAGAAAAGGTCAAATATTACGCGAATTATCGTTAATTTCTCGGGCATTGACGGCCTGACGCAGGTTTGGGTCAGCGCATTTTCCCGTCAGGATTGACTCAATTGATCGTGATACGCCAATTGATTGCAGGCCTGCAAACCTGCCCGATCTTGATTCGCAACGCCGGCTGCATTGACCTGCAAATCCTGACAGTTCACACAGTGCGCAGATATCACGGAGGCGTCAATGGACCTGATCACCTTTTTCGGCGTCCAGAGCGGAACAGAGCTTGCCTGGATCGGCCTGGGCCTCTTTGCGCAGGTGATGTTCGGGATGCGCTTCATCATCCAATGGCTGCATTCGGAACGCGCGAAACGGTCGGTGGTGCCGCTGTCCTTCTGGTATTACTCGCTCTTTGGCGGGCTGATGATGCTGGCCTACGCGCTCTATCGCTGGGATCCGGTGTTCATCCTCGGGCAGGCGATGGGGCTCGCCGTCTATGTCCGCAACCTCGTTCTGATCCACCGCGAGAGGCGCGCGCCGGGCTATTCGGCGGACAAGCGGTAGATCACATAGCGGTCGGTATCGGCCATCAACGTCGCGGTCGCGTCGAGATGGGCCATGAGCTCGGGCTGGTCGGCGATCACATAGCGCCCACGCCGGTCGCGTGCGTCACGGGAGGCACCGAACCAGCCTGCCCCCTGCGCCCGCAGATCCTCGAGCAGCGCGATCGCCTCGGCCTCCGTCTCGGGCAGGATCGTCACCTCCCAGTCGCCATAGGGCGGAAACAGCCAGCCCTTGCGGCGGCTGTAGTATATCCCCACCGGGTCGCCCAGATCGGGCGAGGCGGCGATGACCAGGTCGCCCGGCTGCGACAGCGCCGCGAGCGCGACACCCATCTGGCGCGCGCTCTCGGAAAAGGACCAGCGCTGGTTTTCCATCAGCGGCCGGGTGACAAAGATCAGACAAAGCCCCGCGAGCGCGATCAGCCGCAGGGTCCGTCCTTGGCGCGACACCCCGGCCCCCAGCCGCGCCAGCACCAGCGCCCCGCGCGCCATGAACATCGCCACCGGCACATGGACCATGTGCAGGTTCCACGGGTTGTTTGCGATCTGGCGCGCGGCGACAAGGTAAAGCAGCACGCCCGCCGCCAGCCAGACATGGGGCAGATGGCGCAGCGCCCGGTCCCCGTCAAAGCGCGGCAGAGCGGCCCAGAGCCCGACGGCCACCGTCACGATGATCGGGACACCGTAGAACCAGCGGGTCGAGAACTTCCACAGCTTTTCGGAAAAGAACGCGTTGTCGAGGTAATAGCGCAGCCCGTCCTGCCAGATATAGCCGTCGCCGGCCATGTGGAACGGTGGATAGGTGCGCGAGAGATAGAGCGCCCAGCTATAGTAGGCATAAACGACCAGCAGCCCCACCCCCATGCAGAGCAGGACAGGCAGGACCTGCCCGCGATGCCCGGCGCCACGCCCGCCCGCCACGGCCTGTGCCAGCAGCCAGACCACGACGAGCCCTGCCCCGATCCCCGGCAGCTTGCACAGCACGCCGAGCGTGAACAGCGCCGTGGCAAGTATCAGCGTCAGCACGCCCGCGCGGCCCGTCCAGTAGCGCAGGAACAGCCACAAGCCGAGCGTGACAAAGGCCAGCATCGGCGGATCGGGGAGGAAGGAGCTCTCGATGACCACCGCCCCCGGCAGGATCGCATAGCCGAGCGCCGCGAGGTGGGCGTGGCGCATGTCCCAGACCTCGGCGGTGAGGCGGTGGACGGCAAAGGTGGTGAGCAGCCCGAACGCCGCCGCCACCGCGCGGCCGAACCAGTCATGCCAGCCAAAGATCACATGCAGGATCGCGGTGAGGTAGCTCAGCACCTGGAACTCGCGGCCCTGATAGCCGGGGCCGGGACCGGTCCAGTTGACCTCGGGGTAGAAGATGTTCCAGCTCGACTGGGCGAAATTGTCGGCCATCATCGCCGTGCTGGCCTGCCGCCAGCTATAGACATCGACGAGCGGCATGGTGACGTCCCACAGTCGCAGCACCGCCGCCACGCACAGTATCGCCAGCAGGATCAGCAGGTCGCGTCGCCCTTTCGCGGCCTGCGCCATCGCCCCTAAACCGCGCTGTCGGAAATATTGATGGTCTCGCGCACCGCATATTGCAGCCGGTTGCCGCGGGTAAAATAGAGCCGCGCCAGCACCTCGCCGATGATGCCGAAGCACAGGAACTGTAGCCCGGCGAGGCCCGAGATCGCGGTCAGCAGCAGCAGCGGGTTGCCGGTGAAATCCACGTCGCCCGCGTATTTCATCAGGATCATCACGACAAACGACAGCACCGACACCGCCCCGCCCACCAGCGCCAGCCCGCCAAAGAGCCGCATCGGATGGGCGGCATAATCGAGCATGAACTTGACCGTCACGAGGTCGAGCAGCACCACCAGCGTGCGCCCGATGCCGTATTTCGTCACCCCCGCCACCCGCGGGCGGTGGTTGGTTACCACCTCGGCACAGCGCGCGCCGCGCTTGTAGAGCAGGATCGGGATAAAGCGGTGCATGTCGCCGTAAAGCTCGATCTCGGACAGGATGTCGCGGCGCATCGCCTTGAGCGTGCAGCCGAGGTCGTTGATCGGAAAGCGGGTGACGCGGGCAATCAGCCAATTGGCGATGCGCGAGGGGATCTTGCGGCTGACCAGCGCATCCTTGCGGTCACGCCGCCAGCCATGGACAAGGTCATAGCCCTCGTCGAGCTTGGCGATCATCCGGGCGATGTCGGCAGGGTCGTTCTGGCGGTCGCCGTCGATGGTCACCACCACCTCCATGCGCGCGTGGTCCACCCCGGCCTGCATCGCCGCCGTCTGGCCATAGTTGCGGCGGAACACCACGACATGCACGCGCGGGTCCGTCGCGGCGAGGTCGCGCAGCGCCTGGGTGCTGCCGTCCCTTGACCCGTCATCGACCAGCACGATCTCATAGGGCAGCCCGATCGCCTCAAGCGCGGCGGTCAGTTCGTCATACATGCCGGGGATATTGTCGATCTCGTTGTAGATCGGCACCACAACGGAAATGTCGCGCACGGGGGCAGCGGCGGTCGCCGGGCGCGGCGTCTGGTCGGACCCGGTGCTGGCGGGCCGGGTGCTGGCGGGCCGGGGGCTGGCGGGCCGGGTGCTGGCGGAGCGGGGAGGGGTGATCTCGGGCATTTTGATATCCGTTGCGCCCGAAACGCCGGGCTTTGCGCATAAAGCAACATCAATATGTCCGACAGACAAGCAGTTTGCAGCCTTTGCCCGGTCAAGGACCGCACGCGGGCTCCCTCGGCCCGGCCGCGCAGACCCGTGACGTCCAGCGCGGGTCGGGTCGGGTGGCTGCGGACAGGGATCGGGTCGCCGGGCATCTTGTCATGGGCGCGCAGGCATGACAGGAAAAGGGACGTGGCCCAACGCGCCCCAGATCTGGACGTCCAAGACCGACCGTGAAACGCACCCTCTACATCCACATCGGCGCGCATCGCACCGCGACGACCTCGGCGCAGAAGTTCATGCAGACGAACTTTGTGCGGCTTCAGGAAAAGGGGTTTTTCAATCCTTTTGCGGCCGGTCGCCACTTTGCCCTGATCAACCGCATCTTTCGCGGTGAGGTGACGGTCGCGGAGACGGCGGCCGACCTCGAAGAACGCGCGGATGCCAAGAAATACAGCATCCACACCATCGTGCTGAGCGACGAGGACATCTGCACGCGCCGCGACCTGTCGCCGCTGGCGGATTTCCGCGAACGCTTTGACGTCAAGATCGTGATGATGCTGCGCAGGCAGGATCTGTGGATCGAAAGCTGGTATCAGCAGAACGTCAAATGGCAATGGAAGCCCGACCTGTGCCACCTGCGCTTTGACGCGTTCCTCGCGCGGCGGGACGAATTCTTCTGGATCGACTATGACCGCACGCTGCGCCAATGCGAGGACCTGTTCGGCCGCGCCAATGTCATCGCCCGCGTGTTCGAGCCCGCGCAGATGCCGCAAGGCGCGAATGCGATGTTCTGCGATGCGATCGGGCTGCGCGACCTCAAGGGGCTGATCCCCTATGCGCATGTCAATTCGTCGCTCTCGCCCCTGATGACCGAATTCATGCGCACGCTGCCGCTGCACGAGGCGCCGGGATCACAGCGGCGCATCTTCGAACAGGCTTGCACGCGGGTCGATGGCCAGTTGCGCGCCACACATGGCAAGCAGAGCAGCCTTTACATGGATGCCGCGACGCGGCAGGCGGTGCTGGCCGAATACGACGCCGGCAACCGGGCCGTGGCGCAGCGCCACTTCGGGCGCGACAGCCTGTTTCTCGACCCGCTGCCGCCACGCGACGCGCCGCTCGCCCAGCAGGATCTGCCGGCAGACAGCCAGACGACGATGGAGATGCTGGTCGCCCCGATGGTGCGCGCGCTGATCGCCCTGCGCAAGGAAGAGGCCGACGCGGCCGACAAGTCGAGCCGATAGCCGACGCGGCCTTGGCACGCAGAGCAGGCTTGCCCTGACCCGCAGCGCGTGCTTTTGATCGGACATGTCATACCGCGAAACACCCGCGCCACCCTTGCTGGCCCCGCCGTCCTTCCGTTCGGCCCGGGTGATCATCGCGCTGATGCTGCGCGAGATGACATCGACCTACGGCCGTTCGCCCGGCGGCTATGTCTGGGCCTTGCTCCAGCCGATCGGCGCCATTGTCGTCCTGTCGCTGGCCTTTTCGCTGATCCTGCGCTCGCCCTCGCTGGGCACCAGTTTCGTGCTGTTCTACGCGACGGGCTTTCTGCCGTTCGACCTCTATTCGCAACTCAGCGGCAAGACGGCCAATGCGCTGCGCTATTCGCGCGCGCTCTTGTCCTATCCGGCGGTGACATGGATCGACGCGATCCTTGCGCGGTTCCTGCTCAACACCATCACGTTGCTGACGGTGTTCTGCATTGTCATCTCGGGGATCATGCTGCTCGAGGAAACGCGCACCGTCATCGACGCGCGGCCGATCCTCGTGGGGCTGACGCTGGCGGCGTTCTTTGCGCTGGGCGTGGGGATGGTGGACTGCGTGCTCGGCGGCCTCTTTCCGGTCTGGAACCAGATCTGGAGCATCGTGACCCGCCCGCTGTTCCTCGCTTCGGGGGTATTCTTTCTCTACGAGGACATGCCGAAATTCGCCCAGAACATCCTGTGGTGGAACCCGCTGCTGCATGTCGTGGGTGAAGTCCGGCGCGGATTCTACCCGACCTATCACGCGAGCTATGTGTCGCTGCCCTATCTGGGCGGGGTGACACTGATCCTGCTGGCGGCGGGCCTCGTGTTCATGCGCGCGCATTACAAGACGGTGCTCGAACGCTAGGGGCCGCGCGGCCTTCGGGTTGAAACCCGCGCCGTTTTCGCCCAAAGACCGCCGAAGGGGCCGCGCGCCCCGCGAGGAGATGACCATCCGATGAGCGGCACCGACATGGCGAAAGGCGCGGATTTCGGCG